>CAYRWE010000431.1:0-2940 GCA_964427655.1 uncultured Solibacteraceae bacterium | reverse complement strand
ATCGTGATGCTCTCGTTCTGCCGCAACGTGCTGCACTGGCCGGCCGCGGTGGAAGCCATCTACGTGGGCTTGAACGACTACCTGCCCGGGGACTTGGGCGATTTCGTGCGCCGCAACTTGCCGGCGCGCGGCACGCTGCAAATCACCTCGATGTTTCTGCTGCTCTTCACCGCCAATGGGGTCTTCGAGCCGCTCGAAGTGGCGCTCAACCGGGCCTGGGGAGTAACAGTCAACCGCAGCTATCTGAAGAACCAGATGGTGGCCCTGGGCATGATCTTTGCGTGCGGCGGGCTGGCCCTGGTTTCGCTTATGTTTTCGGCGCTGAACCGGAGCTGGATCGCGGATTTCTTCGGTGCGCACGCGGATGTGGAAGTATGGCTGAACCTGCTGCTATTCAAAGTCGCGGCCATACCGGTTTCGATTCTGGGGCTGTTTCTGATCTACTGGCTGCTTCCCAACCGCTCCATCCCGCCCAAGCGCGTGGTGCCGGTGGCCATCGTGGTAGGCTTGGTCCTGGAAGCCTTCAAGTACATCAGCCTGCTTCTGTTCTGGCTGACCCGCGAGAAGCTGCAGCGGGAATACGGCGTGTTTCACTATTCGGTGGCCATCCTGATCTGGAGTTTCATCGGATCCCTGGTCGTGCTGGCGGGCGCGCACTGGACGGCGCGCCATGGCGAGCCCGATCCGTTGGCGCTGGGAGAGGGGACGCGGCAATCGTGCGAGACTGGAAAGCCATAGCCCGGGGCTTGGGCTTGGAAGCTGCGGCGACGGACGCGGTCACGGCGCCGCTGGAGGCCCTGGAACGCGCATTCAGGCCGCTGGCCGCGGATCTTCCCGAAGAGCTCGAACCGGCAACCGAGTTCCGCGCCGGGGACCCCGAGTGACCATCGGCGAAGCGGCCGGGCGCTTGCGGCGGCGCCGGGTCTCCGCACTCGAGCTGACCACGGCCGCACTGGCGCGCATCGAGCGCTTGAACGCGCCGTTGAACGCCTTCATCACGGTCACGGCGGAGCTGGCGCTCGAGCGCGCGCGCCAGGCCGATGCGGAACTGGCGGCCGGACGCGATCGCGGTCCGTTGCATGGCATCCCGGTTGCCGTGAAGGATCTCTTCCGGACGCGCGGAGTGCGCACTACGGCCGGCTCGCGGATCTTCGAGAACTTCATACCCCAGAGCGACGCGGCCGTGGTGGAACGCCTCGAGGAAGCCGGAGCGGTGCCGCTCGGCAAGCTCAACATGCACGAGCTGGCCTACGGCATTACATCCGACAATCCGCATTACGGGCCAGTGCGCAACCCCTGGGACGCGGAGCGCAGTCCGGGCGGGTCTAGCGGCGGCGCGGGCGCGGCCGTGGCGGCGGGCCTGGTCTATGCCGCCATCGGCAGCGACACCGGCGGCTCGATTCGCATCCCGGCGGCCTTCTGCGGCGTGGTGGGTCTGAAGCCCACTTACGGACGTGTCAGCCGCTTCGGCGCCATGCCTCTGGGCTACAGCCTGGATCATATGGGCCCCTTGGCCGGCTCCGTGCGCGACGCCGCCCTGGTCTTAAACGCCATCGCCGGATACGACCGCCGCGATCCCTCCAGCTCGCGCCATCCCGTGGTGGACTACGTGCCCTCTGAGGATTGCTCGATCCGCCGCCTGCGCGTGGGCTTTCCGGAGAATTTCTATTTGGAACGGCTGCACCCCGACGTGGAATCCGCGGTTCGGGGGGCAGTCGCGCGAGCGGAATCGCTGGGCGCCGAAATACGGCCGATCCGGGTTCCGGATATCGAGGCCCTCAATGCCGTGGGGCGGGTGATCCTGCTGGCGGAGGCCTCGGCGGCGCTCGAAGCTCACTTGAGCGATCGGGGACGCTTCGGCGCGGACGTGTTGGCGCTGCTCGACCAGGGGCGGCTCCTCCCGGCCACCGACTATATCCAGGCGCAACGGCTGCGTCGGAAAATCCGGCACGAGTTCGAGGGCCTTTGGCTGCAAGTGGATTGCCTAATAGCCCCCACCACACCGGACACGGCGCAGCGCATCGGCGAAAGCACGATCCGCATCGACGGTAGGAGTGAAGATGTCCGGCTGGCGGCCACGCGCCTGGTTCGCGGCATCAATGTGTTGGGTTTTCCGGCACTTTCGATCCCGTGCGGCCTCGGCAGCAGCGGAATGCCTATTGGATTGCAGGTCATAGGGCCGGCGTTCGAAGAAGGCATGATCCTGCGGGTTGGCGCGGCTCTCGAAGACGGCGGTGTGGGGATACCGCCCTGTCCCGTGAAAGCCTGAATTTCGGTATTTGGACTCCGTTAATCCGTATTGTTCCCTACAGGATCTCATAGGTAACTCAACCTAAAGAAACAAATAGAGATAACTAGGCCGGAATGGCTCTTTGGAGCCATGGTGGTACCTTCGGGTAACCGAATGGTTCCGGAAATCGGTTGTCAAACCTGAAGCAAGTCCTTAAGATCCAATATGATTGCCATTTGTTAACTTGGTTACAAACATGCAATGTAGGATACATCGACACTTGTTCCGTTTGAAAGGAAGAGGACTATGCGCAATTTCGTAATCGGAGTGCTGTTGGCATTGTTCTGCTTTACGGCACTCAGTTTCGGTCAGGCCCAAGACAGTATTCTCGTGGGAGCAGTGACCGACAGCAGCGGCTCGGCCGTTCCGGGCGCGACGGTAACCGCTACCAATAAAGACACCGGCGTGAAGTACACGTCTGTCACGAGCAGCGTCGGAGAATACCGTCTCAACAACATACCGGTCGGCCGGTACGATGTTTCGGCCACGGCCAAGGGGTTCGCCACTGCCACGGTTGCGAATGCCGAACTGCAACTGAATCACACGGCTTCGGTCAACCTGACGTTGCCGGTAGGAACTGTCAGCACGACGGTGGATGTGACGGAAGCCGCTGCCACCATCGACACTTCGACCGCGCAATTGCAGTCCGC
>CAYRWE010000430.1:0-2977 GCA_964427655.1 uncultured Solibacteraceae bacterium | reverse complement strand
CGGCGGCCTCGAAGAGCGGGACCTTGTCCTCCTGCATGTCGCGATTGTAAGTCATGGGAAGCCCCTTCATCGTGACCATGAGCGAGGTCAGGCAGCCCATCACGCGTCCGCACTTGCCGCGGATCAGCTCGAGCGAATCGGGATTCTTCTTCTGCGGCATGAGGCTCGAGCCGCTGGTGACGGCGTCGGAAAGCTCGATCCAGCCGAACTCCTCGCTCGAGTAGAGAATCCAGTCTTCGGCCAGGCGGCTCAAGTGCAGCATGGTGGCCGAGGCGGCGTAGAGGAAATCGAGTGCGAAATCGCGATCGGCCGAAACGTCCATGCTGTTGCGCGTGACGGCTTCAAAGCCCAGGTCGCGGGCCATGGCTTCGCGATCGAAAGGAAAGCCGCTGCCGGCCAGGGCGCCCGAGCCCAGCGGCAGCACGTTGGCGCGCCGGCGGGCCTCGCCGAAGCGCTCCCAATCGCGCGCCAGCATTTCGAAATAGGCCAGCAGGTAGTGCGGCCACAGAACCGCCTGGGCGCGCCGCATGTGGGTGTAGCCGGGAATTATGGCATCGCGCCAAGCCTGCGCGCGGCCCACCAGCGCGCGCATCGTGGCGCAGACCAGGCCGCGCACGCGGTCGCACTCCTCGCGCAACCACAGCCGCGTATCGAGCGAAACCTGCTCGTTGCGGCTGCGGCCGGTGTGGATCTTATCCGCCAGGGCGCCGGTCTTCTCCTCGAGCTTGCGTATGACCAGCGTGTGGACATCTTCGTCGGAGGCGCCTTCGAAAAAGCCCGGCGCGGCGGCCTCCACGCGCATCTCCTCGAAGGCCGCGACAATCTCCGCGCGCTCGCCGGCGGTGAGAATGCCGACCGCTTCGAGCGCGCGCGCAAACGCCTGCGAGCCGCGTATATCGGCATCCGCCAGCCGCCGGTCGAAAGCCAGCGAGCCCGAAAAGCGCTCGAAGACTTCCGAGGATTGCTCCGAAAAACGTCCGCCCCAGAGCTTCATTTGGTCTTGCCCGCGGCTCCGGCGAGGGAAGCGCGCACCTTGATGGGAAGCCCCGTCAGGTTGATGAAGCCCAGCGCGTCTTTCTGATCGTAGCTGGCCCCCATGGTGAAGCTGGCGATATCCAGCGAATAGAGCGAGTAGGGCGAGGTGCGGCGCAGCGGTTCCAGGTTGCCCTTGTAGAGCCGCAGGCGGATTTCGCCGGTGGTGGTTTCGCCGATCTTCTCGAAGAAGGCGTCCAGCGATTCGCGCAGCGGCGTGAACCACAGGCCGTTGTAAACCATCTCGGCGTATTCGAGCGCGCGCTGCTGCTTGTAGTGCAGCGTGTTCCTATCGAGCGTAAGAGCTTCCAGCTCGCGTACGGCGAACATGATGAGGGTGCCGCCGGGAGTTTCATAGCAGCCGCGCGACTTCATCCCCACGAAGCGGTTCTCCACCAGGTCGATGCGCCCGATGCCGTGCTCCGCGCCAATGTGGTTGAGGGCTTCGAGCAGCTCGAAAGCGCGCATGCGCCGCCCGTCCACGGCCACCGGCACGCCTTTCTCGAAGGCTATGGTCACTTCGCCGGGCCGCTCGGGGGCTTCCGAAGGGCTGCGCGTCAGCATCCAGATATCGTCCGGCGCGGCGTTGGCCGGATCTTCGAGCGCGCCGCCTTCGTGCGAGATGTGCCAGATGTTGCGGTCGCGGCTATAGATCTTGGTGGTGGATTGCGCGATGGGCACGTTGTGCGCGCGCGCGTACTCGATGGCGTCTTCGCGCGAAACGATTTTCCATTCCCGCCACGGCGCGATGACGCGAAGCTGCGGCGCGAGGGCTTTGTAAGTCAGCTCGAAGCGCACCTGGTCGTTGCCCTTGCCGGTGCAGCCGTGGGCCACCGCGTCGCAGCCCGTGCGCAGCGCCACTTCCACCTGCTTAGACGCCAGCAGCGGCCGCGCGATGGAAGTGCCCAGCAGGTACTTATGCTCGTAAACGCCGCCGGAGCGCACCAGCTTCCAGAGATATTGCGAGACGAACTCTTCGCGCATATCCTCGACGTAGACCTCGTCGGCGCCCGTCTTGCGGGCCTTCTCCTCCAGGCCGGCCAGTTCGTCGCTGCCCTGCCCGATATCGCCGCAAACGGCCACCACCTGGCAGCCGTAGTTCTCCTTGAGCCACGGGATGATGACGGAAGTATCCAGCCCGCCGGAGTAGGCGAGAGCCACTTTTTTCGGTTTAGTCATATATTTGTGCAGAATTCTAAGTTAACAAGAGGCCGGGCAAGCTAAAAGCGTGCCCACCCTCATTCGAGCATCATGAGCAGCAGCGCCTTCTGCGCGTGCAGCCGGTTCTCGGCCTGTTCGAAGACCACCGAGCGCCCGGATTCGATCACCGGGTCGGTGACCTCCTCGCCGCGCTTGGCGGGGAGGCAGTGCATGAAGACGGCATCCGGGCGCGCCTGAGCGAAAAGCTCCTCGTTCACCTGGTATTCGTGGAAGACGCGCCGCCTCTCGACGGCCTCCTGCTCCTGGCCCATGCTGGCCCACACGTCGGTATAGACGGCATGCGCGCCGGCCACCGCCTCGCCGGGATTGTGGGTCACCACGATGGAAGATCCGAAGACGGTGGCCAATCCCTCGGCCTGCGCCACGATATCGGGATCGGGCGTATATCCGGGCGGGCAGGCGATGGCGAACCGCATTCCCAGCCGCAGCGACGTGAGCATAAGCGAATGCGCCACGTTATTGCCGTCGCCGATGAAGGCCAGCTTGACGCCCTTGAGATCGCCGAAGCGTTCGCGCACGGTCTGCACGTCGGCCAGCGCCTGGCAGGGATGGTAGAGGTCGCTCAGCGCGTTGATGACGGGCACGGACGACCAGCGCGCCAGCTCATCGACGGTGTTCTGCGAAAAGACGCGCGCCACGATGCCATTGACCCAGCGATCCAGGTTGCGGGCCACATCCTTGAGCGGCTCGCGCCCGCCCACGGGACCCTCGACGAGGACCGAGC
>CAYRWE010000429.1:0-2990 GCA_964427655.1 uncultured Solibacteraceae bacterium | reverse complement strand
GCGGTCCACGGAACCGCTCCGGATATCGCGGGCAAAGGGCTTGCCAACCCCACCGCGCTGATGCAATCCGCGGTCCTGATGCTGGCGCACATCGGCGAGCGGCAGGCCGCCACCCGCTTGCAGGGCGCGATTCACCAGGTCTACGCGGAAGGCCGCCATCTTACCGGCGACGTAGGCGGAAAAGCCTCCACCGACGAGTTCACCGACGCCGTGGTGCGGGCCGTCTGCGCGCAGGCGTAGCTTCCTACCAATAACTCCGCGACGCTGGATTCCGCGGTTCGCCGCTTATGAACATCTTCTTCCTGTGCTTCTTCCTGTCGGGCTTTTGCAGCCTGGTGTACCAGGTGATCTGGTTGCGCGTGGCGATGGCCGGTTTCGGCGTCACCACTCCTTTGGTTTCGATTGTGCTCTCGGTTTTCATGGCCGGGCTGGCTCTGGGAAGCTGGGCCGGCGGGCGGCTCACGCGCCGCTACGCATCGCAGCCGGCTGCGTTTTTCATACGCCTCTATGCCGCCATCGAATTGACGATCGGCGCCTCGGGCCTGGTGGTGGCTCCTTTGCTGCGCTACTGCCACGCGCTGATGAGCGTGCAGCCGGCGGCCTGGGGATCGCTGGGGTTTTATGTGGCGTCGGGCGCGTGGATCGCGCTGGTGATGCTGCCGTTCTGCGCCGCGATGGGGGCCACGTTTCCGGTAGCGATGGCCGGAATTCGCGCGGCGTTCGGCAGTCAATCGCCGCGCTCGTTCAGCTACCTGTACGTGGCCAACGTGCTGGGCGCCATGACGGGGACGATTGGCTCAGCCTTCGTGATGATCGAGCTGATGGGCTTCGCGCGATCGCTCGTGGTGGCCGCCGCCGCGAATGCCGCCATCGCCGCGCTGGCGTTCGCGCTTTCGAGGTCGCTCGGTTCCGGCGCCCCGAGCCAAGCTTCCGCGCCGGCCGCCGCGCCCAAGGCCCTGCCCGGTTCCGATTGCCCCGCCCTGCCGCTCCTGTTCACCACGGGTCTCGCCAGCCTGGCGATGGAAGTGGTCTGGACGCGGCAATTTGTGCCCTTCCTGGGACCGGTGGTCTACGCCTTCGCCGCCATGCTGGCCGTGTACTTGGCCGCCACCGCCATAGGCTCACGCCTCTACCGCCGGCGATCCGAGCGCGGTCTGGTTTCCGAATTCGCCTGGCAGCCGCTGGCCATTCTAGCGGCCTGCGGCGCGCTGCTGCCCCTGCTCACCGCGGACCCTCGCCTGCCGGGTCCGGAAGGCGCGGACCTGCTGGCCGGGGCGCTGCGCGTGGCGGTGGGCATCGGACCGTTTTGCGGCATCCTGGGATTTCTCACCCCCATGCTGGTGGACCGCTGGTCGCGCGGCGATCCCGACCGCGCCGGCCGGGCCTACGCCGTCAACGCTATCGGTTGCATTCTAGGGCCGTTGCTCGCAGGCTTCGTGCTACTGCCGGCGCTGGGCCAGCGCTGGGCTCTGATTCTTCTGGCGCTGCCGCTCTTCGGGTTGGGCCTCTCTTCCGCGCCGGCGCTCGGTATCCGCCGCCTCAAGCTGCCGCTCGCCGCGCTGGCCGCCGCCCTGCTGCTGATCGTCTTCACGCGCGATTTCGAGAGCGAGTACCCCGATGCGGTGATCCGCCGCGACTACACCGCCACGGTCATCGCGGATGGCGAAGACATGGACAAGATTCTGCTCACCAACGGCACCGGCATGACGCTGCTGACGCCCATCACCAAGATGATGGCGCACCTCCCGCTGGCGTCTCTCGATGCGCCGCCGCGGCGCGCGCTGATCCTGTGCTTCGGCATGGGCACTTCGTTTCGCGCCGCGCTTTCCTGGGGCATTCCGGTGACGGTGGTGGAGCTGGTGCCCAGCGTGCCCAAAGTCTTCGGCTTCTTCCACGCCGATGGCGATCAGTTGCTGCGCTCGCCGCGCGCCACGGTGGTGATCGACGACGCCCGCCGGTACCTGGAACGCACGCGCGACACCTACGACGCGATCGTGATCGACCCGCCCCCACCGGTGCAGGCCGCCGGATCGAGCCTGCTCTATTCGACCGAGTTTTATCGCGTGCTGTCGCGCCGCCTGCGTCCCGGCGGCATCCTGCAGCAATGGCTGCCGGGCGCCGAGTTCACCGCCGGCTCGGCTTTCGCGCAGGCGCTGCGGGACAGCTTTCCATACGTGCGTGTGTACCGTTCGGTGGAGGGCTGGGGCTTCCATTTCCTGTGCAGCTTCCAACCCTTGGAGCGCCGCAGCGCCGGTGAGCTGGCTTCGCGCATGCCGCCGGCAGCCTTGAAAGACCTGATGGAATGGGGTCCGCAGCCCACTCCCGAACGCCAGTTCCAGGTGGTTTTGGGAGCCGAGATGCCGCTCCGTAAGCTGATCGACTACGCGCCCGACGCGCCCGTCCTGACCGACGACCGCCCAGTGAACGAATATTACCTGCTGCACCGGTTGCTGCACGGGGCGCAGTTCGTGCCGTAGGGGCCGCTATTTCAGAATTCCCAGCAGATTCGAGAAATCGTCGGTCCAGGCTCTAAATCCGGGGTCCGGCTCGAGCACGCGCGCGCCGGCCAGCAACTCGGGTTGCGCGGCCGCCGTGGCCTGGGCCATAATCAGCGCCCAGGTGGAAGTGAAGCATAGGAAATCGGCGGCGGGCGGGTCGAACTCGTAGACCACGGCCTGCTTGCGGAACGCGGCGGCGCCCGCGGCCATAACCGGCTCCAGGTTCAGGTAGCGGTTCGAAATGTTGACGGCCAGAATTCCGTTGGGCTTGAGGTGGCGGAAATAGGTGGCCAGCGCTTCGCGAGTGATCAGGTGCACGGGCACGGAATCGCCCGAGAAGGCGTCCATCACCAGCAGGTCGAAACGCTGGCTGGGCTCGGATTCCAGCAGCAGGCGGCCATCGCCCAGCGCCAGTTCGACGCGCGCCGGCGTATCGCGCAGATAAGTGAATTCGCTGCGCGCGATATCGAGCACCAGCGGGTTGATCTCGTA
>CAYRWE010000428.1:0-3002 GCA_964427655.1 uncultured Solibacteraceae bacterium | reverse complement strand
CGGGTGCACTAAGAAATAAGCGCGCGGAACGCGCTTCTTGTGAGGGTACCGATCGGATTGTAAGATCCGGGCACTCCGTAGCCGGGTTTTCGTTCCGCAAACATGGCGGCTCGTCAGTTTCAAGCTACGCGACGGGACCTGAAGAAGTCATAGAGAAGGCATAAAGATTTCATGATGGCTCAGGCTTCGAGCTTGAACCGCGTAGATGCCAGTGCGTAGAGCCGCCGCCAGAGCAGACGGTTCACGATCAGGACCATTACCGCCATGGTGACTGTGGCCCCCAGCAGGACCGTGAAGTCGCCGCGATCGGCGGCGGCGCTGATCACCGCTCCCAATCCGGCCGTCGAGAACGTCCGGCCGTGGAAACGGAAATACTCCGCTACGATGCTCGCATTCCACGCGCCGCCGGACGCGGTCACAAAACCAGTGATCAGAAACGGGAAAATCGCCGGCAGGAGCAGTTTGCGCCAACGGTCTACGCGGTTGAGGCGGCACACGTCGCAGACCTCTTTGAGGTCCGTGGGGATCGCGGTCGCACCCGCAATGATGTTGAACAGAAGGTACCACTGCGTTCCGAGCAGCAACAGCACGATGGAGCCGATCCCCAGCCCCCCGCCCAAGCGGATCAGCCCGAGCATGACAATCGGAAACAGCGCCGTGGCGGGTACCGAAGCTGCGATTTGGGCAATCGGTTGAACAAGTGCGGCCAACCTTGGCCTAAGTCCGATGTATACGCCGGCCGGGATGGTCCACAGCCCGGCGAGCAGCAGAACCAGCTCAACGCGCAGAAAAGTGGCGCCGGCGCCTATGAGGATTTTCCACAGGCCGGGGCGCGAAATCGTCGCGAGATCGGCAACCATCCGCAGAGCGGCATAGACAGTCGCCATCCCTCCCACAACAGCAAGCGCGCGCAAGGCCCACTTCGCCAGTTCGCGCCTGACGGGGTTCCGCCCCGAGGCGCGCGGCTTCGCGAAATGCAGCGTCAGGGCTTCGCGCAATGGCGCCACGGAAACGCGGCCGGCGAGAGAGACAAGTCTCGAACGACGCAACAGATCCAGCACTGGCGACCCCGGTGTCTGGAACGCCTCGACTTGCTCGAACTTGAACTTCTCGCTCCAGGCGATGACCGGGCGCCAGATCAATTGGTCCATCAGCACGATTACGGCAATCATGGTAGCCAGTCCCCAGACGATCGCGCTTGTATCGCCCGCGTTGGCAGCAGTCTGCAGGTACGAACCAAGGCCAGGCAGCCGGAGATCGCGGTTGCCCAGCACGAACATCTCACAGGCCATCAAGAAGAACCACCCGCCGGCCACCGACATCATCGAGTTCCAGACCAGTCCGATGGCCGAATAGGGCAGCTCCAGTTGGATGAGCTGCTGCCACCAACTCAGGCGATACACGTCCGCCGCTTCCAGCAGTTCGCGGGGAATACTCTTGATCGAGGAATAGACGCTGAACGTCATGTTCCAGACCTGCCCCGTGAAGATCAGCAGGATCGATCCGAGTTCCACTCCTAATTGCCGGTCAGGGAACAATCCCACCATCGCTATCATCACCGGAGGCAGGAAGCTCAGCACCGGGATGGACTGCAGAGTGTCCAGCAGCGGGATCATTACCCGTTCCGCCTTGGCATTATGGGCGGCGATATATGCGTAAACCGCGGTTACGGCCAGGCTGATCGCGTAGGCGATGACAATGCGCGCCAAAGAGAAGAGGGCATATTTCGGAAGTGCGGCCGGGCTGAGATCGATATCCAGTTGCGTAGCCGCCGGCCCAGCCCAGTACCGCGTCAGGGAGAGAAGCGCCCAGAACAACGCCAGGCCGGTGCAGAGGATCGGCAGATCCTTCCAGAGCGATGGAACGGTGGCGAACGCTGCCCAGGGCGGGCCTCCGGAAAGATCCGTCGCGGGCCGCGGCTTCAGGACTCCTCCTCTTCGGACTCCCCGGGAACCGAGGCGTCGTACAACGACAGCCGGCCGGCCTTGGGGTTATAGGTCAGGATGTCGCCATACCTTCCCCAGTTCAAGGCAGTCTCGATCTGGCGCTGTGTCTCTGGCTCGGAAAAGTGCTTCCGGATCTGGTCGCGGAAGAATTCGAGAGGCATGGTATGGTCCGACTTGCTCGCGAGAGCGCCCTTCATTTGCTGCAGGAGCGTGATGTTGGCGAGCGCGGCTTCGCGGAACAAACGCTTCCGGTCCTGGATGTCGGCTTCGGCAAACGCCCTACCGGCCGGGGTGATCTCGACATCGCCCCGGGCCGATTTAGCGAACGACAGCAGCGTTGCGGCCTCCACGATCGGCAGCAGATCGTCCAACTCCATGCGGAGATCCTCGGCCACGCGATAGAGGTCGTCCTTGCCGCCGCGGTCGTTGAGCAACTCGAGCAGCCCGGCGATGGCTCCTCTGCGCGCATGCGGCATCATCTGGTAAGGCTGCTTGGCGCCGGGAGGGATAGACGGCGGCCGCGCCTCCAGGCTCGGCTGGGTGAGCAGCTTGTAAATGTAATCGACGTAGAGAAGAAACTCGGCGGAGTTGCGGTCCCGCGGGTGCCTGGTGGGAATTCGAAAGTCGGCGCGGATCCTCGCCGGATTGCCGCCCAAGACGAGAACCTGGTCGGCCAGCATCACGGCTTCCTCGATATTATGAGTAACCAGGAAGATGCTCCTGGCCGGCATTTTCCTGGCGAGCCACAACTCCATCAGCTCACCACGCAGGTTCTCGGCCGTCAGAACGTCGAGAGCCGAGAACGGTTCGTCCATGAACAGGACCTCGGGTTCCACCGCCAGCGCGCGGGCCAGTCCTACGCGCTGTTTCATGCCGCCCGAGAGTTCCTTGGGGTAAGCGCTCGCGAACCCTTTCAGGCCGACGGAATCCAAAGTCCGGCTCGCGCGGCGGCGCCGTTCACGGCGAGCCATCCCCCGCGCCAGCAGCGGGACCTCGACGTTCTCCAGCACGGTCAGCCACGGGAACAGCGCGAAGCTCTGGAACACGATCGCCACG
>CAYRWE010000427.1:0-3017 GCA_964427655.1 uncultured Solibacteraceae bacterium | reverse complement strand
GCGGCTGCCAGCCGGGCGATCGGAACGCGGTACGGGGAGCAGGAAACGTAGTTCAGCCCTGTGCGGTAGCAGAACATCACCGAACTCGGCTCGCCGCCGTGCTCGCCGCAGATGCCTACTTCCAGGGTCGGACGCGTCTTGCGGCCGTTTTCCACGGCCATCTTGATCAACTGCCCGACGCCCTCCTGATCGAGGACGGCAAACGGGTCGTTGGCGAAGATCTTCTTATCCTGGTAGTCCTGCTGGAACTTCGTATAATCGTCGCGGGAAAGCCCCATCGTGGTCTGGGTCAGATCGTTGGTGCCGAAGCTGAAGAACTCGGCTTCCTTCGCCACCGATGCGGCCGTCAGGGCGGCGCGCGGGATCTCGATCATGGTTCCCACCATGTACTTCAGATCCTTCATGCCGGCCTTCTCGAGAACTTCGTCGGCCACCTGCCTGACGATCTTGGCCTGGTCTTCCAGCTCCTTGACGCCACCGATGAGCGGAATCATGACTTCCGGAATGACCTTCTTGCCCTTCTTGGCCACCTGCACGGCGGCTTCGAATACCGCGCGCGCCTGCATCTCGGTGATCTCCGGATAGGTGATGCCCAGACGGCAGCCGCGATGCCCCAGCATGGGGTTGAACTCGTGCAGCTCTTCCACGCGCTTCAGCAGCTCGGCCAGCACGGTCTTCAGATTCTTCACTTCCGCGCCGAATTTCTGGTAGGTGGCCGCCAGCTCGCGCTTCTTCTTGATGTCGGCGTAGGGCAGGACGGCGACGTCCACCATGAGGTCCTCGCGCTTGGGCAGGAACTCGTGCAGCGGAGGATCGAGCGTGCGGATCACCACCGGGAAGCCGTCCATGGCTTCGAACAGGCCGGCGAAATCGCGGCGCTGCATGGGCAGCAGTTTCTGCAGGGCCTTGCGGCGGGTCTTCTCGTCGCGAGCCAGAATCATGGCCTGCATATGCTCGATGCGGTCCTCGGCGAAGAACATGTGCTCGGTGCGGCACAGGCCGATGCCCTCGGCGCCGAAGCGGCGGGCCGCCTTGGCATCGCGCGGGATATCCGCATTGGCGCGCACGCCGAACTTGCCGCGGAACTCATCCGCCCAGCCCATGAAGGAGGCCAGGAAACCGGAGGAGGGGTCGGCATCAAGCGTGTTGGCTTTGCCCTGGAAGACTTCACCTGTAGAACCGTCGAGCGACAGCCAGTCGCCTTCCTTCAGCGTCAGCGTCTTGCCGCCGACCGTAACCGTGACTTCCTTCTTCTGCTCGCTCACCGTGACGGCTTCCGCGCCGGCCACGCAGGGCGTGCCCATGCCGCGGCAGACCACCGCCGCGTGGCTGGTCATGCCGCCGCGCGAGGTGAGGATGCCCTTAGCCACTTCCATGCCGTGAATATCGTCCGGAACGGTCTCTTTGCGGACCAGGATCACGGGCGCTTTCTTGGAGGCCTCCACGGCATCGTTGGCCGTGAAGACGATCGTGCCGACCGCGGCGCCGGGCGATGCCGGCAGGCCCACCGCCAGCTTGGCGAGCGTTTTCTTGGAAGCCGGATCGAGCACCGGGTGCAGAAGCTGATCGAGCTGCTGCGGTTCCACGCGGAGAATGGCTTCCTGCTTGTTGATCAGCCCTTCCTCCACCATGTCCACCGCGATGCGCACCGCCGCCGGACCCGTGCGCTTGCCGTTGCGGGTCTGCAGCATGTACAACTTGCCATCCTGGATGGTGAACTCGAAATCCTGCACGTCGCGATAGTGCTTCTCGAGCATGCTGGTGATTTCGCGGAGCTGGTTGTAGACCGCGGCATTCCACGTTTCAAGCTCGGAGATCGGGTGCGGCGTGCGAACGCCGGAGACCACATCTTCGCCCTGTGCGTTTTCCAGGAACTCGCCGTAGAACTTCTTCTCGCCCGTGGCCGGGTTGCGGGTGAAGCCCACGCCCGTGGCCGAGGTTTCGCCCATATTTCCGAACACCATGGCCTGCACGTTCACGGCGGTGCCCAGGTCGTCGGGGATCTGGTTCATTTTGCGGTAGTACTTGGCGCGATCGTTGAACCAGGAACGGAACACGGCATCCCGCGCGCCCGCGAGCTGCTCCATGGCTTCCTGCGGGAACGGCTTGCCGGTCTTCTTTTCCACCAGCTTCTTGTAGCCCGCGATCACCTGCTGGAGGTCCTGGGCGGTCAGCCCGGTATCCAGCTTGACCTTGGCCTTTTTCTTCTGGCCGTCGAAGATCTCGTCGAAATCCTGCTTGGAGACTTCCAGCACCACGTTGCCGTACATCTGGATGAAACGGCGGTAGCAATCGTAGGCGAAGCGCGGATTGCCGCTCTTGGCTTCGAGGGCTTTCACCGTTTTGTCGTTCAGGCCCAGGTTCAGGATGGTATCCATCATGCCGGGCATGGAGAACTTGGCGCCCGAGCGCACGCTCACCAGCAGCGGGTTTTCCACGTCTCCGAGTTTCTGGCCCATCCGCTCTTCGAGCTGATGGAGCGCTTCGAGCATCTGCTCGTTAATCTCCTTCGGTATCTGGTAGTTGTTCTGGAAGTAAATATTGCAGACTTCCGTGGAGATCGTGAAGCCGGGCGGCACGGGCAGTTTTGCCCGCGACATCTCGGCCAGCCCGGCGCCCTTGCCGCCGAGCGTCTCCTTCATCTTTCCATCACCGTCGGCGGTTTCGTTGCCGAACGAATAAACGACCTTCTTCATGCTTGGCTCCTATGAATGTGTGACAATTTCCGAAAAGTCCGCCATGGTGGAAAATTCCGCCAGCAGCGTGTGCAGCAGTGTCAAACGGTTTTGCCGGACGCTCGCGTCCGGCGCGTTAACCAGAACCTTGTCGAAAAACAGGTCCACCTTCGGGCGCAGGCGCACGATCGTATTTTCTATCGGCTGACCCGCGATTTTTCCGTACTCCTCGAAAAGCTCCCGCTCCGGCCCGGCCTCCAGAAGGCTTTCATCGATGGCGCCGCCTTCTTCGAATTTGGCCTGTTCCAGAATGTTGCGGATGCGCTTGAAGCTGGCGGCCAG
>CAYRWE010000426.1:0-3025 GCA_964427655.1 uncultured Solibacteraceae bacterium | reverse complement strand
CGAGAATGCGGCGGGTGACGAGAATGCCGCCATGGCATTGAATCTCCACCAGATCACCGCCAGTATAGCTGGCGGGGGCCCGATGAACGGAGAGGAGGACCTCGTCCAGAATCAGGGTTCCATCGGCGATGCGTGGCGCGACTGACGGCGGCGGCGCTTCATTGTTCCTCACCCAGCCCGTGAGGGCCTTCAGCAGTGCCCGCATCGTCCAGACCTGCGGGTTCGGGTTTGGTTGCTGCTGGCAGTTGCCGAATGCCGGTCCTTTTGGCAGCGGAAGCGCCGCGGGCACATGTTGCGTGCTGCCCATGATGTAGGTCCGCACATTCGCAGGATCGGGTATGTCGCGTTGCCCCAACGGGTCGGTCAGGCCCAGAGATTGCCGAGCCTCCCACATCTCCAGCACGGTCGCCACGTGAAAGATGCGTGGGCAGGTTTGGGTTTTCTCGCAACGATCCAGCAGCCCCTGGTCGCGGCCGGTAAGCGGATCGTGCTGCCTCGTGTAGGTGAACGGGAAATCGTAAGCCGGGTACAGGTGATCCACCTGCTCACCCCAGGCGCGGGCCGGTTGCCCGAAGCGAACGTTCAGCGGGATCAGTCCGCCGCCGATATGTGGATAGGCGCCGTCGAAAACGCGCCTGGCGCTCTCATCCTGATTGAATCCGAGGTGCAGAAACGTCCGGATCATCCGGCCGCTTTGCGACGATCCCTCAATGATCGCCACCTGTCCGGGGCGGTAAACCGGGTTGGCGGTGCCCGCGCTGTCCTTCGGCGCGGCACGAAAGAAGGCGCCGAGGTCGCGGGTCGCGGCGAAGCCAATGCCCAATACCAAGGGGTCTTTGGCATCGTAGATCAACTCGTAGAGCTTTCCAGGTTGAAAGCCCGGTTGGTAGCAGATGTGCGTGGCATCCGGGGTCACGACACCATCGGCACCGCATTGGCCGAACCTCCAGGCCTCGTTCGGGATGGGCACGCGCGGATCTTGTTCGCGCGCCCGAACGGTCAGGGTCGCGCCGCGGTTGTCGAGGCTTACGGCCGGATAGGCGGCAGGCGGCGCCAACGCGGTTTGCCAACTGGAACTGATGGCAAGGCTCGGTGTCGCGACCGGCGTGGTCATTTCATTCCGCACGCGCCCAGTAATCGGCGCACCGTTGGGCTTGTGTGCGACAATCGGAGGCATCAGCAAACGGCCACCGCCAGCGGCGACATCCTGCTGCCAGCCGAACCAGACCATGGTATAGCCTTCACGAAACAAATATCCTTCGCCTGGGCTGGTCAATGCGTTCCATTGCGCGGGTCCGCCAGGAACCCCACCGTTGAAGAATGCGAGCGCCAGCTTGGTGCCGCGATTGACGACCTCGAACAGCAGCACGCCGTTGCCACGGGTCTGGTCCACCGGTTTCAGCAGTTCGACTTCGGTCGTGTATTCGACCATGCCGCGTGCGTTGCGAGGCGCCAGGTCGATGTCCTGAATGATCCTGTTTCGAGGGTCTTTCGGATCGAGTTCGCCATAAGCGACCCCAGTCAGATGCTCGTATGAACCCGTGGCACCGAAACTCTGGCCAACGAAGGCCGGCTCGGTCTTGTTGATCTCGATGCGCACGATGCGAGCTTCGGTCGTCAGACTGAAGCCTAGAACCATGACGAAGGCGGTGATGATCAGGCGCATCGCGTTTCCCCATTTCTGACAGTTTGCCCACGGGTGAGCCTGTAGGCGAGGCTGCGTATCTAAAGCCTGAAGCAGTGATAACCTGTCTGTACCGCCCTCGGTTTCTGGAACACCGGACTGAAGCCTAACTGGTGAGGGCGGCGGCGTAAAGCGGGTCGGCGATGCAGGCGAGGACCTTTCGGGAAGGTCCGGATTCCACCCAGTGCAGCCCATCAACTTGCGTCGCCGGATGTCCGCTCTTGAGGCGATCCAACTTCCAGCCAAACGGCCAGAACGGGCGCAAAGTAGCCGGTCATGCCGTCCTGGAGCGTACGACCGCATTTCCGCGGGACCGGACAAGAGGACGGCGTGATGATGCGTCGCGCGGATACCGCGCGGCGCCGCTGCGGGCCGATTCAGCGCCCGACCGCGCGCAACACGCCGAGCGAGCGTTCGACCACCACCACCAACAGCGCCGTGAACGCGATCAGTGCGACGGAGAGAGCAGATATCTGCGGGTCGGCGCGGTACTGGATGGCGTGCCAGACCTCGATCGGCAGCGTCGTGAGCCGCGGGCCCACGAGAAACAGCGTGATCACGACCTCGTCGAACGAGGCGAGGAACGACAGCGCCGCGGCGGCCGTCATGCCGGGCAGCATCAGCGGCAGGGTGACGCGGTAAAAGACGCGCCACGGCGTCGCGCCGAGCACGGAAGCCGCCTCCTCCAGGGTTGCGTCGATGCCGCGCAGCGCGGTCAGGACCACGCGCACCACGAAGGGCAGGGTGACCAGGCAGTGGCCGATCGCCAGGCCGGGCCAGGTGGCCAGCAGGCCGAACCGCGCGAACACCAGCAACAGCCCGAGACCGAGGATGATGCCGGGCAGCAGCAACGGCGCGGTGAACAGCGCCAGCAGCGCGTCGCGGCCGGGAAAACGCGACCGCGCGATGGCGTAGGCGGCCGCCGTGCCGGCGCCCAGGCTGATCGCCGTCACCAGGCAGGCGAGCGTGACGCTGACACCAAAACCGTTGCGGAATGCCTCGTTCGCCCACAACGCGCGATAGCCGCCCAGACCCCACGCGTGGGGCGGAAAAGCCAGGAAGGAGTCGTTGCTGAAGCTGGTCAGCAGCACCACGAACAGCGGCGCCAGCAGGAAGCAGAACAGCGCCGCGACCAGGGCGCGGAAGCCGGCGCTCATGGCAAGCGACCCAGGGGTTGACCCATAGGGTGGGTCGACGGCGGTAGGCATGATACCAACGGGCGGAAGCATTGACTCTTGTCTCGACCCCTCCCCCTGCCCCCTCCCTCAAGGGGAGGGGGAAGAGAGCAGGCGACTTCAATGGCTTCTCCCCTTCCCCTTGAGAGAGAAGGTCGGCAGGAAG
>CAYRWE010000425.1:0-3043 GCA_964427655.1 uncultured Solibacteraceae bacterium | reverse complement strand
TTGTCGTTGCGGTCCACGTCCGTGCACATGGTCAGCTCGGATTCTTCCTTGGTGGATTTCAGCAGCTCGCGGATGTTATCGGCGTCGCGCAGCGGATCGCCCGTGCGCTGTGCCGTACCGGAGATGGGGCACGTTTCGACGCGCCGCCCTTCCACACGCACGAACATTTCGGGAGACGCGCCCACCAACTGCTCCGCGCCGAATTGCAGGAAGAACTCGTAAGGGCTGGGGCTGGCGTGCTGCACGCGCTCGAACAGCTCCGAAGCCTTGCCGGAGTAAGCCGTGCGGAAAGTCTGGCGCAGCACCACTTCGTAATAATCGCCGCGCGCCATGCCCTCGCGGACCTTCTCCACATTGGCGATGTACTCTTCGGGCGTGTGGTCGGATTGGATGGGAACCGGCTCGCGCTTGGGCGGCGGAGCGATCGGGGCCGCGCTGCGCGCGAGGCCGCGGGTCGAGACGCCTTCGCGCTCGAACTCGTAGCGGAAGCGCTCCACCTGCTCCTTCTTGCGATCCATGTACCAGATGTCGTCGCAGAGGTAGAGGTGCAGATCCTTATGGCCGTCGCGCGGCAGCTTCTTTTCGATAGGCTCGAACTGGAACAGCAGATCGTAGCCGAAGGCGCCCACCAGGCCCAGGTGCGCGTCCTCTTCGCCGCGGAATTCGTCGATCAGCGCGCGCAGAATCGAAAACGCGGAAGGCTGCTTGCTGCGCTCCTCTTCCGGGAACAACGCGGGGAGCGGCTTCAGCACGCCCTCCAGGCGCCCTTCGCGCAGAGCGAACTCCTGCCAATGCGGATGGCCCTCCAGCACGGGCTGGAGCATGGCGGCGATCCTTTCGCCGCGCTGGTTGAGCGGGCGAAATTCCACCCGGCGATCGTAAGAGACGATCTCGAGCGGCGGGCGGGTCGAGGCGATATCCCAGCGCGAGTATCTCCCGGGATACTCGTATCCCGATGAGAGATAGATGCCGCGGTGCCGGTCCAGATCGCGCAGCAGGTGCTTCAGGCCCTTCTGAAAGGAGGCCTTCGACGACGTACGCGAGACGGCGATCCCGTGGGGGGTGGTATAGCGGTATTCGCGCATGTGGAATTCCGACGTGGGGATTAGTTATCAGGATAGCAGACGGGCATGTGAAAGCGGCCCGGCCGGCGCTTTCCAACCGGGCCGCGGGGAAGGGATAGGGAACTCGAAACCGGCCGCCGCTAGCGCTCGCAGGCCGCCGCTTCGCGCATTTGACGAATGGCCCGGTCGGTCTCTTCGATGGCCTTGTCGCGATGGCCGCAGAAATCGGTGCGGGCCGAGCGCATGTACTCGCGAGCATCCTCCAGGGCGCGGATGGCCTCGAAAATCCGGGGGTGGCGCGGCGGCTGCGGGTTGGCCGTCATCGGCGCCGCTACCATGCCTATCACGACGAGCAGCGCCCACGGCAGGAATCTTGATAAGTTACGTTTCACGTCATTCTCCTCGTTACCAGATTTCAACCGGGATTTCATTCGGCGGACCCGGTCGGGCCGCATTATACAACTGTTATCGATTTTCGGACCGTCTTAACCCGTGTTGATTAACCCGGATTCCAGCCCCGTGTTGCGCTCCCTTTACCGCGTCTCATTCCACCCGGTAATTGGGCGCCTCTTTGGTGATGATGACGTCGTGCACGTGGCTTTCGCGCAGGCCCGCCGGCGAGATCCGCAGGAAGCGCGCCTTGCGCTGCAGCTCGGGGATATCCCGCGCGCCGCAATATCCCATGCCGGAGCGCAGCCCACCCACGAGCTGGTACACCAGCTCGGAAAGCGGTCCTTTGGCCGCCACGCGCCCTTCGATGCCCTCGGGCACGAGCTTGGAATTGGGATCGAGCGCATACCGGTCCGTGCTGCCCTGCGCCATGGCGCCCATCGACCCCATGCCGCGATACGTCTTGAACGTGCGGCCCTGGAACAGGATGGTTTCGCCGGGGCTTTCATCGGTGCCGGCCAGCAGGCTGCCGATCATCACCGAATCGGCGCCCGCGGCGATCGCCTTGCTGATATCGCCCGAGTACTTGATGCCGCCATCGGCGATCAGCGGGACACCCGCTTCGTGCGTGGCGCGCGCGCATTCCGAAATGGCGGTGATCTGCGGAACTCCGGCGCCCGAGACCACCCGCGTGGTGCAGATGGAACCCGGCCCGATCCCCACCTTGATGCCGTCCACGCCCAGCGAGATCAGCTCCTTCGCGCCTTCGTATGTGGCCACGTTGCCGGTCAGGAGCTGCACCTGGGGCAGCTTGCTCTTGATCGTCTGGACGGCTTTCAGCACGCGCGTGCTGTGCCCATGGGCCGTGTCGATGGCCAGCACATCCACCTTGCGCGCCACCAGCTCCTGCGCGCGCTCCAGGAAGTCGCCGGTATTGCCGATGGCCGCGCCCACCCTCAGGCGCCCCTGGCTGTCCTTGGCCGAGTTGGGATACTTCAACTTCTTCTGGATATCCTTGACCGTGATCAGCCCTTTGAGGTTGTACTGGTCGTCCACCACCAGCAGCTTCTCCACGCGATGGCGGTGCAGGATGGCCTCGGCCTGCTCGAGCGTGGTGCCCACCGGAACCGTAATCAGGTTCTCCTTGGTCATCACCTCGGCGACCAGCAGATCGGCGCGATTCTCGAAGCGCAGGTCGCGGTTGGTCAGAATGCCCACCAGCCTGCCGTCCTTGGTTACGGGGACGCCGGAGATCCGGTAGCGCGCCATCAGGGCCTGCGCATCGGCGATCGATTGATCGGGCCGGATCGTGATAGGGTCCACGATCATGCCGCTCTCGCTGCGTTTCACCTTGTCCACTTCCTCGGCCTGCCGCGCGATGGTCATGTTGCGGTGCACGATGCCAATGCCGCCCTGCTGCGCCAGCGCAATCGCCAGGTGCGACTCCGTCACCGTGTCCATGGCGGCCGAGACAATGGGGATATTCAGCCCAATCTGGCGGGTCAGGCAGGTGCGCGTGTCCGTTTCCGCGGGAACCACGTCGCTGCGGGCCGGTTCGAGCAGAACGTCGTCGAATGTGAGGCCCTCGG
>CAYRWE010000424.1:0-3050 GCA_964427655.1 uncultured Solibacteraceae bacterium | reverse complement strand
TCGACGTGGACACCGAGGACAACGTGCTGGTGGTGAAGGGCGCGGTGCCCGGTCCGAATGGCGGATACGTGGTGGTGCGGAGGTCGAAGAGGTAGCTGCCATGCCGACAGTCGATGTAGTGGATCTGAATAACCAAAAAGTGGGCGAGTTGGCGCTGGCCGACGACGTTTTCGGTGCCGAGGTCAACGAGGCTCTGCTCTACGAAGCGGTCCGTCATTACCAGGCGGGCCAGCGCGCCGGCACGGTCAAGACCAAGGTGCGCTCGGAAGTGGCCGGCTCGGGCAAGAAGCTGTGGAAGCAGAAAGGCACGGGGCGCGCCCGCGTGGGGTCGGTCCGTTCGCCTATCTGGCGCCATGGCGGCACGGCCCACGGCCCCCAGCCGCGCGATTACAGCTATAACCTGCCGCGCAAGATGGTGCTGGGCGCCCTGCGCTCGGCTCTCTCGGCCAAGGTGCGGGATGGCGAGCTGAAGGTGGTGCAGGCTTTCAGCCTGGCCGACCCGAAAACCAAGAGCGCCATGCACGCGCTGGCGGCGCTCGAAGCCGGGAAAACGGTGCTGGTGGTAGAAGCCGGCGAGAACCGCAACCTGACGCTGGGCGTGCGCAACCTTCAGGGCGTGACCCTGATGCCGACGCGCGAGGTGAATGCCTACCATCTGTTGGGCCACCAGACCGTGCTCGTGAGCGAAGCGGCCGCGCGCAAACTCTCGGAGGCACTCGCGAAATGACACTCTACGAAGTGATTCGCAAACCGCTCGTCACCGAAAAGGGCGTCGAGAAGAAAGAAAACCAGCGGACCCTGTGCTTCGAGGTGGCCCTGGCGGCCAATAAGACTCAAGTGAAGTCCGCGGTGGAGAAGCTTTTCAAGGTGAAAGTGGACGAGGTCCGTACCGCCAGCTTCGAGGGCAAATTGCGGCGCCGCGGGCGTTTCGCGGGATACCGTTCGGACTGGAAAAAGGCCTACGTCAAACTGAAGTCGGGCGAAAAGGTGCCCGACTTCGCGGAGATCTAGGATGCCGATCAAAACTTACAGACCGGTTACCCCCACGCGGCGCTTCCAGACGGTGGTCTCGCGCGCGGATATTACCAAGGACCGTCCCGAAAAGTCCCTGGTCGAACCCAAGCAGCGCACGGGCGGTCGCAACAGCACCGGGCGGGTCACCTCGCGCTTCATCGGCGGGGGCGCCAAGCAGGCCTATCGGGTGATCGATTTCAAGCGTGACAAGGCCGGGATTCCGGCCGTCGTGGCGGCGATCGAGTACGATCCCAACCGCTCGGCGCGCATCGCCCTGCTCCACTACGTGGATGGCGAGAAGCGCTACATCCTGCAGCCCGACGGCCTGAAAGTGGGCCAGAAGGTGATGTCCGGGCCGGAAGCCGACATCCTGCTGGGCAACGCGCTGCCGCTGAAAAACATGCCGGCCGGCACCATCGTGCACAACATCGAGCTGCGGCCCGGCAAGGGCGGCCAGATGGCGCGCTCGGCCGGATCGCAGGCGCAATTGGTTTCCAAGGAAAACGATATCGCGCTGCTCAAGCTACCCTCGGGCGAGGTGCGCCGGGTGCCGCTCGAATCCATGGCCACGGTGGGCCAGGTGGGCAACGTGGACCACGAGAATGTGTCGCTGGGCAAGGCCGGGCGCACGCGCTGGCTGGGCAAGACGCCGCACAACCGAGGCGTCACCATGAACCCGGTGGACCACCCGCACGGCGGCGGCGAGGGCAAGACCTCCGGCGGACGCCATCCGGTGACGCCGTGGGGCCAGCCGACGCGCGGCTTCAAGACCCGCAACAACAAGCGCACCGACAAGTGGATCGTGACTCGCAAGAGTAAGAAGAGGTAAACACATGGGCAGATCCGTCAAGAAGGGGCCGTTTACCGATACCCACCTGGAAGCCAAGGTGGCGGTGGCCACCGCGATCAACGATAAGAAGGTCATCCGCACCTGGTCGCGACGCTCCACGATCCTGCCGGAGTTCGTGGGGCAGACCATCGCGGTCCACAACGGCAAGAAATTCATCCCGGTGTACATTACGGAAAACATGGTGGGACACAAGCTGGGCGAGTTTTCGCCTACGCGAACCTTCCGGGGCCACTCGGTGAAGGCCGCCACGGAGAAGACCGCTAAGCCGGCATAGCGAGGGAAACATGGAACCGTACGAACAAGTCAAGGCGGAAGCGCGATATATCCGAATCTCCCCGCAGAAGGCGCGTCTGGTAGTGGACCTGATCCGCGGCCAGCAGGCCGGCGCCGCGCGGACCACCCTGCGCTCCACCAATAAGCGCATCGCGCCGGTCGTGCTCAAAGTGCTGGAATCGGCCATCGCTAACGCCACCAACCGGTACGAAGACCTGGATGTGGACCGGCTGTACGTGAGCGAGGCCTACGTGAACGAGGGGCCGCGCAATAAGCGCGTCCGTCCGGCTCCCATGGGCCGCGCGTATCGCATCCAGCGCCGCCAGGCGCATATCGTCATCAAGGTGACGGAGAAGGAAGCATAGATGGGACAGAAAGTTCATCCGTATGGGTTCCGGCTGGGCTTCAACAAGCCCTGGCGCTCGCGCTGGTTCGCCAAGCAAGACTACTCCAAGCTCTTGCAGGAGGACCTGGAGCTGCGCGAAGGTTTGCTGGCGCGGCTGAAATCGGCCGGTGTCAGCTCCATCGAGGTGGATCGCCCGGGCAACAAGCTGCGCGTCACCATCCGCACCTCGCGGCCCGGTATCATCATCGGCCGCAAAGGCGCCGAGATCGAGAAGCTCAAGCAGGACATGGCCAAGCGCACCAAGCGCGAGGTATTCATCGACATTCAGGAAGTCCACAAGCCGGAGCTCGATGCGCAACTGGTGGCTGAATCCATCGGCCTGCAACTGGAGAAACGCGTGGCCTTCCGACGCGCCATGCGCAAGGCCGTCGATTCGGCGCTGCGCTTCGGCTGCAAGGGAATCAAGGTGCGCGTCTCGGGGCGTTTGAACGGCGCCGAGATCGCGCGCAGCGAATGGTATTTGCAGGGGCAGCTTCCGCTGCACACCCTGCGCGCCGATATCGATTA
>CAYRWE010000423.1:0-3069 GCA_964427655.1 uncultured Solibacteraceae bacterium | reverse complement strand
CGACCTGAAGAGCTTCTACGCCATCGCGGGCCACCGCGCCAGCGCCTCCTACGCGATCGAGAAGCTCATGTGGATCCGCGACCACGAACCCGCCATCTACGCACGCACTTA
Organism: uncultured Solibacteraceae bacterium; assembly: GCA_964427655.1. GTDB lineage: Bacteria > Acidobacteriota > Terriglobia > Bryobacterales > Bryobacteraceae > CAVQNQ01. The sequence goes on along the minus strand of CAYRWE010000423.1, from coordinate 2,958 downwards.
CAAGACCCTCTGCGCCAAGGACTACATCAATTGCCGGCTGACCGGACGCATGGCCACCGATTACTCGGATGCCTCCGGCACTAATGCGTTCGACCTGAATACGTTTCGCTGGTCGGAGAAAATCCTCGATCTGGCCGGCGTGGATGGCGAGATGTTCCCCGAGGCGATGGAATCGACCGCTATCTTGGGAACCGTCACCAGCCGGGCGGCGCACGAGACCGGGCTGAAGGAAGGCACCCCGGTGGCGGCCGGCGGCGGCGATGGCAGTTGCGCCGGCGTAGGCGTGGGCTCGATCAAACCCGGCACGGCGTACAACTGCCTGGGATCGTCGTCGTGGATCGCCCTCACGGTCGAAAAGCCCATCGTGGATGAACAGATGCGCACCATGAACTGGGCGCACTGCGTGCCGGGCTACCTGCATCCCAGCGGCACCATGCAGACCGCCGGAGCGAGCCATAGCTGGCTTAAGAACACGCTCTGCCAGGCGGAAACGAACGAGGGCGCGCGCCTGGGCGTCAGCCCCTATGAGCTGATCGATGCCGCGGTGGCGCGCGTGCCCGCCGGTTCCAACGGCGTTCTCTTCCTGCCGTACATGCTGGGCGAGCGCACACCGTGGTGGAACCCCAACGCCCGCGGCGCGTTCATCGGGCTGAACCTGGCGACGAAACGCGAAGACATGCTGCGCGCGGTGCTCGAGGGCATCACCCTGAACCTCGGCTACATCGTGAATATCTTCCGCCGCCACGTGCCCATTGAGACGATCACGGCCGTCGGCGGCGGCGCGCGCAGCGCTGTCTGGCGGCAGATGATGGCGGATATCTACGGCTGCCCCGTGCAGTCGCTCAACTACCTGGAGGAAGCCACCTCGATGGGAGCGGCCGTGATCGGCGGCGTAGCGGCGGGGCTTTTCGACGGCTTCGAGGTGATCGATCGCTTCGTGCACGTGGACCAGACCGCCGTGCCGGATGCGGAGCAGCAGAAGGTGTATTGCAGGCTAATGCCGGTTTTCGAAAAAGCGTACCGGTCTCTCGTAGGCGTCTACGAGGACCTGGCCAGTTTGCGATAAGACATTTGCAGTAAGAGCAGACGAGGAGAATTCGATGAAAGCGGTAGTGGTTACCCGGCCGGGAGACGTGCGGATTATCGAACTGAGTAAGCCGGCGCCCGGCCCGTATCAGGCGCTGGTGCGCACCGAGGTGGCCTGCCTGTGCAATGCCACCGATGGCAAGCTGATCGCCGGACACTTCCCCGGTGTGGACAAGTATCCGCTGGTGCTGGGTCACGAGTCGGCTGGAATCATCGAGGCCGTGGGCGCGAAAGTCCGCAATTTCCGGCCCGGCCAGCGCGCCATCAGCGGCCTGGTTTTCGATTTTGGCGACCCCGCGTACGCGAGCGGCTGGGGCGGTTTCTGCGAGTACACCCTGGCGAACGATCACGACGCCATGCTGGCCGACGGCGTGGCCGACGCCGAGCACGGATGGTTCGAGATCTACGAGGTGCAGCGCGCCGTCGCGGAAGACATCCCGCTCGAAGCGGCCGTCCTGCTGTGCACGTGGCGCGAAGTCTACGGCGGCTTCGGCGATTTCCATCTCAAGGCCGGAGACGAAATCGTAGTGTTTGGCGCGGGACCGGTGGGGTTGAGCTTCGTGAAGTTCGGCCGCCTCCTGGGCCTGAAATACATCGGTGTGGCCGACCCCATCGAAGCCAAGCGGGCCAAGGCGCTGGCCATGGGTGCCGACGAAGTTTTCGATCCCAGCCCAGCCGCGCTGGCGGAATTGAAGAGCCGCCGCAAGAAGCCGGTCGATGCCGTCATCGACGCCGTGGGGAACGAATCCATCGCCAATGCCGGGCTCGATCTGATCGGCATGGGCGGATCGATCTGCATTTACGGCGTGATTGCCGAGCCCACCATCACGATCCAGAAACACCGCGGCCCTTACAACTTCAACTTATATGTTCACCAGTGGCCCACGCGGTCGTGCGAACGGGCCGCCATGGAACCGCTGTGCGAATGGATTCGCCAGGGCAAGCTCGACTGGCGCGAATTCGTTACGCACGATTTTCCGCTCGACCGGTTTCACGACGGCCTCGAGGCGGTCAAGAGCGGGAAGGCCCTCAAGGTCGTGTTTCGCTACTGACGTTAGTGCAGGATCTCCCCGCGAATCGCGTCTCCGGGCACGTCGAGCAGCAGCACACTCGAAATGGTCTTCATGGTCACGTGATCGGCGAAGGTCCAGACAACCTTCTTATCGCGCGTAACTTCGATTAAGTGCGGCGCCTTGCCGAAGTTATTATTGTGACCGAGCCAATTGCTCATCACGGTATTCCCGTTGGGCAGGCGCTGTAATCCCGTCATGAACTTCAGGCTGATGCCCGGCAGTTCGTCGCCCTTGACTTCCCAGACAGTCTTGCCCGCGGGATCGACTTCGAAGACGCGCGCCGGCGCTCCCCCACCATCGGCCGAGGCGATTAGCGTATTCCCGTTGGGCAGGCGTATGACGCTGTGCGGCCCGCCGGGCGCGGGAATCTCGCGCACCATCTTCCCTTGCGGATCGTATTCCCGGACCACTCCCAGGCCGTAATGCGCCACCAGATAACTGCCGTTCGCGAGGCGCCGCGCGTTGCGCATGTACGCGGGGCCGCCGTCCTGGCCTTCTGGAAGCAGGCGGATCTCCTTGACGATCTTGCCCGCCGGATTCACTTCCAGCAGCCGCCCGGCATTGCATTCGCCGACAAAGGTGTTGCCGTTCGCGAGGCGCTGGCAGGCGTAAACCGTGCTCGCCGATTCGTACGAGAAGATTACCTGCTTCGCGAGCGTGACCTCTTTGACCCCATGGCCCGTGTTGAACAACAGGTTGCCGTTGGGGAGCTGCCAGACATCGTTGGCGAATGGGGCGTCGTAACTCCACTCGACCTTTCCATCCGCGCCGACTATGAAGACCTTGCCCTGCGTATAAT
>CAYRWE010000422.1:0-3084 GCA_964427655.1 uncultured Solibacteraceae bacterium | reverse complement strand
GAGCGGGATACGCTGGCCGCCCTGCGGCGCCTGTCCGTGGGTCTGCGACGCTTCACACGAGCCAGACTCTTTCCATTCCCTTGAAGGAGGGTAGAAAGAGAGCGCGACGTCGAGCGGCGTTATCGATACCCCCAAAGGATTCCGAACGCGCCATTTTCGGACGCAACATACGTGCGGAACCCGAACTCTTCGAGCCGGCGGATGCACCACTCCCGGCCGCCGCGTCCGGCCGCGTCCGGCCGGTGCCACTCCATCACGATCGCGCCGATATCGAGTGCCGCGAACCGGGGATCATCCAACAACCCGACCTCGCTTCCCTCGATATCCATCTTGAGGATGTCAACCCGGCGGCCAGCCAGGATGGCGAACAGGTCCAGCACCTTCACCTCGAAACCGCTGCCGCCCGTGGCCGAAACAGTGGAAGCAGCACCCGCATCCGAGATCCAGGCGGTTGTCGCCTCCGGGCCGACCGCCGCCTCGTGCAGATCAATTCGGGGTTCATAACCGTTCTGGGCGAGGTTCACACGAGCTTCCGCCGCGTGGCCTGGATGCGGCTCGAAAGCGATCACGCGTGTACGCCAGTAGTTCGCCAGCCACCACAGGCACGACATCCCGACATTGGCTCCCAGATCGACCACTAGTTTCACCCGCTCCGGCGGAATCCGGACGGGTGGCATGAGAAGCCGAAGGACGAAAATTTCGTAGGCGACGCCAAGATCGTTGTTGCCGGCATCACGCGCCCGCAAGCGGAACCTCGGACCGGGGCCGGGATGATCCTGGAACCCGATCTGCGCCCGCATCTGGACCACGACCGTCCGAGTCCGGCCGGAGAGCCGCCAGCGCAGGTATGTGGCGATGCTGGCGCGCGTGAGGCTGCGCGTGAACAGCAGCGGCAGCTTGTCATCGACCTTTGTGCTCGTAACCGGCTGAGGCGGTGGCACCGGCGCGGCACCCGGGGTCGATGCCGCAATGACCTCCTGACTGCGCCGGGCGAAATATCCGTCCACGAAACGGAACGCGCCTATGAAATGAAATAGCTTCACTTCGTGCCGCAGCACGTGCGCGGTGAAGCTGGCGTATTGTGGATAGGGGAGCACGAGCGGATCAGGCGAGTTCGCGATGGCGAAATTGGAGCCGCATTGCTCCGATCCCCACTCGCACCAGCGCTCGCGACCGACGAGCGTCTGCATCTCCTGATGGAAGGCGGAGATCGCACCACGGGTGTAGCCGCCCTTGGCAAACCCGGCGAAGCCCGACGAGCCGCGGATATAGTGCAGAGATTCCGCGCCGGGATAACGGTCGAAAGCCGCCTCGGCGACGATCCCGATATACTTGCTGTGCGTTGCCTGCGCCAGTTCAGCGGCCTCGGGCAGCGTCATCCGGACAAACCCGTCCGACATCGTGAAAGCCCGCTTCGCTTCCAGACAGCCCAATACTTCGCTCAGGTCATCGTTCACGGCCAGCGTGTCGCTGTCGATCTGGATTGTGTACTCGCTCTGCGAGCGGTCCAGGCAGTAGAGAAGCCGCTCCCACGTGCCTCCGGACTGGCACGGGGCGGTCGGGATGTCCTCCAGGACGACGAATTCGATGCCTACAACATGACGTGACAGCGTGTCCCGCAGCGATTGCGGCATATCCCGATCGATGATGGCGGCAACCTTACCTCGTCCGATTCTTGGATAAAATGACTTTATCGCCGTCAGATACATGGGAACGTCGCGATTGGCCACCATACTGACGATACACCAGGGGGCATCCTCCAGAATGAGCGGTCTCGTTCCGAGGATGCCGGCAATCGCACGGTCAAACGCCCGTGTTTTTATTGCGCGTTTGGCACGATAAAGCATGGCCGCTTAGCCCCGCCAATTCACAATCGATGTGGTTGATCCCTTTTTTTTGCGAGCTTGTCCAGTCCGGATTATGGACACAAGCCAGTGGTCGTGGCACGGCTACCGGCGCCCGCAGAAACGAGAGCGCCGATGCCCACGATTGCCGTCTTCGACTTCCTCAACCACGAATTCATGCACCATCCATTCAACGAGGCGTATCTGCGCCTGTTGCGCGCCGCCTTCCCCGCCGACCGCGTGATCTTCCATGCGCGGGCTGGCCATATCGCGCGCCTCGCGACGCGTTTCGACATTGCGGACGGAATCGAATTCCGCCCCTGCGCACCCTTTGCCGCCGCGTTCGGCCTGTCGCGGCACAACCCGGTCGCCGGCCGGCTGGGGACGCGGCACTGCTGGAACAGCATCGTGGCAAGCGTCGGCCAGGAAAACCTGCGCTTGGCCGCAGTGCTGGGCGTGGACGCGAATCTCTACGCCATGCTGCGCCCGGGCTGGCCGCGCTTCGCGCCGGCGCCGCTGCACATGATCCTGCACAACCACTTGGCCGTGGCCATGCAGTGGCGGTCCCGCAACCCTTTCTACCGTGCCTTCGACCTCGTGGCGGCCTTTATCCGCACCCTGACCCCGGCCGCCTTCGCCGCCCGGCGCGACGAATGGGTCGGCACCCTCCGCCAGTTGCGCGAGGCCCGCAGCCCGCGCGCGCAGGCGCCGCACTACGCGGCCATCGTCGCCCGGAATACCGCTTGACCCGCCGCGCGCCCATCGCGGTCCTGCTCGCCGCCCTGCTCGCCGTCCCCGCCCGTGCGGCCACACTCGCGGTCGGCCCCGGCCGTGCCTTCGACCGTCCCAGCGCCGCCGCCCAAGCCGCCCAGGACGGCGACACGGTCGCCATCGACCCCGGCGACTACTACGACTGCGCGATCTGGAACCGCGACCACCTGACCATCGCCGGCACCGGCCCGGGCGTGGTGATCACCGACACCACCTGCCAGGGCAAGGGCCTGTTCATTGTCCAGGGCAAAGACACCACCATCCGCAATATCACCTTCGCCCGCGCCCGCGTGGCCGACAGCAACGGTGCCGGCATCCGCGCGGAGGGCCGCGGCCTGACGGTGGAATCGAGCCGCTTCATCGACAACCAGATCGGCCTGCTCGATGGCGGCCAGCCCGGCTCGACGGTGCGCATCATCGACTGCGACTTCACCGACAACGGCGTGCGCGACATCGGCCCCCCATCCCC
>CAYRWE010000421.1:0-3103 GCA_964427655.1 uncultured Solibacteraceae bacterium | reverse complement strand
TGCGCTCCCAACGGCCGCAACATCAATCTGAACTGCGGCGCCCTGCACCTGGAGAGCCTGCGCGAGGCGGTGGTCGCCAACGGCGCCGATCTGGGCGTGGCCTTCGATGGCGATGCCGACCGCGCCATGTTCGTCGCCCGAAGCGGGAAGCTCATCGATGGCGATGCCGTCCTGCTGATGACGGCACGCGCGCTCGATAGCGCCGGACGCCTGGATAACGACCTCTTGGTGACCACCGTGATGGCCAACTTGGGCCTCGAGAAGGCCTTGGAGCGCAATGGGATCCGCATGGTGCGCACCCCGGTGGGCGATAAGTACGTGCTCGAGGAGATGGTGCGGCTGGGCGCGGTGCTGGGCGGGGAGCAATCCGGCCACGTGATTTTTCGTCAGTACGCCACCACGGGCGACGGCATTCTGACCGCGCTGCGGGTACTCGAGCTGGTTCGCCAGACGGGCAAGGGTCTCGACGAGCTGAGCGCCGATCTGCACGTCTATCCGCAGCGCCTGGTCAACGTGCGGATTCGCGAGAAGAAGGCGCTCGCGGAGGTTCCCGCCGTGGCGCGCGAGATCCAGAGCGTGGAAGAGGCCTTCGCCGGCTCCGGCCGCGTGCTCGTGCGTTTCTCCGGCACCGAGCCGCTGGCCCGCGTGATGGTGGAGGGTCCCGACCTGGAGCAGGTGGAGAACTTCAGCGCGCGGATAGCCGACGCGATTCGCCGCGAGATGGGATCGTAAGCCGCCGGGATCTCACTTCACCGAACTCACGACGAGCATCTCGATAGGCCGTTCGGCCTTGACGAGATCCAAGCCAAGCTGGTGAGCCATGTCGAAGGCAGCTTCCGCTCCGGATAGCTTACTGGACACATAGTAATTGAACTTATCCTCCAGGCCGGTCTCGTCGATAACCGGAACGTTCAAAATTGACCCGAAGTATCCGGCAATCGCTTCCATGGAAGATGCTGTGCCGAAAATCGATTTCTCCCCGCCCCCGTTCATCCACTGCTCGTCTTCTTTGGCCGCCTGGAGATGAGGGGAGGAGGCATCCGCCAGAGCTTTGAGCAGATAGACCGTTGACATCCGCTCCTCTTTGCCGATGCTCAGTCCAAAATGAGTCTGCACGGCATCTTTGACTAATTGCACCAACACTGCACGATCGCCCACGGGTATGTGTGCGGTTACGTCGTAATACCCCTCGTCCAGATGCTCGGGGAACACAATTCGTGCGAGGGGAGTGTTCCAAAGATCCAGAATAATCAGCTTTAGCGGCTGATTTCTCGTGATATAACGATCCGGGCCGCCGGCGGCCAGTGCTCGTAGCTGTAGTTCCCCTTGCGGTGCGGGGGAGATATGGACGTCATAGGAAACAGAGTCGTCCAGCCCGTTCGTGGGATCAAAAGGCTTCGAATGAGGCAGAGCTTCGGCAAGCCCGGTCTCCGGCCGGCGATCCAGCACCGATCGAATCGCCTGTTCCCGCGGGTCGCCAGGGGAATAGCCAGCGATCATGCCTAGCTGATTGATCACCACGGTCGCGGGAAGGCTCCCGAGCTCGAAATTCCGGGCATTCACGGAATCGGAATCGAGCAAGTAGCAATCTTCCGATGCACCTGGTTCGAGAGCCCGGTCGATCAGAAACTCGGGCCCCTCGACTACCCGAAGAAACGAGACCGGTTCACCCTGGAACTTCCGGGCAACTTTGTTCAAATCCGTGACGTCGCCAGGCAAGAAAGGTCCGGGATCGAACCAAACCGCGACGACTTTTCCGCCGAGGCTCGCCCAGTCTAAACTTGCCGGGCAGCCTCCCTTCAGCTTGGTCCAAACGAGCTTGGGCGGGGGCTCACCCTTGTGCTGGCCAGCGGCGGCTCCCGCCAGTGCCGCGATCAGCCACATGACTCCGGCGCAAGGTTTCATAGCGCGACGAATCGTGCCGTCTCTTCTAGGATCATACCTCGCACAAACCGGCCATGAGTGCGTTGCATTTTTGCGGCCCGCGCTTAACCGGTTGGCCCGTAAAAGCGTTGCTGAGAGCAGAGGTGACAGCCCGCCACACCGAAACTTGGGGCATGCTTTAGCTTGCCCGGAACGCCCGGCACGATTGTCACGTCTTTGTAATTGGAAGCCTTCTAAAACGAGTGGCCCCGCGGGACTCGGTTCTTCGTGGGCCAACCCGGCGGACGCTTACCTCCGGGCGTCCGCCGGTTTTGTTCGCTCGGCGCTCCGCGTGTTGCTTAGCTGCGCTCGAGCAACTGCACCAGCTTCTCCTGCACGCCCTCGGCGGCGGCATTATCCGGCGCGATCAGCAGAATCGTATCGTCGCCCGCGATGGTGCCCAGAATCTCCGGCCAGGACTCGCGGTCGAGCGCCACCGCCACCGTATTGGCGTGGCCCGGCGAGGTCCTGAGCACCACCAGGTTCTGCGCGCGCAGCACGTCCAGCAGGAACTCGGAGGCCAGCAGTGAGAACTGCGGACCGGTCTCCTCGGGCGCCATCTCCTGGTAGCCATCGCGCGTCTTGACCAGGCGCAGATCGCGTATGTCGCGCGAGAGCGTCACCTGCGTGGCGGCGATCCCCTGGCTGCGCAGTTCCTGCGCCAGGTCCTCCTGGGTGGAAATCCGCTTGGCGCGGATCAGCTTGAGAATTTGGCCCTGACGGTAAGTCTTGGTCATAGCGTCATCATCCGGTCCAGCCGCGCCTCGGCCTCGGCCAGCGCGGCGGCCACGGCGCCCGGCCCGGTTCCTCCCACAATCTCGCGCGAGCGCATTCCCTGTTTCGGATCGAGCAGCGCGCCCAGCTCCGCGGTAAACTCGGGAGCGAAGCGCGCAAGCTCTTCCGGCGTCCAATCCGATGGCTTCCTGCCGGCGCGCACGCTTTCCAGCACGAAGCGGCCCACAATCTGGTGGGCGGTGTGAAACGGCGTTCCGGCGCGCGCCAGGGCCTCGGCCAGGTCGGTGGCCACCACCCAGCTCTCCTCGGCGGCGGCGGCCGGACGCTCCGGGATCAGGCGCGCCGATTCAATCGCCACGCGCGCCATCTCGAGCGAGCCCGAAAGCTCGTCGGCGGCCTCGAAGAGCGGGACCTTGTCCTCCTGCATGTCGCGATTGTAAGTCAT
>CAYRWE010000420.1:0-3121 GCA_964427655.1 uncultured Solibacteraceae bacterium | reverse complement strand
TTGCGTTTGTCACCACGGCTGGATTTGAAGACACCATTGCCATCGGCCGCCAAACCCGCAGCCGTCTCTACGACTGGTTTGCTCCCGTGCCGGTTTGCCTCGTCCCAAGAGCACTCCGTTTTGGCGTGCCGGAGCGTGTAAGCGCTGAGGGCAAAATTCTCAGCGCTCCCACTGAAGAGGAACTTGCGGCCATGGTTGAGCGTGTGCGTGCCAGCGGCGCGGAGGCTGTCGCCATCTCGCTTTTATTCTCCTTTGCCAACCCTGAGACGGAGTGCCGCGTTGAATCGGCTTTGAATGTCCTGGGCCTTCCCATCTCCGTCTCGCACCGCATCCTGCCCGAATTTCGTGAGTTTGAACGGGCATCGACCACAGTCGTGAATGCTTACCTGGCGCCTCGCATCGAGCGCTACCTGACCCACCTCGCAGAGCGCGTCAGCGCAGAGCACAGCGGCGGACGAGTGCATGTGATGCAGTCCTCCGGCGGCATAATCCGGGCGCGGGTTGCGGCCCGCGAGCCGGTGCGGACCGTGCTTTCAGGGCCGGCGGGCGGCGTTGTCGGCGCAACCCGCCTGGCGCGGTGGGCGGGCTTCGAGCGCATCATCGGCTTTGACATGGGCGGCACCTCCACCGATGTCTTTCTCTCCGACCAAGCAACCGGCGGCGCGCGACTCACGCGCGAATCGGTGGTGGCCGGCGTACCCATTGGCGTGCCCATGCTCGACATTCACACTGCCGGCGCTGGCGGCGGTTCCATTGCCAGGTTTGACGGCGGCGGAATGCTGCGCGTGGGGCCCGAGTCGGCTGGCGCGGTGCCGGGACCCATCTGTTTTGGTCGTGGAAGAAAACCCACCGTTACCGATGCCAACTTCATGCTGGGCCGGCTCGATCCTGCAAGCTTTCTGGGCGGCGGAGTGCAGCTTGACCGGGAACGAACTGAGCGCATTTTGCGCGCCGAAAAAGGTTCGCTTGAATCGGTGGAGCAATTCGCTGAGGGCATTCTGCGCGTGGTCGAGAGCGAAATGGAGAAGGCCATCCGCGTGATCTCCGTCGAGCGCGGCCACGATCCACGAAAGTTCACTCTTGTCGCTTTTGGCGGCGGCGGACCGCTGCATGCCTGTTCGCTTGCCCGTGCGCTGCGCATCCGCACGGTGCTTATTCCCGCCATGCCCGGCGCACTTTCAGCGGTGGGTATTTTGTTGGCAGACACGGTGCGCGACTATTCGCGCACCGTGATGCTGCCCGGCGACAAGTTGGCGACATTGCCCGCTGCTTTTGCTGAGATGGAAGAGCGCGGCCGGGCGGAGTTTGCCGCCGAGGGACTTGAAGGCGTGGCCCAGCGCACAGTAGACATGCGCTATCGCCGCCAGGGATACGAACTGAATGTAGCCTGGGATGGGCAAACGCCCCAGCACACTTTGCATGCGTTTCACCAGTTGCACGAGCAGCGCTACGGATTCTCGGATTCTGCGCGGCCCGTCGAAATCGTCAATCTGCGTCTGCGCATGGTTGCGGCCGGCGAGCCCTATGAGCCTGTGCAAAGCAAGCTTGTGCAGGGAGACGGCAGCGCCGCATGCTATGCCAAACGGGATGTATTCTTCGACGGCCAATTCCTCAGCACGCGCTTCTATCACCGCGATGGCCTGCATCCCGGCGATGTGATTTGCGGCCCGGCGATGATCACCGAGTACACCGCCGCTACGGTTTTGCCGCCCATCGCCACGGCCCTTGTGGATGGTTTTGACAACCTCGTCATCACCTTTGAGGAGGGCTATTCATGAAGCGGAATTTAGTCGATCCCGTTGAACTCGCCATCTTCCAAAGCGCCATGCACTCCATTGCCGAAGAGATGGGCGCAGCCTTGCGGCGCACCGCGCTCTCGCCCAACATCAAAGAGCGCCGCGATTATTCCTGCGCCGTATTCGACGGCAGGGGCAGCGTGATCGCCATGGGCGACCACATGCCGGTGCACCTCGGCTCCATGCCCATGTCGGTGGCGGCGGCCATCGCGGCGATTCAGCTCGGGCCTGGGGATATTGCGATTCTCAACGATCCCTATGCGGGGGGAACGCATCTGCCCGACATCACCATGGTGCTCCCGGTCTTCCTGCCCAACGATTCGCAACCATCTTTCTATGTCGCCAACCGCGCCCACCACGCCGATGTGGGCGGCAGATTCGCTGGATCCATGGGACCTGCCGAAGAAATATTCCAGGAAGGCATTCGCATTCCTCCTGTACGTATTGTGCGTGGCGGCCAGGTAGACCGCGAGATGCTCGACCTGATCCTGCTCAACGTGCGCACTCCCCGCGAACGCGAGGGCGATCTTGCATCGCAGATAGGCGCCTGCCGCGTGGGTGAGCGGCGAATTCTCGAAGTTGCAGCGAAGCACGGTGAGCAAAAACTGCACGCGCTCATTTGCGAGTTGCTCGACTACTCCGAGCGATTGGTCCGGGCCCAGTTGCGTACTATGCCTGCAGGCGAATTCACGGCCGAGGATTGGCTTGACGACGACGGCGTAAGCGAAACTCCAATCAGAATTGCGGTGCGGCTCCAACTCGATCCACAGGCCGCCGCGATCCACATCGACTTTACCGGCTCCTCGCCCCAGGTTGCAGGCAGCGTGAATGCGGTTCGTGCCATCACCCTCTCGGCGTGCTTCTATGTCTTGCGCTGCCTGCTCAAGGACGATGCGCCGGCTACCGAAGGTATCCTGCGCCCGCTCACGCTGGTTACGCCGACCTCAAGCATCGTCGATGCCGTGCCACCTGCCGCAGTAGCTGGAGGCAACGTAGAAACCTCGCAGCGCATTGTGGATGTTTTGATGCGCGCCCTCGCGAAAGCCACTCCGGCGCGCGTGCCTGCGGCCAGCGCCGGCACCATGAGCAACCTGACCATCGGCGGAGTTGATCCGCGCACCGGCGAGCCGTTTACTTACTACGAAACCGCCGCGGGCGGCATGGGCGCGCGGCCCGGAATCGACGGCATCTCCGGCGTGCAGACCCACATGACCAACTCGCTCAACACACCCGTCGAGGCTCTGGAATACGCCTATCCATTTCGAGTGCGCCGATATTCCTATCGCGACGGTTCAGGTGGTGCGGGCCAGTATCGCGGCGGCGAC
>CAYRWE010000419.1:0-3128 GCA_964427655.1 uncultured Solibacteraceae bacterium | reverse complement strand
GCGTACGCAGGCGCACCAGTTCCTCGGCGATGTCGCTGCGGTCGGCCAGCACGGCAGCTTCCTGGGCCAGGCGCTGCGGCTCGAGGCCGGCGCCGTGCAGCAATTCGGCCAGCCGCTCGCGCAGGCGCTTCTGGAAGGCCGCCACGGCCCCCGCGCGGATGGTCTCGATGCGCGCCGCCAGCTCGCAAACCGTCTCCCCGCGCTGCCGCATTTCGAGCGCCATCGCCGCGCCCTCGCGCTCGCGGAAGACGTTCAGCACCGCAATTGCTTCGGCCACGCTCTCCAGTACCGACTGGGCCACCTCTTCGCCCGTCTCCTGCTCCTCGGCGGCGGAGACCAGCATTCCGGGAATCGCCAGCGCGGCGTTCAGATCGGGCCGGCCCTCGATCCCATACAGCGCGGCGGCCTCCTGGAAAGCCTGCATGTAGGCGTCCATCAGCGCGCGGTTCCATGGCGCCGCGCCCGCCGCGCGCGTCCGCGTGAAGGTGAGGTGAACCTGCAGGTGGCCCCGCACCACGGAATCCTTCAGAAGCCCCCGTATGCGGCTCTCCAGCGAATCCAGCTCGGGAGGCAGGTGGAAGTGCAGATCTAGCCCGCGATGGTTGACGCTCTTCAGGGTCAGAAGGATCTCGCCTTCGGCCACGGTTTTGCGTACCTGCGCGAAACCGGTCATGCTGCGGACGCTCATAGATCCACCACCTGGCTCACGGCCGAGCCGGCGTCCTCGAATTGCAGCTCATGCAGCCGTTGGTAAATGCCACCCTGATTCATCAGTTCCTCGTGCGTTCCGCATTCGCTGATGCGGCCTCTTGCAAGCACCACGATCTTGTGGGCGCGCCGTATGGTGGAGAGCCGGTGGGCGATGACGATCACCGTGCGGTCCTCCATCAGGTTAGCCAGGGCCTTCTGCACCAGCAGCTCGGATTCGGTATCCAGGTGCGAGGTGGCTTCGTCCAGAATCAGGATCGGGGCGTTCTTGAGCAGCGCTCGGGCGATTGCGATCCGCTGCCGCTGGCCGCCGCTCAGGCGCGTGCCGCGATCGCCGATCACCGTTTCGTAGCCCTCCGGAAGCCGCTCGATGAACTCGTCCGCCAGGGCCGTTTCGGCGGCGCGGCGGATATCCTCCATGGAGGCTCCCGGCCGCGCGTAGGCGATGTTGTGCGCCACCGTGTCGTTGAACAGGAAAGTATCCTGAGCCACGATGCCGATCTGCGCGCGCAGCCCAGCCAGGTCCAGCTCGCGCAGGTCCCGGCCATCCACTTTCACCGCGCCGGCCGAGACATCGTAGAAGCGCGGCACCAGGTTGGCCAGGGTGGTCTTGCCGGCTCCGCTCGGCCCCACCAGCGCCACCACTTCGCCGGCCTTGACTTCCAGATCGAGCTTCTCGATCTGGAAACCGCTCGGCGCTCCGGGGTAGCGGAAGGAGATCCCCTCGAAGACGATGCTGTGCTCGAAGCGCTCCAGCTTTAGGGCACCCGGCTTCTCGACGATCTCCTCGCGATGATCGAGATACTCGAAGACCTTCTGCGAGGCGCCCAGGGCCTGCTCGAAGATGTTGTGAATGCCTACCAGGCGCTTGACCGGCTCGTAGAGCATCAGCAGCGCCACCACGAAGCTGATGAAATCGCCCGCCGTCATGGCTCCCGCCTTGATCTGAGTCACGGCGTAGGTGAGCAGCAGCACGATGGTGACGGCGCCGAAAAATTCGATGAGCGGCGAGGAGATGCCCTGCTGGAGCACGTACCGCACGTTGGTCTTCAGCATCTTGCGCGAGGCCTCGCGGAAGCGGCGCGATTCGTAAGCCTCGGCGCCGAAAGCTTTCACCACCATGTGGCCGCTGAGGGTCTCCTGGAGGATCTGGTTCAGCTCCGCCTGGCGGTCCTGCGTGCGTCGGCTGGTGCGGCGTATGCGCCGGCCGATTGAACGTGTGGGCAGCACCACGAACGGAAGCACCGTCAGGCTCACCGCCGCCAGCCGCCAGTCGTTGCTCATCACCACGATGGTCAGCGCGATGGCGCTGAACAACTGCCGCAGGAAATCGGCCAGCATCTGCGAGGTGGCCAGTTGGACCTTGTCGATATCGTTCATGATGGACGACATGAGCTGGCCTGTGGAATGCGCCTCGAAGAATTCGGCGCCTTGCTTCAGCACTTTATCGAAGACCGCGTTGCGCAGATCGGTCACCGCCGAGAAGCCCGCGTAGCTGATGAAGTAGTTGCCCAGATAATCGCAGATTCCCTTGATGAGGAAAACCGCCACGATGGCGATACCTACCAGCGTCCAGGGGCTGCGGTCCAGGGGAAGCAACTCGTCCAGGTACAACTGGTGGTGCAAAATGGGATGCGGGAAGAGCGGCAGCCGGCCCGAGGAAGCCGGGTTCAGAACGCGTTCGAAGGTGGGCTTCATGAGCATCGCGATGAAGCCCTGGGAGGCGCCCGCCAAGGCCATCAGCACGACCGCGCCGGTCAGGTGCGGCACGTACCGCCGGGACCACGCCAGCAGCCGCGCCAGCTCCTTCATGCGGCCACCCGCAGGCGCCCCAGCGCATCGAGCACGCGGGCCGTTTCGATGGCGCCAATGCCTTGGGGCGAAGAGATAACCTCGGAAGCCGTGCGCCAGGGTCCCCAGATGGCCGGATCGGAGGGTCCGAAGAGTGCCACCACCGGAACCCCGAAAGCCGCCGCCATGTGGGCCGGTCCGGAATCGTTTCCCACGAAAAGCGAGGCGCCTGAAACGAGGGATTTGATCTCGCCCAGGGGAGCGCCGGAAACCGTGCGGAAAGCGCCAAAAGGCGTTAGATCGTCCTCCCGTCCGCCGATGAAGACCGGCTCCAGCCCCCACTCGCGCAGGCGCGCCGCCACGGCCAGGAAGCCCTCCGCCCGCCAGGTTTTTTCGGGTGCGGCCGCCACCGGGTGGATCACCGCGTAGCTCTTCGCGGCGGCTGGAGCGGCAGCCACCAGCCGCGCTCGGGGGATCTCCTCCACGGGTGCGCCGAGAAAGAAAATCGCGCTGGCCAGATGCTCGGCGGTGTGCACTTTTCGCTCGATGCCCAGAATCTGCTGGGCGCGCGGGATGCGCACATTATAGACCCACGGGTGGCGGAAGTGGCCGAACCCGGCGCGCCAGCG
>CAYRWE010000418.1:0-3131 GCA_964427655.1 uncultured Solibacteraceae bacterium | reverse complement strand
TCGTTATCCGCGTCGAAGGCCGCCCAGCCGCCGTCGCGCGATTGCATGGCCAGCAGCCACGCCAGCGCCCGCTTCTGGCAGGCCTTCCGCGCCGGCTCGGCGGGTGCTTGCGCCTCGCTCAGCGCCAGCATGGCCATGGCCGTATCGTCGATATCCGGATAGAACGCGTTGTTATACTCGAAAGCCCAGCCGGAAGGCTCGAGGTTGGGCCGCTTGACGGCCCAATCGCCTTTGCGCCGCACTTCGCGCTCGATCAGCCAATCCGCCGCGCGGCCAAGCGCCGGGCTGTTCCCATCGGCGCGAGCCAGCGCGTAGGCTGCGAGCGCGGTATCCCACACCGGCGAAAAGCAGGGCTGGAAATAGAAACGCTCGTCTTCGTCCACCATCAGGTCGTCGAAGCGGCGGAGCGCTTCCACGCGCACCGGATCGTCCGGGGCGTAGCCCAGAACGTCCAGCGCCATGACCGAATACATCATGGGCGGGTAGATCGCGCCCAGGCCGTCGGAACCGTCCAGCCGCGCGATCATCCACTGCCGCGCGGCCTCCACGGCCCGCCGCCGGATCTTCTTCGAGCCGCGGCGCTCCCACCACTTCGCCACGCGGTCGAGCGCCAGGAAAACGTTGCGCCAGGTAAAGAGCCGCGCGTCTCTTGAGAACGCCGGATTCACCCCCGGCTGCCAGATCTCCTCCAGCGTGAAGCCCTCCGGGGCCGGCCGGCGCGGATCGGCCGCGTGCACGATCCCCAACGACACAATAATGGCGCGCGTCCAGGAGGACATCTGGTACAGGAAGTCGAACGGCAGCAGAACCACTTCCGGTGGAATGCTTGGGCAATGCTCGCGCGGGTACAGGCCGAAGAGGCTCAAGTTGATCTTGACGTAGCTGTTGGCCGCCTGTATGCCGCCCAGTTCCAGGATGCGCCGGCGGAGCCGCTCCATGCGCGCGTCCTCGGGCGCCAAGCCGGCCAGCTTGAGCGACACGTAGGCCTTCACCGAGGCGCTGACTTCCGAAGGCCCGCCCGCGTAGATGTTGAATCCGCCATCGGCGAGCTGCCGCTCCAGAATGGACCGCGCGGCCTTCTCCACCAGGCGCGCCGTGGGCGGTTCCCAGCGCCCGCCCCGGGGCGGATCGAGCCAGAGCTGGAAGAGAATGTAGTCCGCTTCGAGGGTGCTGTCGGCGGTCAGGCGGCCGCACCAGTGCCCGTCACGCTCCTGCGAGGCTTCCAGCCAGCCGGCCGCCCGGCGCATGGCGCGCCCGGCATCGGCCGCCAGATTTCTCCGTGCTTGTGCCGAAGCGCTCATCGTTTCGCCACGGTCAGCTCGACCGGCAGCGAGAAGCGCACGTCCTCGTCCACCAGGTCGATCTCCTCCATATGGTCGAAACCGCGCGCGCGCAAGAACTCGATCAGCTCGAGCACCAGGTGCTCCGGCGCGGACGCCCCCGCGGTAACGGAGACGTTCCTGACGCCATCCAGCCAGGCCGGGTCCACTTCGCCGCTATCGTTGACCAGGTACGAGCGCATATGGAAATTGCCGCCCACCTCCACCAGGCGCTTCGAGTTGGAGCTATTCTGCGACCCCACCACCAGCAGCAGGTCGCAGGCCTCCGAAACCGCCTTTACGGCCATCTGCCGGTTCTCGGTGGCGTAGCAGATATCCTGCGCCGGGGGCCCCTGCATGAGTGGAAAACGCCGCTTCAAATGGTCGATGATCTCCCGGGTTTCGTCCAGGCTCAAGGTGGTCTGCGTCAGGTAGCGCACGCGGGTGGGATCAGGCAGCTCAAGCCGGTCCACATCCTCCACCGTTTCAACCAGGAACGTGCGCTCCGGGACCTCGCCGAGCGTCCCGATCACTTCGTCGTGATCCTTGTGGCCGATCAACACGATGCTGTAGTTGTCGCGCGCAAACCGCACCGCCTCGAGATGCACTTTGGTGACCAGCGGGCATGTGGCGTCGATCACGTGCAGGTTGCGCTCGCGGGCCTGCCGCCGGACGGCCGGCGATACCCCGTGGGCGCTGAAAATCGTGCGGGCCCCCACGGGCACTTCGTCGAGTTCTTCGATGAAGACCGCTCCGGCGCGCCGCAACTCATCCACCACGTGCATGTTATGGACAATTTCCTTGCGCACGTAGACCGGCGGGCCGTACAGGTCCAGGGCGATCTTCACCACATCGATCGCCCGCACCACGCCGGCGCAGAAGCCCCGGGGCTTGAGCAGAAAGATTTTCTTCCCCGGACCGGGATTGGGTGCGAAAGGCTTAAGCGGCATAGGATCGGAACCAGGAGCTGAACGCCCAATTATACCAACCCCCGGCAACGTGCCGTGCCGGAAACAGTGTGAGATCTAAACCACTTGTGCCGAAAGACTTGTGCCGAAGCGCTTATGCCGATTTCGGCAGCTCGAATGCCGCCGCCGGTCTTTAGACGCTGGCCGTCGAACCGGTACGCGACATGGACAGCAGCCGGTCGTCGAACTCGAACCCCGCCGTACGCGGCTTATGATTTCGCACGTACCAGCGGTAAGTCTCTTTCAGGCCGATGTCGAACGGCGTGGTTTTGACCTTCAGGATGCGCGCCACCTTGCCCATATTCTCGGTGATCGGCGGCAGGTCGAAGTATTCGCCGAAGTAATACGGCTCGAACATGGCGCTTCCACCGGCCTGCATGATGGCATCCCGTGGAATCCTCACCAGCGCCGGATCGGCGCCGGCGGCTTTGGCCAGCCGCTCCACCAGTTCCACCTGCGTAAGCGGCTTCGATTCGCCGATGTTGAAGGCCTCACCCTCGGCGCGCGGCTCCTCCACGGAGCGAGCCATGGCCTGCACCAGGTCGCCGATGTACACGAACTGCATCAGGCGATGGCCGTCGCCGGGGATCACGATGGGCCGCCCGGCGCGCATGCGGTCCCAGAAAAACTGCTCGCGGTAGAACGGGTTGCCCGGGCCATAGACGAAGGGCGGCCGGAAGGTCACCAGCGGCAGCCCGGTTCGCACATGCATGCGGAACAGCAGCCGCTCGGTGGTGGCCTTGTGGCGGGTATAGGGATCGAAGTGGTAATCGGGCGCCAGCGGATCGCTTTCCTTGTGGTTCAGGCCATCGCCATACGCGGCCACGCTGGACAGGAAAATGTA
>CAYRWE010000417.1:228-3152 GCA_964427655.1 uncultured Solibacteraceae bacterium | reverse complement strand
GCATTCTGTCCGCACTCCGGGCAGGTAAACTTCGTCTTGCTGGCTGCCTTCTTTGCCCTGGCTCCGCCTTCCTTGCTGTCCGGTGCTGATTCCCAGTGGAGTTGGAAGCCGGAGGCCTTCAGCTTCGCGTAGGCCATGGCGTAGGCTCCGCCGGGGGCGATGTAGTGCGTCACTGACTGGCCGGTTTCCTTGCCGCCTGGCTCGCCCGTGGTGGACGGCTGCAAGCCAATATCCTTCATCTTTCCTGCCCATTCACGGTCATGGTATGAACGCCGCGGCGGTGTGCCGTGGGCTTGCTGCCAGACGTGGGCCATCTCATGAGCGAGGGTGGAGAGGATCAGCTCGTCGGTGCGGCCGATGAAACCGTCGGGATTGATCGCGAGTTCATGGGCCGTCGTGCGCTCTGTTCTCCCAGTGAATCGCTCTGGCGCGAAATAGCCGTAAGCTCTGGCGTGGCGCTGAAGCGTGACAAGGACATCAGGTAGGGAACCTCCGAATAGCTCTCGATTGAAAAAGTCGTAGGCTTTCTGGAAAGCGCCGTACTCGGCTCGTGTGATCGCTTCATGCATGTTTGTATCGTACGATACACTGCAAAATGGAGTCAAGGAAAATCTTTCCGGGCGTGGGGCGTGGCTGGTTGGCGCCTATTTGCCCGAACTGTCTTTCGTTCGCTTCGAGAGGACTTCGACCCTCCGGCGGGATTGTGGCGTCATTCGCTCCACATACTGATTGATGCTGTCGTCCACAATCTGCCACGCGGGCCGATCTTCGACCTTGGCAACTGCGTTGAGTCTTGTGCGCGTGGTGGGGCGGACCGTTACCGCCAGTTTCGGGTAATCGCTAATGAGTTCCGGTTCTCCGCCCTTGCCGAGACCGGCGGGCGGCCGTCCTATCCGTTTTTTGGGTTTCGCTTCCACGGCTCGATTGTACAACACTATCGGTACTTTCTTCTAGAAAAAACTCCTTGACTTTATTCTAGAAGAAAGTCACAATCGGTTCGTAAGGAGAAAGCGCAATGGCACAACGGAAACTCACGAAGCAAGAAAGAACCGATGGCAGGCGGGCCTACGACCGTATGATGGATTCTCGCGGTGAACCATGGAAGCTGAAGCTCATCCTTGACCGGGAAGGGGAAGAGGTAACGCTCGCGACGTTGGCTCGATTCCAAAAACGTCGGGAGCTTACGCCCGAGATGAGGCGCAAGGTGGCACAGGCGGCGCGCCTGGCTGTTATTTCCAGCACGCCTAAGGCTGAGCATACGATCAGTCAGGCAGAGGTGGCGGAATTGGTCGCCCTGTTCGATGGGATTGTTTCGCGGCTGAAAAAATTCGAGGTGCGCGGAAACCCGGACACGGGCGGAACGGTTGAGGCCGGCCCACTCGCTTTAGATGTCGTGGACGGCGTGGAAATCGAGATGATGGAAACGCACTTCCGGGACTGTTGGGTACCTGGCGGGGACACCCGGAGATTGGCAGGAGTTTTACGGAAGGCGCAGTTGAAGATGGCTCGAACGCAAAAAACACCCGGAGTTTTACGGGAGAAGCGGTTGAGGTCGGCTCGCGAGGAGGGGAAGCGCGGGGGGCGAAAATGACGGCGCTCGGTCTGACCGCCGTAGAGCGGGAACCCTGGAACGGCAAAAGGCAACTGAGCGGCGCCGAACGTTGGAGACGGCGCCGCGAGGCTGTCAAAAATCGCCAAAACCGCCAATGCTGCTGGTGTGGTTCCAGCGTTCCCCTTCAGATGGACCACCGGAGGCATCAGGCGCACGGCGGGTCCGACGCCATGCGAAACATACGCGGCATGTGTGATGACTGCCATCGAACAAGGCACTGCGTTGAACGTTCCATGCCGTTTGCCGCGAGAGTGATTATCGCACTTCAGGCGCTCAGTGGAGCATCGGAATCCCCGGTGTTGGAGCGGGTTTGCCAGTTCTTATTTCACCGGTTCGTCTGTGAGGGAATCGGGTTTCACCCGGCGGCGCTTGGCACTGCGGAGCACGTAGAGGCCGTATGAGGGACGGGGTTCGGTTGTCGCCAGCGGAGATGACGCGCGCGGATTGGGAGATGCTGGCGGAGTCCCTGCCGGCGTTGAAGGATGGCGGAACGGTATTCGAGTGGGGACTGAAGCTGTGTGCATATTCCCACGGCTGGGGTGATCCAAGCGACATGAACCGCACGGCGTGCGCGGTCTGGAAGGCGCTGGCGGCGGGGCCGCAAATGTTCGGGCCGTTCCGTGTTCAGCGGGCGAGCAGGGGGCGGATTTCCTTCGTGTGTGATCCGGCCTGGACGCACTTCCGCTCCCTGCCGCGGCGTCGCCGGAGTCTTGCCAACGTCCGCGCGGTAGAGGGAACCGAAACGGCCGCGGATCTCTTTAACCGCGGCCGGAGGTTATTGGCGCGCGAGAGTACCATTCCTGACGCCCTGGAGGACTCAGACCCGTACGGGGAGGACGATCCGTGGTTCTGTGCCACCTGCGGAAGTCGCTGCCTGGAAGATTCGGTGACGGGCTTGCCGGAGGACTGCCAGAACTGCAAGGGACAATAGACGGTCCTGTTAGTTTGCGGGAAGGCAGCCCCGCGGTGCTCGATGCCGCGCGGTCAGGTGGTGCTGAAGCTCGGGACGGACCGTGGCAGTGCTCGATGGCCTCCAGATCGGCGGCGGGGCGGCCGTGGTGCTCGATGCCGGCGGACGGACGAATCCCTCCAGCGTGAGACTCCGGCGCCCCGCGGTGCTCGATGCCGCGCGGCCAGGTGGGGTGCTGAAGCTCGGGGCGGACGTGGCAGGCTCGATGGTCTCCAGATCGGCGGCGGGGCGGGCCGTGGTGCTCGATGCCGGCGGGACGGACGAATCCCTCCAGCGTGAGGCTCCGGCCCGCGGTGCTCGATGCCGCGCGGCCAGGTGGGGTGCTGAAGCTCGGGGCGGACG
>CAYRWE010000417.1:0-128 GCA_964427655.1 uncultured Solibacteraceae bacterium | reverse complement strand
TGCCGGCGGGACGGACGAATCCCTCCAGCGTGAGGCTCCGGCCCGCGGTGCTCGAAGAAAAAAGGCGGGCGGAGTGGTACCACCCGTGGCGGAATCGCGTACTCACTGCCCATAGTGAATGTGTGAAC
>CAYRWE010000416.1:0-3159 GCA_964427655.1 uncultured Solibacteraceae bacterium | reverse complement strand
GCGCCGCATTCGCGGATGATTCCGGGAATCGAGGGCGCCGGCGTCACCACCACCGCCAGATCCACCTGCTCGGGAATCTCCGAAACGGATTTATAGGCCTTCACGCCCAGCACGCTGGGCCGTTTGGGATTCACGGGATACACAGTGCCGCCAAACGGACTGGTCACCAGGTTCCAGAGCAGCGTTCGTCCCACGGTGTTCCGGTTTTCCGTCGCGCCGATGACGGCAACGGTCTTGGGTGAGAAGAAGACGTCCAGGGGCTGGTTTCTCAGATGGCGCAGCTTTCGGGAAGGTTGAGTCGCTTGCATGGTGCCTATCCGCCTTTAGTCCAGACCCCGGCCGGCCGGGACGGTGTCCGGAGGGTCCAGTCTGCCCATATGCTACCTCATTCCGCCAGCCGGCCTTCGATGCGCAGTTCCGCCGGCGCGCCCGTCTGGCAGCCGATCTGTTTGGCCGCCGATCCCTCGCCGACGGAAATCTCCAGGTACCCGGAGCTGCCCACAATCACAAACAGCTCGCCCGGACCGCACTCGGCATAGTTGCGCGCCAGCACGCCGATCTCGCGCGGGCCGAGCACCATGGCGAAGACCGAACGTTCCAGATTCGGAAAATCCTCCGCGCGGAAATTGGTGACGATGTTGCCGAAGCGGTCGATCTTCAGGATCCGCCCCGTCCACGTGCGCTTGCCCGTGCGCACCGGCTTCTCGAACGAGGGCCGCAGGTAATCCTCGATGAGCTTCCCCACGCGCGCGGGCGTCACCCCGCCGGCTACGTGCGCGGCTACCGGAGCGAAGATATCGCGGCCGTGGAAGGTGTGGCTCACCGGCTCACGAAACAGCTTCTGGTTCGAGATCAGCCGGATCTTGTGCTTCTCGTGGGCGTACACCATGGCCAGCACGCCATTATCGGGCGCCACGAAATACTGACCGGCGGCTTCCATCAGGATGGGGCGCCGGGCCGTCCCCACGCCGGGGTCCACCACCACCACGTGCACGGTCTTCTTGGGGAAATAGCGGTACGCCTGCGCCACCGTGTACGCGCCCTCGGCGATCTCGAAGGGCGTGACCTCGTGGCTGATATCCACGATCCGCGCGCGCGGGCAAATGTTCAAAATCACGCCTTTCATCACGCCCACATAGTGATCCGCGAGGCCGAAATCGGTGGTTAGCGTAACGATCGGGTAGGGCATTGATAAAATAGACCTAAGTGCAGCATTTCTATTTCGACCACAACGCCACCACCCCCGCCGCGCCCCAGGCTCTCGACGCCGTGGTGTCCTGTCTCGGTCAAGAGTATGGTAACGCTTCGAGCGTCCACTATTTCGGGCAGGTGGCCAAGCGGCGCATGGAAGCGGCGCGGCGGCAACTGGCGGCCCTGCTCCACGCGGCGCCAACCGAAATCATCTTCACCAGCGGCGGCACCGAGGCCGACAACATGTCCGTGCTGGGCGTGGTGCGGCGCGCGGGCGGCGCGAACCGGCATGTGATCACCAGCGCCATCGAGCACCCCGCGGTGCTGGGCCCCTGCGCGCAGCTCGAGCGCGAAGGCGCCGCCATCACGCGGCTGCCCGTGGGCGCGGATGGCGCCGTGGAACCCGATGATGTGCGCCGCGCGCTACGTCCCGAAACCGTTCTGATCTCCATCATGCACGCCAACAACGAGACCGGCGTGGTGCAGCCGCTGGCTGAAATCGCCCGCATCGCGCGCGAAGCCGGCGTGCCTCTGCACTCCGATGGCGTGCAGGCCACCGGAAAGATTCCCGTGAACGTGGAAGCCCTGGGCGTGGATCTCTATAGCCTGAGCGGCCACAAGTTTTACGCTCCCAAGGGAGTGGGCGCGCTCTACATGGCCAAGGGGACGCGCCTCGAGGCCATCGCGTTCGGCGGCCATCACGAGCGCGACCGGCGGCCCGGCACGGAAAACGTCCCCGGCATCGCCGCCCTGGGCGCGGCCTCCGAGATAGCCGCCGAGTGCCTGGAGGGCGAATCGGCGCGTGTGGCCGCCCTGCGCGACCGGCTGGAGCAGGCCGTGCTCGATGGCATCCCGGACACCGGCGTCAACGGCCATCGGCGGAACCGCACGCCCAATACGACCAACATTCATTTCGACGGCATCGATGGCGAGGCCCTTGTGATCGCGCTCGATCTGCGCGGCTTCGCCACCTCCACCGGCTCGGCCTGCTCGAGCGGCGCCGTGACGCCCTCGCACGTCCTGACCGCCATGGGGCTTTCCGCCGAGCGCGCCCGCGCCAGCCTGCGTCTTTCGCTGGGCCGCTCGAACACCATCGAGCAGGTGGACGCGCTGGTGGAGGCGCTGGCTGCCTCGGTCGCGCATCTGCGCCGGATCTCCGTCCATGCCTGAGTTACCCATCGCCGTCGCCATGAGCGGCGGAGTGGATAGCTCCACCGTGGCCGCCCTGCTGGCGCGCCAGGGACGCACGGTGGTGGGCCTCACCATGCAGCTCTGGAACCAGCGCCGCCTGCCGGCTCTGGCCGTCGAAGGCGCGAGCGGCCGCTGCTGCTCGCTCGACGATGTGTACGACGCCCGCCGCGTGGCCGAGCAGATCGGCATTCCTTACTACGTGCTCAACTTCGAACGCGAGTTCGAGGAGCGCGTGGTGCGCCCGTTCGTGGACGAATACCTAGCCGGCCGCACGCCCATCCCGTGCACGCTGTGCAACAACTTCATCAAGTTCGCGCGGTTCCTGGAGATGGCCGATGCCGTGGGCGCCCGCCACATCGCCACCGGCCACTACGCGCGCATTCGCCGCGACGCCGCTTCCGGCCGCTGGCAATTGCTGCGCGGCGCGGACTCCTCCAAGGACCAGACCTATTTCCTCTTCGGCCTGACCCAGGCGCAGCTCGCGCGCACGCTCTTTCCGCTGGGCGATCTCGCGAAGACCGAGGTCCGCGCCCTGGCGCGCGAGATGGGCCTTTCGGTGGCGGAAAAGAACGACAGCCAGGAAATCTGTTTTGTGCCCAACGGCGATTACGCCGCCTTCCTGGCCGCCTACCTCGCGGAAAGCGGTGCGCCCGCAGCGCCTGCCGCGGGCGACATCGTCTCGACCGATGGACGCCGCCTGGGCGAGCACCAGGGGGTCCACCATTTTACGGTCGGCCAGCGCCGCGGCCTGGGCATCGCCGCCGGCGAGCCGCTCTA
>CAYRWE010000415.1:0-3162 GCA_964427655.1 uncultured Solibacteraceae bacterium | reverse complement strand
GTGGGGAGCCGCATTCACATAGTAAAGCGGCGTAGTCAGGTAGTATTTCATCTGGATTGGTTCAAGTACGCGTGATTCGCTTCCGCGATAATCTGCCGCAGGGCCACGCCGGATTCGATGGCCAGCTTGCGACAGTCCTCATATTCCGGCGCATAGGAGCCTTCGCCCGAAACCTTCATGCGCACTTTGCCGTAGGTGGTCTCGACCTCTTTCCAGGTGCGCGCCTGCACGCGCCTTTCGGCGGAGTAGATGCGCAGCCCCAGGGCGGACGTCTCCGAGAAGACGAGTTGTGCCAGGGCCTCGCGATTCTCGGGCTTACATACCACTTGCAGCAGCGTACCGGGCCGGCCCTTCTTCATGGTCACGGGGAGCATCAGCACGTCGAGCGCGCCGAATTCCAGCAGCCGCTCGGCGGTATAGGCCAGCACCTGGGGATTGGAATCGTCGATATTCGATTCGATCACCGAAACCGTGAGCGCTTCGCTGGCGCCGGTGGGTTCGCCGAGGATTACGCGCAGCACGTTGGGCTGCTCGGGGAAATCGTGCCCGCCCGCGCCGTATCCGACGGCGCTCACTTTCATGGGCGGCAACACGCCGAAGGATTGCGCCAGGGTGACGGCGACGGCCGCGCCGGTCGGGGTGGTCAATTCCACCGCCGGGCCGCGCACGTAGATCGGCGCGTTCGAGAGCAGCAGCGCGGTGGCCGGCGCCGGCACGGGCAGCAGGCCATGCTCGGTGTTGACCGTGCCGCTCCCCACGTTCAGCGGCGAGCAGACGATGGTATCGACGCCCAGAAGGTCGAAGGCCACGCAGGCGCCCACGATATCGGCAATGGAATCGGCCGCGCCCACCTCGTGGAAATGCACCTTCTCGATGGAGACCTGGTGCACTTCGGCCTCGGCCTCTCCCAGCCGGCGGAAAACCGAGATGGCATCCCGCTTGGCGCGCGGCGTTAAGGCGGCGCCTTCAATCATCTTCACGATATGCGAGAGATGCCGGTGCGCGTGGGTAGGCTCGACGTTCACGTGATACTTGGTGGCGCCGATGCCGCCGCGTTTCACCTTCTCGAAAGAGACGGTGGCGCCGGTTTGAAGCGAGGTGATGGCGTCGACGATGGCGGTCTGGTCGGCGCCGGCATGGGCGAGCGCGCCCACCAGCATGTCTCCGCTGATCCCGGAGAACGCGTCGAGATAACAAGTCAGTGGCACTAAAGTTCATTGTACCGAGGAGTTGGCCGCCCAAACGCGGCGTGGCGCGGAGTCGTGTTTTACGCCTGTTTGCGGGCCGCGTGATATAAAGGAATCGGAATTACCGAAAGGCGCCAGGCGGGCAGGCTCAAGCGTGCCCCACCAGCGGGAGCTTTGCCATGCAGTCAATTAACGGCAGCAGCCGCCGCAGTCTCCTGCGCGCCTGCGTAGGTGGGGCATGCTTTAGCTTGCCCGGCAAATCCCGCGTAGCGATCGCGCGCAACCCTGCCGCGCCTCCGGATGCCTCGCATCTGGCCGCGCTCGTGGATCGCGCCGTGGCGGCTGCCTGCAATCGCGATGCGCCTCTCGAAGCCTGGAAATCCATCGCACATCCCGGGGAAACGGTCGGCTTGAAGGTGAATTGCCTCTCGGGCAAGGGCGGCTCCACCAGCATCGCGCTGGTCGAGGCCGTGTGCGAGCGCCTCCAGCAGGCCGGGATTCCGCCGCGCAATATCGTCATCTGGGACCGCCTCACGTCCGACCTGGAGGAAGCCGGCCATCGCACCGGCGCCCGCAAGGATCGCATACGCTGCCTGGGCAACGACGAAGCCGGCTACGAAAGCGAGTTGGCCGTCTTCGGCAGCGTGGGCAGCCTGCTCTCGAATACCTTGACGCGCACCTGCGACGCGGTCATCAATCTTCCCGTGCTGAAGGACCACGGCATCGTGGGCGTGACCATGGCGCTGAAGAATCTCTTCGGCGCGATTCACAATCCCAACAAATACCACCTGAATGGCGGCGACCCTTACGTGGCCGATGTCTACATGCTGCCGCCCATCCGCCAGAAGGTGCGGCTGACCATCTGCGACGCCCTGGCGCCGCAGTATGAGGGCGGGCCTTCCTACATGCCGCAGTGGGTGTGGCCGTATCGCGGCGTTCTGGCTTCGCGCGACCCGGTGGCACTAGACGCGACGGGCTGGCGCATTATCGAACGCAAGCGCGCCGAGCTGGGGCTAAAGCCGCTCGGCGAGATGAAGCGCGAGCCGCTCTACATCGCACGCGCGGCGGATGCGCGTCACCGCATCGGCGCGAACGATCCGGCGTCCATAGAAATCCTGGAGGTATGACGCCATGGCCCTCGATCGCCGAACGTTCTTAGTTGGCTCGATTCCCTCGATGCTGGCGGGCGCGGCCGAGAGCGACGCGCGCTTCGTCGTGGAGGCCCGTTTCTACGAGAAGCTGCCGTACAAGAAGATCAAGTGCAAGCTCTGCCCGCGCGAGTGCGTTATCGACGACCGCGAGCGCGGCTACTGCGGCGTGCGCGAGAACCGCGGCGGCACTTACTATTCGCTGGTGCATTCGCGCATATGCAGCCTCCACGTGGACCCTATCGAGAAGAAGCCGCTGTTCCATTTCGCGCCCGGCAGCCTGGCGTTTTCGGTGGCTACGGCGGGCTGCAACGTGAACTGCAAGATGTGCCAGAACTGGGAGATCTCGCAGGTGCGGCCCGAGCAGGTGCGCAATGTTTATCTGCCGCCCGATAAGCTGGCCGAAGCGGCGCGCGAGAACCGCTGCGTCTCCATTGCTTACACCTATAACGACCCGGTGGTCTTCTGCGAATACGTGCTGGATGCCGCCGAGGCCGGGCGCGCGGCGGGCGTGAAGAGCGTGGTCATCACCGGCGGCTACATCCAGGAAGAGCCGCTCAAGCAGTTGTGCCGGCGCGTGGACGCCGTGAAGGTCGATCTGAAGGCCTTCTCCGAGAAGTTCTATAAAGAGGTGGTGAACGGCGAGCTGAAGCCGGTCCTCAACACGCTCGCGACGCTGCGCAAGCTGGGCAAGTGGAGCGAGATCGTCTACCTGGTGATCCCCACGCTCAACGATTCCGAGGCGGAATTCAAGGGCCTGGCGCACTGGGTGAAATCCGAGCTGGGGCCGGACGTTCCGCTGCACTTTTCGCAGTTCCATCCCGAGT
>CAYRWE010000414.1:0-3187 GCA_964427655.1 uncultured Solibacteraceae bacterium | reverse complement strand
TTGGGGTCCTGGCCATCCAGCGCGTAGCGGTCGTTGAGGCGAATCATGGTGGCGAGCGCCTCCTCCGGCGCGGCCGACCACTCCAGGATCTTCTTGCCCCAGTACATGCGGTAATACCCGTGGATTTTGCCGCCGAGCAGGAGTTCCTTCTGCGTGGCGTTCCACAGGTCATCATACGTCTCGGCGCGCTCGAACTGTTCGGGAGTATAGCGCGGCCGGCGGGGATCGCGGCGATGACGATCCAGGGTGGCTCGCGCCCACCCGGGCAGTTCGTCTAGACTGTCCACGCGGGCGGCATAGCGGACGAAATTGAAGGCGAGCTCGCGGCGCACGATCAACTCTTCGAGGAACTCCCCGGCCATCAGCTTGTGTTCGGCGGCATAGTCGCCGGCGGCCAGCGCCACTTCGAGCGCGGAGATGAAGCCGCAATGCAGGTACGGGCTCAGCTCGGAAGTGGCCCGCGCGGCCGGCTCGTTCTTCTGAAGGGAGTAGCGGCTCAAGCGATGCCGCAGAAACGTGGCGAGACGCCGCCGGGCCTGCGCGTGTCCGCCGCGAACGCCCGGCACGGGCCGCACGCCGTGGTCGATGGGGCACGCCGCCACGAGGCCGCGAATGCGTCCTTCCGTCACTGTGGTGTGGAAACCCGGCGCCGCGGCGCGAAACGGACGGTGCACCCTGACGGCCGCGACCGGCTTGAGAAATCGCGGCAGCAGCTTGCGGATTTTGGGCCGTATGGAATAGGCGGCGTAGACACGCGCGGGAATCGCGGCGGTGGGGACGATGCAGCACGAATCGATGGCGTAGGCGGCCACTCCGAAAGCCGGCGCGGGCAGCGGGCATTCGTCGGTCACCACGGCCGCGGCCTCGCGCACCAACTCGCGGCGAACGCAATCCTCCTCACCGGCCCGCCGCTCGAGGTGGAATACGTAGCCGATGCCCATTTTTTGAAGCCGTGCGGCGGCCTCCGGAACGCCCTCCAGCACGAAGGTGTGCAGGCGGTCGCTGGCATACGGGTAGCCGCACGAGAGACTCTCGAAAACCAGGAGCGGCCGGTCCAGACGATTGGCCAGATCGGCCGCGAAGAGCATGGCGTGGTTGGCCTCGGCGCGCCGGTTCCATCGCCGCCAGTACAAAACATAACGGCCGGCGGGCCGGATGGCGGAGTTTTCGAGGCTGCGCAGCCGCTCTTCCACACTCATGAGATTATTGGCTCCATCCATGGATACAATAAGATCAACATGCGGGCCTGGAACCGCGCAAAACTCCTGTGGGCTTACCTGACGCGCCGCTCCAAGCTCGCGGCGCTGCCGGTGGAGTATATCGTCGAGACCACCGCCAAGTGTAACCTCTACTGCCCCATGTGCCCGCGGGAGACGCACAAGCAGCCCAAGGCCGACATGGAGAGCGGCATCTTCGAGAGCCTGGTCCGGCAGGCCGGCGATTCGGCGGAGCACATGATGCTGATCGGCCTGGGCGAACCCTTTATGGATCCGAAAATCGTGGAGCGCATCGAGTTCTGTCATCGCCACAGCATCTCGACGCTGCTCTCGACCAACGGCACGTTTCTCGACGAGCGCAGAGCCGCCGAGATCCTGGCCTCGCCGCTCGAACAGATCACCCTGAGCTTCGATGGAGCGCGCAAAGAGACCTTTGAGTTTTACCGCAAGGGCGCCAATTTCGAGAAGGTGCGCGATAACTTCGTGCGTTTTGCGCGCATGAAGAAGGAAAGCCGGTCGCGCCTTCAGATTGTCGTGCAGATGGTGCTGATGGAAGGCAATGCCGGCGAGGTG
This sequence comes from uncultured Solibacteraceae bacterium, assembly GCA_964427655.1. Taxonomy (GTDB): domain Bacteria; phylum Acidobacteriota; class Terriglobia; order Bryobacterales; family Bryobacteraceae; genus CAVQNQ01. Next base: position 1,397 of record CAYRWE010000414.1, on the reverse strand, counting down.
GAAGAGTTCTCGGCCTTCTGGAGCGCCGTGCCGGGCATCGACCAGGTGCGCATCAAGCAGGACGAAACCAACCTGATGCGCCCGGATGCCGGCCACACCGCCGCGGACTGGAAGCATCCCTGCCACTACCTGTGGCGCGGGCCGATGTACGTGAAACAGAACGGCGACGTCTATCCGTGCTGCCAGAGCTACTCGCTCGATGGCGCGCCGCTGGGCAACCTGGCTGAGCAGCCACTGGCCGCCATCTGGAATTCGCCGGCCATGGTGGAGATGCGCCGGCTGCATGCCGCCGGCCGGGGCGGCGAAGTGGATGTGTGCGCGCGCTGCTGCACCACGATTCCCCATCCGGCTTTGGTGGCGGGCAGCCTCCTATTCAATGGACGCACGGTCCGGCGTCTGCTGCCCGCGGTCGAGCGGCTGGCGTATCTATCGAAGCTGCCCGCGCGCCTCCTGCGTCCCCCACGGCGGCTGGGCGGGGGCGGCGGAACCGCCCCCGGCGACGATCGCGTCTAAACTCCCTGCCCTTCGGCGATGTGCGGCCCGGATACCACGATGTCGTCCGGGCAGCCGTCTTTAATGAGCTTGAAGTTCTCGATGAAGCGCTGCGCCAGGGCGCGATACTTGTGGGCGTATTCGTCGCGGTCCCCCCAGGTGTTAACGGGATTCAGAATCTCCGAGGGGATGCCGTGGCAGCGTTCCGGCACTTCGAACCCGAACACGGGGTCCTTGCGGTACGGCACGTCGCGCAGCTTCCCGGTGAGAGCCGCGTTGAGCAGCCCGCGGGTGTGCTGAATGCTGATGCGCTTGCCGATGCCGAAGCTCCCGCCGGTCCAGCCGGTGTTGACCAGCCAGCAGGTGGCGCCGTGCTGCAAGACGCGCGATCTCAGCATCTCGGCGTAACGGTACGGATGGTGGACCATGAACGGCCCGCCGAAACAGGCGCTGAAAGTACTCACCGGTTCCACGCCCATGCCGATTTCGGTACCCGCGATTTTGCTGGTGTATCCGGAGATGAAGTGATAGATGGCCTGATCCGGCGTGAGCCGTGAAATGGGCGGCATCACGCCGCTGGCGTCGCAGGTCAGGAAGATCACGTTGCGCGGATGGCCGGCCATTTTCCCGGGCAGGTGGTTATCGATGTACTCCAGGGGATAGGCACCTCGGGTATTTTCGGTCAGCGTATCGTCGTTGAGGTCCAGATGGCGGGAGACCGGGTCCATGACCACGTTCTCCAAAATGGTGCCGAAGCGCCGCGTGCAGGCGTGGATCTGGGGCTCGGCTTCGGGCGAAAGGCGGATCACCTTGGCGTAGCAGCCGTCCTCGAAATTGAAGATGCCGTTGTCGCTCCAGCCGTGCTCGTCGTCGCCGATAAGATGGCGGGAGGGGTCGGCCGAAAG
>CAYRWE010000413.1:0-3188 GCA_964427655.1 uncultured Solibacteraceae bacterium | reverse complement strand
GCCAGGCACCACAGCTCGAAATCCGCCGCATCGCTGCCGTGCGTGCGGATCACCTGCATGCGCAAGCGGGCCGGCATGGTGGCATATTTCTCGTTGCCGCTGAGATGCCGGAAGCGATAGAAGATATTATTCATCCCCATCACCGCGGCAGCCGATTTGGCAGCCAGCACTTCCTGCGGCTCCATATGCCGGGCGGCCTCGGCCACGATCGCCTCGGTGATCTGGGGGTTGCGGCAGGCGATGGCGCAGGCCACCGCCGTGCCCCAGGTCTGTCTTTCAGTAAGTTCCGCCTGCCGGAGGACCGCGCCCAGGTTGAGCTTCAGGTCTTTGGCATACTCCGGAACCGTTTCCAATAGCTTTTCGATTTCCATAATGTCGATGAGCGGGCCGGAAGGATTTCCGGCCCTCGAGAGGCTTGCCCGCGCGCTTACGGCTTCAGAACCGCTTCACCCTTCTGCCAGTTGCAGGGGCACAATTCATCGGTCTGCAGCGCGTCCAGCACGCGCAGTACTTCCTGCGGGTTGCGTCCCACCGACAGGTCGTTGACCGAAACGAAACGAATGACGCCCTGCGGATCGACCACGAAAGTCGCCCGCTGCGCCACGCCTTCTTCGGGGTCCAGAACGCCCAGAGACGCGCACAGCTCGCGCTTGACGTCGGCCAGCATGGGGAACGGCAGTTCCTTCAAATCGGGATGATTCTGCCGCCACGCCAGGTGTACGAACTCGGAATCCGTGCTGCCCCCGAGGAGCTGCGCGTCGCGATCCTGGAACTCGCGGTTGAGCTTACCGAAGGCCGCGATCTCGGTGGGGCACACGAACGTGAAATCCTTAGGCCAGAAGAAGTAGACCTTCCACTTTTCCGGATAATCGGCGTTAGAAATGTTCTTGAAAGCCTTTTCTTTGTCGGTACTTACCGTAGCTTTGAGGGAAAAGGCCGGAAACTTCTGTCCAACTCCTAGCATTCTCAATTCTCCATTCACTATTGATGCAGGCCGTCGATTTTGGCCGCAAGAATAAAGTCGCTTTCGGTCAGGCCGTCAATTTTGTGCGTCCAGATCTGAATATCGACTTTTCCCCAGGAGAGGTACAGATCCGGGTGATGCCCCTCCGCCTCGGCGAGGGATCCCACGCTGTTCACGAAATCCAGCGCCTTCTGAAAATCGGGGAAGCCGTAGCTCTTGGCCAGATGGTGTTCGTTGACCACCTGCCACCCGCTCACCTGGGACTTCAGCTTCTCCAGTTCTTCGCCCTTGAGCGGCGGCACACCTCCGCGGCAGGGCACGCAGCGTTTTTCCACCAGGCTCATCGATGCTCTCCCAGTTGCTTGGAATAGAGCGCGCGCGGAAGGCTTCCGCCGATTCCACGAGCGTTCCAGATATCTTTCTATTCTTCGACTGTATGCGAAACGTAGTGCGTTAGAAAGGGCCGAGCCCCCGGAATCCGCGCCGTGATGTTAGATTACCCGCTAGTTTGCCTCGGACCTCCGCATCCGCGCGCCGCCCGGACCGGTTTCGGAACTGAACTAGAATGGAAGCACGGTGTCTGGGAAAACCTTCTACATTGAAACCTTCGGCTGCCAGATGAACGCGCACGATTCCGAAAAGGTGATCGGCACGCTCCTGGAGCGGGGTTATTCGCAGGTCGAGCGGCCCGAGGATGCCGGGCTGGTGCTCTACAATACGTGCAGCATTCGCGACAAAGCCGAGCAGAAAGTCTTCAGCCGGCTACAGCAGTTCAAGCGCGACGCAGGCAAGGGGAAGCTCTTCGGCGTGCTGGGATGCGTGGCCCAGCAGGAAGGCGAGCGGATCTTCGAGCGCGCCCCGCACGTCAGCCTGGTGGCCGGCTCGGCCAGCTATACGCGCCTGGGCGAAATGCTCGTGCAACTCGAATCCGGAGAGCGCCGCGTCACCGGCCTGAGCCTGGAGACGGACGAAACCTTCGACACGCCCTTCACCCGCCGCGACAACCCGCATCGCGCCTACATCACCATCGTCGAGGGCTGCGATAAATCGTGCGCCTATTGCGTGGTGCCCTTCACGCGCGGGCCGGAGCGCAGCCGCACGAGCGAGAGCGTGATGGCTGAAGCGCGCGGCCTGGCCGAGCGCGGCTACACCGAAATCCAGTTGCTGGGCCAGAACGTCAACAGCTACCGCGATCCCTCGCCGGCCGCCTGGGATTTCGCCACCCTGCTGACCCGCGTGGCCGAAATCCCCGGCATGCGGCGGGTGCGCTACACGACCTCCCACCCGCGCGATTTCGTCAGGGAAATCGTGGACGCCATGGATGCGAGCCCGGTCATCTGCGACCATATTCATCTGCCGGTTCAGTCCGGCTCCAACAACGTGCTGGCCGCCATGCAGCGTCTCTATACCCGCGAGGAGTACGACCGCCGCATCGAGTGGATCAAAGGCGCGCACCGGCGCTACTCTGTCACCACCGATATCATCGTCGGCTTCCCGGGCGAAACCGAGAGCGATTTCCAGCAGACCCTGGACCTGCTCGACCAAGTGGAATACGATTCGCTCTTTAGCTTCAAATACTCGCCACGCCCCAACACCTCCGCGCTGGCCATGCCCGATCGCGTGCCGGAAGAGGAGAAACAGCGGCGCCTGGCGATCGTCCAGGAAAAGCAGCGCGCCATTCAGATCCGCCGCAACGCCGAGCTGATCGGCGCGGTGCGAGAGGTGCTGGTGGAGGGCCGCCACGCGGCGCTGGGGCAATGGATCGGCCGGACTTCCGATAACCGCACGCTCAATTTCACGCACGCGGCGGAAAACGGCCACTCGCTGGTGGGCGAATACCTGACGGTGCGGGTGACACGCTCGGGCCCCAACTCCTTGGTGGGCGAGAGCGTAACTGTGGTGTAATTAGGTTGGGGAGGGCCACCATGGAAGTCGAAATGAAGATTCGGGGTTTGATGATGGATCCGGTGACCAACATGCCCATCGTCATCCTGCGGGACGTCAACGGCAACACGGTGCTCCCCATCTGGGTGGGCGTGTACGAGGCCAACGCCATCGCGCTGGAGATCGAGAAGGTTTCCACCCCGCGCCCCATGACGCACGATCTCATTAAGACCCTCCTGCTGGGCCTGAACGCAGGCCTGCGCAAGGTGGTGGTGAGCGAGCTCAAGGACGACACCTTCTACGCCGTGATCTGGCTGGACCGCGATGGCGAGCTGATCAC
>CAYRWE010000412.1:0-3198 GCA_964427655.1 uncultured Solibacteraceae bacterium | reverse complement strand
GTTTTGAGCCTGCCGGAAAGGACAACTATCGCTCAACTTCGGAATTCAGGCTAAGCCTTTCGCCGAAAACGCCGCCGCTGAAAACCTCACCCTTCGAACAGCCTTCGAAATCCTCTCCCCGAAACCCGCCTCCGGTCCCCCGTCGAACGCCCCACCCACGGAAGCCTCGCCTCCCCGAATCGCCCGTCCCAAAACTCCCCACCGGTTAAAAAACTCCGCAATCCGGCCGAAAAGACCTTCGGAGATTCCAGTGACAATTTGGCGGACCGTAGTCCTGGTCCTGCTCTGTTTGCAGGCGGGCGGGGCGCAAGGTCCTATTCGTCTGAAGGCTCGCGAAATCGATCCGCGCGCGCCCGTTTCCGCGGCGCCGCGCTCCGAAAACGCGCGCGGCTTCGGCCACTATATCGTGCAATTTGGTTCCTATCCCGGGCCGGCGCTGCGCCGGGAACTGGCGCGTCGTGGCATCCGCGTGCTGTCTTACATTCCCGAATCGGCGCTGATGGCTGCAGGCCAGGCGCCCCTCGATCTCGATGGCCTAGGCGTCACCTGGCTGGGCACGCTGGCGGCATCCGACAAACTCAGCCCCGCGCTCTCGACCGAGCCCGCCGGCGCCTACCTGGTGATCTTCCATGCCGATACGGATATGGAACAGGCGCGCGCCATGGTTCGCCGCCACGGCTTCGAAGTGCTCGAGAACCCCAGTCTCTCCGCGGACCGGCTGCTGGTCACCGGGGTGGTCGAGCGCCTGGCGGATCTGGCGGCCCACGACCCGGTGGCGTATATTCTGCCCGCCACCGTGGAGATCGCCACCCGCCGCCAGGCCTTTTGGTGTCCCGGCCCCATCACCGAGGCCGGACCCATCGCCGAGTACGCCCTGTCGGGAAGCGGCTGGTCCAAGGACGCCTCCGGTGGGGTGGCGCTCGGATACTATTTCAATTCCCTCACCACCAAGATCGACGCCAACACGGCCCGCGGCCAGATCGAGCGGGCCTTCCAGACCTGGTCCAATTCCGTCAACGTCAGCTTCGCCCCGGCAACGGCCAGCGGGCAGCCGCGCAGCATCGACATCTTGTTCGCCAGCGGGGCGCACGGCGATGCCTACCCCTTCGACGGCCCCGGAGGCGTGCTGGCCCACACGTTTTATCCCGTGCCGCAAAACCCCGAACCGCTGGCCGGCGATATGCACTTCGACGCATCCGAGAGCTGGGGAGTGGGTACCGGTGTGGACCTGTTCTCGGTGGCACTTCACGAGGCCGGCCACGCGCTGGGTCTGGCCCATTCCAGCCAGCCGGGCGCAGTCATGTACCCCTACTACTCGCAGGCTTCGGGCCTCACGGCCGATGACATCGCGGGCGCTCGGGCGCTCTACCCCGCCGCCAGCTCGACGCCCACGCAGCCGGCCCAGCCAACTCAACCAACCCAGCCAACTCAACCGGCGCAGCCCACCGAGCCGGCTCAACCCTCGCCTCCTTCCGGCGGGGGCGATACCACACCGCCATCCTTGCAGATTGTGGTGCCTTCGTTGACCATTGTGGCGACCTCGTCGGCAACCATCGCGGTCAGCGGCACGGCCAGCGACAACGTGGGGGTCGCGCGCGTCGCCTGGTCCACCTCGAATGGCGATGCCGGCACGGCTACCGGGACCACCCTCTGGTCGGCGACGGTTCCGCTCCTGGTGGGCAGCACCACCGTGACCGTCCGGGCGTACGACGACGCCGGAAACTCGGCCTGGCGCGCGATTACCGTTGTAAGGAACTGAAAAAGAGCCGATTACCTTTATCCCTGTTGAGATTGCCGCTTTCTGCCGATAGAGACCTTGTTGGCATGAAACCGATTACGGACCAGCAAACGCGCGAGGGCCCGGTACGCCGCTGCCGGCACTTCCTGGCGTCCCTGGCGTGTGGTGTGGGCGATTCGCACGTATATGGAGATCCCGTGATCGCGGGCGAGACGGAGCGGATTCTGTTTGCGCTGGCTCAGGCGGTCGAGCAGCGCGACCAGCGCACTGGCAGGCACTGCGAACGTTTGGCGCATAGCGCGGCCATGCTCGGCATGGCCCTGGGTCTCGAGCGCGCGAACCTGCTGGCTCTATATTGCGGCGGCTACCTGCACGATGTGGGCAAGGTCGGGATTCCCGATTCCATTCTGCTCAAAGCCGGGCCCCTGACCTTGGAAGAGTGGACCGTCATGCGCACCCACCCCCTGCGCGGAGAAGAGATCTGCCGGCATCTGCGGTCGCTAGGTCCGGTGCTGCCCATTATCCGGCACCACCACGAGCGGTGGGATGGCTCCGGCTACCCGGACGGTATGCGCGGGGAACAAATCCCCTTGCTGGCGCGCGTGCTTCAAGTGGTGGATGTGTACGAAGCCCTCACCAGCCAGCGCCCCTACAAACCGGCCTATCCGCCCGTTAAGGCCCTTCAAATATTGCGCTCGGAGGTGGAACGGGGCTGGCGCGATCCGGAGATTACCCATCTGTTCATCAAGGTGCACGCCGAGATCGAAGCCGGGGTCGCGCGCGAGCCGGCCGACGCCGGAACCAGCCTGGATGATATGCGCCGCTCGCTGGCTAAGTTACAAGCGATCATCGGCACGGATACTGCCGCCGAAGGCGCTTGGCCCACTCGCGAGCCATGGTGAGGCGCAACGCTCGGTCCCGCGAGGGCTCACACCTATCGGCCGGCTTTCCACAGTACTGATGAAAACCCTGTGGATATCGGGCTTCGCCAATCCCCAAAACATCGTTCCCGTAACGTCTTTGTCACGCTTTGCACACCAATTCAGCAATCGTCTAGATAAGTACCTTTTCGCACGCCACTCCGCGTTTGCACATCTCGCAGTGGGCCGCGTCGGCGTAATAGCTGGCCTCTAGTTTCACCAGATAATACAGCGGCAGCGAGCCAAAATCGTGCGTATTCGGCGTGGGTTGGTAAATTACCACCGCCAGCCCTGCCACCGTGGCGCCATTCCTCTCCAGGAGTTCCTTGAGCTCCGCGATCCGCGACCCCGTGCGCAGAATATCGTCCACCAACACCACCTGCTCGCCCGGCTCCGGCTTCAGGAACTGGCGGAAACGCATCGGCTCGCCATCGCCATCCCGCTCCGCCCAGTAGACCTGGCGCGCGCGCAGCGCCTCGCACACGCCGTAAGCCACCGGCAGCCCTCCCGTCATCGGCGTGACGATGGAAAGCTCGGGAA
>CAYRWE010000411.1:0-3207 GCA_964427655.1 uncultured Solibacteraceae bacterium | reverse complement strand
AACCTGCCAGCGCAGGGTCGAAGACTGGCCGCGCTGAATGGTGCCGGGCTCAGCCGTAAACTGCGAGACGGCCGGAGCCGGCGGCGGCGGCGGCGGCGGCGGCGGGGGTTGAACCGCGGGAGGTGGCGGAGGTGGCGGAACCTTCTTCTTACAGCCCGAAGCGAACATCGCCAGCGAGCACGCCAAGCAGATGACAGTGATCTTCCGTTTACTGAACATGAACATCGCCTCCTAAATCACTTAACTACTTGCCCCATACGGGGCTCTCGTTGCTACCCTGCGTGGTCAGTCGTTGCAATTGCGTTCCATCCGCCAGCATGCTCCAGATCTGATGCGATCCGCCGCGAGTCGATGCAAACACGAGGTGCCGGCCGTCCGGCGCCCAGCTCGGGTTCTCGTTGCGGCCCTCGTCGTGAGTCAACTGGGTGTACTTGCGCGTTGCAACGTCCATGATGAATACGTTAAACCGCCCTGTGGCATATCCCCGCGTCCACGCGTACGCCAGAATCTGCCCATCGGGGTGCCAGGAAGGATTGGAAGCCTCGCCAGTTCCATCGGTCAGGCGCTCCACGTCCGCTCCGTCCATATTCATCTTGTAAATCTGCTGCGGTCCGGAACGGCCCGAAACAAACGCGATCTCGCCGCCGGTTTTGGGATTTACCTTCGCCTCGACATCGATGAAAATAGACGACGAGATGGGCCGCAGACCGCTTCCGTCCAAATTCGCTATGTAAACCCAGCAGCAATGACCGCTCGCCGACGAAGAATAGACGATCTGTTTGCCGTCGGGCGTAAAAGAGGGCGTTTCCGTAACCGAGGCGCCCCGCTGATTATAAAAGCGCAAATCGCGTACCGGATCTGCAGAAAAGATAAATATACCAGGATTACCTCTAGCGTAGCTAGTGAATGCGATGCGCGAACCGTCGGGCGAAACGGCCGGCTGCACGGTCAGCGAATTGAAGCGCGTGACCTGGTGCTGGTTGGAACCATCCGGGTCCATGCCCCAGATCTCCTTGTGCCCGCTGCGGCTGGATACGAAATAGATGTGCGATCCGAACAGCGTTTTTCCGCCGAATTGCCCGATGATGTCGGCCGCGAATTCGTGGGCGGCCTTACGCGCTCCGGCGTCGTCCAGCGATTCGATGTAGGTCTTGCCGAGCACCTGCGCGTTGGCCGGGGTGTCGCGCCGCAGATCCATCAGCCAGCCCTTCAGCACGAAGAGGTTGCCCTGCACGAAGGTGTATCCGACGGCCAGATAGTTGGCATTGGCCGGCGGCCCGGACCAATCCGTCAGCCACAGCCCTCCGCCCGTAGGAGGCTCGACCATCTGGCCCCGGCGCGTGCGGGCCGGCCGCGGAGGCGTGGGCGGGGGCATGCGAAAATCGGAGGGCTGCTGCGGAATAGTGGCCGGAAAAAGCGTTTTGGGGACCATCTTAAAGAGCCCCGCATTCGCCAGATCGGTCTGGAGGGTCGTGTTGAACACCCCCATAAAAGCCTGCGCCTGTCCGTCCCCCCGAAAATCGGGGACCGCCATGCTAGGACGCTCGGTGCTGGTGATAATCCCCTGGAAATCGGGGTTCTGGGCCGCCAGTACCAGGAGGCCGGCGGCTAACGCGGCAATAACCCACACAAGCCTTTTCATCTATCGCCTCAATTGAAACGTCATTTCAATATCCGCCCGATTACGCGGAAATTGGGGTGGAATAGCGGGAAAAGGGGTCGCGTCCAGGACCGCCCGTTGCGCCGAGATATCCACGGCCACATTCCCGCTGCGCTGGACGACCCTCACGGACCCGGGAACCACCGAGCCATCCCGCTGAATGGCGAAACCGATGATCACCGGAGGCGCATTTTGCAGGCGCGGGTCCAGATCGCCCGTGCGCCAGTTGCGCGCCACCTGATCGCGCAGCAGGGTCGCATACCAACCTAATTGGGTCCCGAATGGCGAATTGTTGCCAATTCCCACGCCGCCTCCGCCCGCCATGCCATACATGGGGGACACCACAGCCTGTCCGGAGGGGCTGTAAACCTGGTTGGGAAGGTCCTTCTGCTGTTCGCGCCACTTATTGGGAGCCGAGGCGGCCTGCTGTTCCCTCCGCGTCGCGTTGCGGCTCCTGAGGGGGATAGCATCCGGCTCCGGCGCCTTGACCTTGGGCTGAGCCTTGGTTTTGGGTGGCGGCGTGGGCACGGCCGATTCGGTATCGTTGGCCACCGGGTTCATCTGCCCCGAGCGACCCGGCATCGGCACCGTCTTGACGAGGCCGACAGCCACCGACCCCATCCCGCCGCCGTTGATGTCGCCCCACTGCTCGTGCCGGCCGACGCCAATCCAGGAGGCCGCTACGATGGCGGTCCCGATCAAAAGATGCAGGGCCAGCGATCCCATTAGGAACCGCCGCAACGGATCCGGCTGATCCAGAATGTCCAGGTAAGTGCCCGCTCCGGCGCCCATCACTTCCGCCCTTTGGCGGCCGAATCCTCCGGTTGAGTGACCATGTTGACCTGGAAACCGGCTTCACCCAGGGCCGCCGTGACCTGGGCGATGGGATCCCAGATGGTCTCTTTATCCGCGCGCACGTAGACAGCCTTGGATTTCCCGAAGCGCGATTGAATGGCCGCCGGAAGATCGTTGATATTGGTGGCCTGTTCGTTCAGATAGGTGGTGCCGTCCTTGGTGATGCTGATGACCGGCAGTTCCTGCGCCTGGTCCTTCACGGCGCGCACCTTGGGAACATCCACCTGGATGCCGAACTCCATCACGTGCGCGGTCAGCATAAAGATAATGAGGAGCACCAGCACCACGTCCACAAAGGGAGTGACGTTAATATCCGAGAGGCTGCCGCCCATGGTGCGCCGGCGCCCGCCGAACCCGCCTCCGTTCATGCCAAAGGCCATGCGCTAGTCCCCGAAACTGCGGTCGGTCATGTTGAGGAATTCCAAGGCGAAATCGTCCATGCGGGCGCCGATCTCGCGGATCACATGACCGTAGTGGTTATAGAAGATGGCGGCCGGAATGGCGGCCACCAGCCCGGCGGCGGTAGCGATCAGCGCTTCGGCGATACCCGGCGCCACGGTGCGCAAGCTGGTGCTGCCCTGATAGCCCAGGTCCACAAAGGCGCGGATGATCCCCAGCACGGTGCCGAATAGGCCGATGAAAGGCGTCACCGAGGCGGTAGTGGCTAGCCAGTTCATGTTGCGCTCCATCTT
>CAYRWE010000410.1:0-3240 GCA_964427655.1 uncultured Solibacteraceae bacterium | reverse complement strand
TGCCGCCGGCGATGTTGGGCGTGCCGGCTTCGAACTTGTAGGGCAGGTCGTTGTAGGTGGTTTTCTCGAAGGTCACCGTGCGGATCATGTCGCCGCCGCCCTGATAGGGAGGCATGGCGTTGAGCAGCCGGGTCTTGCCGTAGAGAATCCCGATGCCCGTCGGCCCGATCAGCTTATGCCCCGAAAAGGCGTAGAAATCGGCATCCAGCGCCTGCACGTCCACCTTGAGATGCGGCACCGCCTGGGCGCCATCGATGAGCGCGAGCGCGCCGTGCTGGTGCGCCATCTCGATCACCTGGCGGACGGGATTGATAGTGCCCAGAGCGTTCGAGACCTGGGCCACGGCCACCATCCGCGTGCGCGGGTTCAGCAGCTTTTCGTATTCCTCCAGGATCAGGTCGCCGCGATCGTCCATGGGAATCACGCGCAGCCGCGCGCCCTTCTCTTCGCACAGCATCTGCCAGGGAACGATGTTGGAGTGGTGCTCCATGGCTGAGATGACGATCTCGTCGCCGGTCTTGACGTTCTTGCGCCCCCAGGAAGAGGCCACCAGGTTGATGCCCTCGGTGGTGCCGCGCACGAAGATCAGCTCGTTCTTCGAGCGCGCGTTCAGGAATTGCCTGACCTTGCCGCGGGTCTCTTCGTAAGCCGCCGTGGAGCGCTGGCTCAGCTCGTGCACGCCGCGATGGATGTTGGCGCAATCCACCTCATGGAACTTGCGGATGGCATCGATCACCGCGAAAGGCTTCTGCGCGGTGGCCGCATTGTCCAGATACACCAGCGGCTTGCCGTGGATACACTGTTTCAGGACGGGAAAATCTTCCCGCGTGCGGGCCACGTCGAAACCGGGCGCGACTGCGCTAGAGAGCGTGCTCATGGAATTTCTCGAATAGAATGCGTTCCAGGGTACTCTTCAGAGATTCGATGCGGATGCGATCCACAATGTCCTGCGCGAAGGCATACGTCAGCATGCTGCGCGCGTCGGCTTTCCCGATGCCGCGGGATTGCATGTAAAACATCGCCTCCGAATCCAGTTGGCCGATGGTGGCGCCATGGGTGCAGCGCACGTCGTCGGCGAAAATCTGCAGCTCCGGCTTGGTATCGATGACCGCTTCGTCGGAGAGCACCAGGTTCTTATTGGTCTGCTTGGAATCGGTTTTCTGCGCGTCCTTGCGCACCAGTATGCGGCCGTTGAACACCGCGCTGGCCTTGCCATCGAGGATGCCCTTGTACAGCTCGCGGCTGGTGCCGTGCGGCCGGGCGTGATCGATGGCCGTGTGATTATCCACGTGCTGGGTTCCGTTGACGATGTAGAGGCCGTTGAGGGTAGCGTCGGAACCTTCGGAAAGCGTGACGACCACATCGTTGCGCACCAGCGCTCCGCCCAGCGCGATCGAGTGCGAGGTGAAATTCGCGCTGCGGCCCACGGCGACGAAATGCGCGCCCACGTGGAACGCTTCGGCGGATTCGCGCTGCACCTTGTAATGATCCACCACCGCGCCTTCGCCGGCTACGATCTCGGTCACCGCGTTGGTGAAGTAGCGGCCCTGCCCCCGATACGTCTCAACGATGCGGCACTGCGCCGCCGGGCCCACCACGATGAGGGTGCGCGGGTTGAGCGCCACCCTGTCGGGAGCTTCGTAAGTAATCTCGATAGGCTCGTCGAGCAGCGCGCCGCGCGGCACCTCGATAACGGTCACGTCATCCAGAAACGCCGTATTCAGCGCCACGAACGCATTGTTCTCGAAATGTGGGGCATGCTTTAGCTTGCCCAGAGCATCCTCTAGGTTGCCGAGACGCCCGGGTGCCTTCACCAGGCGGCCCGCCCTGCCCACTCGAAAAGCCGCCCGCGCAATAGGCGCCACGTTGGTGAAGCGCCACTCCTCGTCGTGCGTAGTCGGAAAACCCAGCTCCGCGAAGCGCTGAAAACCCGCCTCGCGCAGCCGCTGAATCCCAGGCGCAGCCGCCGTTTGCGCGGTGAACTCCGCCAGCCAGGCGCCGGTTTGTTCCGTGACGGCCATCATACTTTGCCGACCGCCTCCTCCTCGTCGTAGATGCCCAGGCCGGAATAGCCGCTCGCTTCGAGTTCCAGCGCCAGCTCTTTGCCGCCCGATTTCACGATGCGGCCATCGCCCAGCACGTGCACGTAATCCGGCACGATGTAATTCAGCAGCCGCTGGTAATGCGTGACCACGATCATGGAGCGCTCCGGGGAGCGCAGCGCGTTTACGCCGGCGGCCACCATGCGCAGCGCGTCGATATCCAGGCCCGAATCGGTCTCATCGAGGATCGCCAAACGCGGCTCCAGCACGGCCATTTGGAAAATCTCGTTGCGCTTCTTCTCGCCGCCCGAAAAACCCGCGTTCACCGGCCGGTTCAGCAGCGCCTGGTCCATTTCCATTTGCTTCATCCTTTCGCGGACCAGGTTCAGGAAATCCAGCGCGTCCAACTCCGGCAATCCGCGCATCTTGCGAATGGTATTGAGCGCGGCCTTCAGGAAGTACATATTGCTGACGCCGGGGATCTCGACCGGATACTGAAAAGCCAGGAAAAGGCCGGCGCGAGCGCGGTCTTCGGGCGCCATGGCCAGCAGATCCTGCCCGTCGTAGAGCACCTGTCCGCCGCTCACCGCATACAGCTCGCGGCCCGCCAGCACCTGTGCCAGCGTACTCTTGCCGGAGCCATTCGGCCCCATGATGGCGTGAACTTCGCCGGCATTTATCGTGAGATCTATACCCTTCAGAATTTCGCGATCGCCAACCGTGGCGCGCAGGTTTGTGATTTCGAGTAGTGCCATCTGTCGTTAACCAACGCTTCCTTCCAGGCTCACTCCCAGCAGCTTCTGCGCTTCCACGGCAAATTCCATGGGCAGCTCGCGGAAGACCTCCTTGCAGAAACCGTGCACGATCATGGAGACGGCGTCTTCGGTCGAGATGCCGCGCTGCCGGCAGTAGAAAATCTGGTCTTCGCCGATCTTCGAGGTGGAAGCCTCGTGCTCCACCTGCGCGGAGGTATTCTTCACTTCCAGGTACGGGAAAGTGTGCGCGCCGCACTTATCGCCCAGCAGCAGCGAATCGCACTGCGAATAGTTGCGCGCGCCGGTGGCCTGCTTCAGAATCTTGACGCCGCCGCGATACGTGTTCTGCCCGTGGCCGGCCGAAATGCCCTTCGAGACGATCGTACTGGTGGTGTTCTTCCCGATGTGGATCATCTTGGTGCCGGTGTCGGCCTGCTGGTAAT
>CAYRWE010000409.1:0-3251 GCA_964427655.1 uncultured Solibacteraceae bacterium | reverse complement strand
AGGGCTTGGCGATGTAATCGAAGGCTCCGCCGCGCGTGGCCGCCACGGTGGTCTCGATGGTGCCGCGCCCGGTCATCAGGATCACCGAGCAGCGCGGATCCTTGCGCTTGGCGGCATCCAGCACGTCCAGGCCGGTGCGCTCGTCCACGTAGATATCCGAGATCACGATCGGGTAGGCGTTTTCGCCGAGGCGGTCGATGGCCTCACCGGTCGTCGAGACCGCGTCCACCGCGTACCCCTGCGCCTCAAGCGCAGTCAGGATCGTAAATTGCAAAGCCGGATCGTCTTCGACTAACAGTAGACGTTGCATTAGTGCCGTTCCGCCGCGGCGGCCGACGGAGCCGAACTGGCCGCCGGCAGGGCCAGCGTGAAGCAGGACCCCTGACCTGGCTGGCTGGTCACCTCGATCGCGCCGCCATGCTGTTCCACGATCTGCTGGACAATCGAAAGTCCGATGCCGGTACCCGCCTCTCCGGACTCCTCGGCCTTCCTGGTCCGGTAAAACTTCTGAAAGATCTGCTTGACTTCCTTCTGGTCCAATCCGATCCCCTGGTCCTTGACCGCAATCCGGATATGCCCGTGATCCCGCCAGCCTGTGACCGTCACGGTAGTTCGCTGCGGGGAATACTTCACGGCGTTGGTAAGTAAATTGTAGCAGGCGTACTCCATCAACTCGCGATCGCCGGTAAGTTGTAACTCGGTTGAAATCGGTTCAAGGACGATGGCGATATGCTTACGTTCGGCCAGCGGACGCACGCGCTCGCTGCATATCTCGACCATCTGCGCCACGTCGATGGTTTCATGCTTCAGCTCCATATGGCCGGCCGTCAGCCGCTCCACGTTGAGGAAGATCTCCACCATGCGCGCCAGGCGCTTCGATTCCGAGTTGATCAGGAGCGCGACCTGCTTGCGTTTCTCCTCGGTCAGCGGGTAGCGCGAGATCATCTCGCTCGATCCTTGTATAGCCGAGAGCGGCGTGCGCATTTCATGCGTGACGAAGTGCATGGCCTGCTGATAGCGCTCGCGGGCGCTCTGCTCGGTGCGCCAGTCGCGCCGCACCACCAGATGGTAGAAGCCCGCCGCGGCCAGCGCCGCTAGCCACGCCGAGAAGACCGGGCTGGCGAACGGGAGCACGCGCTGGTGAGTAAAGAAGATGTACGGCGCCAGCATGGAGGCCGCCACCACCAGGACACCGCCGGCGTATGCCCACCAGCCCGGCAAATATCGGAATGCCAGGCCCGCGGCCACCGCCAGCGCCAGGCTGAAGAGGATGGTCCAGACCAAAGGCACGTCCGGCAGGAACATGCGCTGCGCCATGGTCTCGAAGGCATCCGCGTGAATGCGAATCCCCGAGATAGTTTGCCCGCCGGCATACGGCGTGAAGAGGCGGTCGAGCATACTGGGAGCGGTCACGCCCGCAAACACCACCTTGCCGGCGAAGCGCGCCGCCAGCGCCGGCCGGGCCAGCAGATCGGCCAGCGCGATGCTGGGGACACCGCGGCCAGGCGGCAGATAGCGAATCCGCATCAGCGCGCCGGCGGCCGTGTTGCCGCCCGAGGGCTTCACGGGAATCGCCACGTCGCCCACCTGGATCTCGGAGGCGCTCCCGCCCGACGCCAGCGATACCGATTCCGTGATGGGCTGCCCGCGGCTCAAGCGGAAGGCCTCCAGAGCCAGCGCCCATCGGCGATCCCTGGCGGCCCGCATCTCGAGCGGGATCGAGCGCGTCACCGAATCGTTTTCATCGGGCTGCGCGTAGGCGTGGCCGACCGCCTTGGCCCAGCGCCCGAATTCCGGCTTGGGATCTTCCCAGCGCACAGGGTCGCCCTGAAACAGCGAGACCAGCGCCAGGTTGGGCGTTTCGCGGAAGGACTCCGCCAGCGCGCGATCCTCGGCGGCGTCGCCTTCGTCGGTGAGAATCACGTCCACCGCCACGGCCGCCGGGCGCGCGGCCGCCACCAGGTGGAGGCCATCGGCCAGCGGTTTGCGGATGTGCCGCATCCCGCCCAGTTTCACGAGCGATGCCTCGTCGATCTCCAGAATCGCGGATTGCGTTTGCCACGGCCGGGGCTGGTAGAGCCGGAACCAGTAATCGTAAGCCGCATTGTCCAGCGGGCGGCCGAAAGCCCAGCTCGCCAGCAAGGCGGCCACCCAGGCCGCCGCCAGCAGTCCCACATACGCCGCCGTTCTCTGGGATGCCCGCCGCTTCATGCGTCTCGAAGCCCTCTTTCCGGGGCCCTTTGTCCAGTATAGGTTGGGGCGCTCTTGGGGCGCTCAGCGCAGGCTGAGGCCGCCATCCACCGCCAGGACCTGGCCGGTGACAAAGTTGGAAGCCTTCAGAAAATAGACCACCGCATCGGCCACTTCCTCCGGCGTGCCGCCCCGCCGCGCGGGCGTGGCCTCCATCATGCGGCGCCCGCGCTCGTCGATATCGTCGAAGGGGATCACGCCAGGCGCCACCGAATTGACCGTAATCTCCGGCGCCCATGCCTTGGCCAGCGCACGGGTCAGCATGATCTCCCCGGCCTTGGACGAGCAGTAATGCACGTGCTCCGCCCACGGGCGTATGCCGCCGAGCGAGCTGATATTGACGATCCGGCCGCCGCCCGTGCGGCGCATCAAGCGCGCGGCTTGCTGGCAGCAAAAGAACACCGCCTTCAGGTTCACCGAGTGGATGAAGTCCCAATCCCGCTCGCTGATTTCCAGCGGATCGAAGCGCGTGAAACGGGCCGCGTTGTTGACCAGCCCGTCCAGCCGGCCCAGGCGCGCGCCGATTTCCTCGAACATGGCGGCGATCTCATCCACGCTTTCGAAGTTGGCGCGCACCAGCGGAGCGTCCCCGCACTCCGCGGCGGTGCGGCGGGCCTCTTCCTCGGACGTGTTGTAGTGGATGACCACGCGCGCCCCTTCGCGCGCCAGCCGCAGGGCGATGCCGCGCCCGATGCGCTTCCCCGCCCCGGTAACCAGGATGACTTTACCGGTCACGACGCCTGCCTCCTTGGGCGGAAGAGCGCGAACTCACCGCGGAGACGCGGAGGCGCGGAGAATTCGCGGAGAAAAACCCACGAGAAGGAATCCGGCTCGATAGCCGAACTTCTGTGTCGACTTCGCGGTGTTTGCGATTGCCTTTTCCCGGTATTGCCTCCGCGTGAATCTCCGCGTCTCCGCGTCTCCGCGGTGAGCAACCGGCCCGCTTCCCTACACCGTCGGCTCTCCATGAATCTCGATCTCCTCGGGCTCGATGCCCGTGT
>CAYRWE010000408.1:0-3272 GCA_964427655.1 uncultured Solibacteraceae bacterium | reverse complement strand
GATTCGTGAATCTGCAAGCCGAGCTGCGAGCTATCCAGAATGAGGTCGAATTCCCCTTCCGGGCACTTGTCGGCCGTATGCAGCGCCACCGCCTCCTCGGCCACCCGCGGCGCGTTTTCGACGAGCCGCAACTCGTCCACCAGTTCGTAGCCCTTCAACTGGTACTGCCCGCCGAACGAGTTCGGATACGAGCGCCTCTGAATGTCGCCGTCCTTGTAGCTCAAGGCCGAAAAGCCCGCGCCGGCGGTGTGGCGCGTCTGATCGATCAGGCTGCCCAGCGTGGAGGCGAACACCTGCCGCCGCCGCTCGAAGTGCATGGAAGCTTCCGCCAGGCTGACCGCCGGATTCCGCCGCAGCTCTTTGTCGACCGCCAGAAGCACCGCCAGGTTGCGGTCCACGGGGATGGCAAACGGATCGATGGCGCAGGGCGAGGCCCAGGTGGCCTCGTACTTTTGCTCCGGAGCCAGGGTGGTTTCGTGTTTCCGCGCGGCTGTTCCGGAGCGCGCGATTTCAAGCGCCAGGGCCGCGGCGCGCGCGATGCCGTCCCGCGTCAGGTCGTCCGTGGCGGCGAATCCCCAGCAACCGGACGCCAGCACGCGGATGCCGATGCCTCGCGATTCGGAACTCGAAACGTGCCCCGCCTTGCCGTTCTTGGTGGTGACGTCGCGGTCGCGGATTTCGAGCGCGCGCACGTCGGCATAGGAAACGCCGCGCCCGGCTACCGCATCGAGCGCTTCGAGAGCCAGGTCTTTCATCGCGGGGTGATCAATCCTCCGAGTTTATCCTGCTCCCCTGAAGCCGTTCGCGGAAAGCGCGTGGCGTACGCTTCCGGATATTTCAGGCCGGAGCCGGTATTGAAGAGCACCATGCGATCGGATGGTTTGAGAAAGCCGCATGCCAGCAGCTTCGCGAGCGCCGCGACGCAGGCCGCGCCCTCGGGAGCCGCGTAGATGCCCTCTTCAGAGGCGAGTTGGATGCCGGCATCCAGCATCTCTTCGTCGCTCACCGCGATGGCCGTGCCGCCGCTCTCGCGCACCGCCCGCAGGATCAGGAAATCGCCCAGGGGCTTGGGCACCCTCAGGCCGGCCGCCAGCGTGCGGGCGTCCTCGAAGAAGCGGCTGCGGGCTTCGTGCTCCTCGAAGGCGCGCACCACCGGCTGGCAACCCTCGGCCTGCACGACGATCATTTTCGGGCGCCGCGAGCCGATCCAGCCCAGCCGCTCCATTTCGTCGAAGGCCTTCCACATGCCGATGAGTCCCACGCCCCCGCCGGTGGGATAGAAGATGGCGTCGGGCAGTTCCCACCCCAGTTGCTCGGCCACCTCGTAGCCCATGGTCTTCTTGCCTTCGATGCGGTACGGCTCCTTGAGCGTGCTGAGATTGAACCAGCCCTCGGCCGGAGCGCGCTCCTCGATGACTCGCGCGCAATCGCTGATCAGGCCGTCCACCAGCGTCACGTGGGCGCCGTAGGCCATGCATTCCAGATAATTGGCCTGGGGAACGTCGCGCGGCATGAAGATGTGGGCTTCCATGCCCGCCGCCGCCGCGTAAGCCGCCAGGGCACTGGCCGCGTTTCCGGCTGAAGGGATGGCCGCCTTGCGTATGCCTAGCTCGACGCACATCGAGACCGCGCAGGAAAGGCCGCGCGCCTTGAAAGAACCCGTGGGGTTGAGGCCCTCGTCCTTGATCCAGACCGCTTCGGCTCCCAGGCGCGGCCCCAGGCGCCGGCTGCGGAGGAGGGGCGTCCAGCCTTCTCCCAGGGAAACGACGGCGTCATCCGCCGGCGGCAGAACCGGGGCGTAGCGCCACATGGAGGCAGGGCCGCTGGCGACGTCCCGCCTTCGCCAGCGCTGCCGTATGCGATCCAGGTCGTAGTGTGCCACGAGCGGGCCCCCGCACTCGCAAAGGTTGGCGGGTATTCCCGCCTCGACCCTCTTATTGCACAGACTGCATTGCAGATGCGTGGCTTTGGGCATCAGTACTAAAGTCTAGCATCGGGACGCGGAAGCGAACGCGCGGCGAAACGATTGGGACCGCTCCGCCGCTCGCTTCGTTGCGCGCCGCGCGGAATTCTCAAAAGAGTTCTGTGAAACCGGCAAATCCGGTACCATTACCCGGCCCGTACGGGCAGGTCTTACGCCCGTACTTTCGCGGTGCTTAGATTGAGACATGCACGCAGCCGAAGGATTACTCCTCATCCTGGTCGCCCTCGGGGACCTCACGGCACTGGTTTGGATCCGGCAGCGACACCGCCGCCAGAGAATGGCGAAACGCATGATCGCCTGTCTGAGCGGCGCGATTCACCGGGAAATGGCTTCCGGCGGCAGGACCGGCCGGCCCGTCTTGCGGCACGCTAACTGATCTGTTCGAGCTCGGTTTCGAGCAGGGCCACGTGTTCTTCTTCTTCCGCTGCCAGCTCCAGGCAGAGGTCTTTTTCCAGCCCTGCCGGAAGATCGTTGGCCAGTTTCCGGAAATGGTCGCGCGTGCGGCGTTCCATTTCAAGGGCCACCTGGTACATATCCTGCACGGCCGATTCCTCGCTCAATCGAATCCCCCGGAAGAGCCAGTTGGATAGCAGTTTCTGCTCGTCGAGCGAGAGTTCCACTACCTCGCGATCCAGATGGGCGTGGTACTTCTCCTCGAGCTCGTGCAGGTGGTCGAGTTCCGCTTCGTAGAGCCGCTCGAGCACCGCGCGCTGCTCCGGCGTGGTGGCCCGTTTGCGCGCCAGCTTATAGAAATGGTACGAATCCAGCTCGAACTGGACGGCGTCCCGGATGGCCTGGAAGCGCATCGAATCGCCCAGGTCGCGTCCCGGAATCACTTCCAGCTCGCCGCCGCAAAGGAAACATTTTCCGTAGGGAATGGCAAAACCGCTGGTCAGCTTGAAGCAGCTCTTGCAGCGCCAGCTATAGCGCACCTGGGCGCAGCAGATTTCGTCTTCTTCCACAACCCTGCGGCATTTCGGACAAGATGATGGCATGATTAAACGCTCTCCGCCTTGGCATTTTCGCGCGGGCGATCCTGCGTGCTACCCGGCCGCACCAGGCCCATATACTCCAGCATGCCCTGGGCGGCGCGCCGTCCCGCTCCCATGGCCAGGATCACGGTGGCCGCTCCGGTAACGATGTCCCCGCCCGCGAACACTCCGGGGTAGGAGGTCATGCCGGTGCCCTCGCTCACGTCGATATAGCCCCATTTATTGATCTTCAGCCCCGGCGTGGTCTGGGCGATGATCGGGTTGGCCGTGGTGCCCAGCGCGTAAATCACGGTATC
>CAYRWE010000407.1:0-3304 GCA_964427655.1 uncultured Solibacteraceae bacterium | reverse complement strand
TGCGATAGTTGCCATGGCCGCCGCCCTTGACGACCTGGTTGTAATCGCCCTGCTCCGGCCCGATGTTGCCGAGGCCGGGGCCGGCACGCATGATATCGGCCACCACGCAGGGCAACTCGGCGCCGGCGAGGTAGCTGAAACCCTCCTGCATGAGGCTGATGCCCGGTCCGCTCGAGGCGCTCATCGAGCGCACTCCGGCCGAGGCCGCCCCGTAGAGCATATTGGCCGCGCCCACTTCGCTTTCCGCCTGCACGAACACACCGCCGACTTGTGGAAAGTACAACGCGGCGGCTTCGGCGATCTCGCTGGCCGGCGTAATGGGGTATCCGTAGTAGGCCCGGCATCCGGCCAGCACCGCGGCTTTCACGATGGCTTCGTTGCCTTTGGTCAGTTGAGTGTACATGGAAGTTCTCAGGCGCCCGTTTCCGCCGCGGAGGGGGACGCGGCCGGGGCGGCGGCCGCCTGCGGCGCCAGTTTCAATACCGTGATGCCGCCGGGCTCGGGGCAGGCGAAGAAGCAGATTCCGCAGCCGGTGCAGCCGGTGCCGAGATATTCGGCATAGTGATACCCATAGTGGTTGATCCGCTCGGAAAGGCGCAGCAACTTGGGTGGACAGGCGTCCACGCACAGCCCGCAGCCCTTACACTCTTCCGAACTCATCTCGACAATGCCCCGGTCGGGCTTTCCATTGGTGCTCATTAAGCCTCCGCCGCTACCGCGTTGCGCCGTTCCACATGATATACACGTGCGGCATAATCCCACAACTCGTCTTGGAATTTCGGATCGGCAATCGAAATCAACGCCTCGGCGCGCTGCCGGAGCGTCTTTCCCCGCAGGTAGGCCACCCCGTGCTCGGTCACTACATACCGCACGTCCGCGCGCGTATCCACCACGCCGGCGCCCGCATCGAGCGTCGCTACAATCCGCGAAACGGTGCCGCCGCGGGCGGTCGAAGGCAGCGCAATAATAGGCTTGCCGCCTTTCGAGCGCCCTGCCCCGCGCATGAAATCGAGTTGCCCGCCGAAACCGCTATAGGGACGCGTGCCGATCGAATCCGAGGAAACCTGGCCGGTGAGATCCACCTGCAGAGCGGAGTTGATGGCGATCATGTTGTCATTTTGGCCGATGACAAAAGGATCGTTCACGTAAGCGCTGGGGTGAAACTCGAAGATAGGATTCCCATGCACGAAGTCGAATAGCTTTCTTGTACCCAGCACGAAGCCGACGACCACTTTGCCGGGGTGTAGCGATTTTCGGGCCCCGGTGATCACCCCGGCTTCGACCAGGGGTATTACCCCATCGGAACACATTTCACTGTGGATGCCAAGATCGCGCCGGTCCCCGAGGCAGGCCAGGACGGCATCCGGAATGGCCCCAATACCCATTTGTAAAGTGGCGCCATCCGGGATGAGCGCAGCCACGTTGGCCGCTATCTGTCTCTGCGGGGCACTGGAAGGCGCCGGCGGCAACTCATAGAGCGGCCGCGAGCTTTCCACGACAGCCGAAACCTGGCTCACGTGCAGCAGGCAGTTGCCGACCGTGCGAGGCATCCGGTCGTTAACTTCCACCACAAGATGACGCGCGGATTTGGCGGCCGTCCACGAACTATCGACTCCCACCCCCATGCTCAGAAAGCCGTGGGCATCCGGCGGCGAAGTCTGGATGAAAGCCACATCCAGCGGCAGATCTCCCGAGGTGAACAGGCTTTCGTATTCGCTGAGCGAGGCGGGGGTGTAATCGGCGCGCCCCTCCGCCACGGCCCGGCGGGTGTTCTCCCCAGCCAGGAAGAGGCCGTTATGCCGGAAATGGCCGGCATATTTCGGAAGGGCATAATCGGAATTGCCAAACGGCACGGGATGGACGATTTCCACGTCGCGCAACTGGTCGGAGCGCTCCAGGAGCGCGGCCGTGAGCGTATCCGGCGCGGCGCATCCCAGGTGCAGGTAGACGCGGTCCCCGGAGCGCACCACTTCGACGGCCTGGGCGGCGGTGGTAGTTTTTTGGCGATATTCGGGCAAATCGGTCATTTTCTCCTCCACGCCTATCCCGCCCCAAGTCCTGAACGCCCACGATCCCGGCGACGCGGCTAATGCGCCAAATCATACCATCAGACTCCATTATAACGGTGCGTTCACGAATAGCGGACTTGGAAAGGGGTATTTTGCGGTTCGGAAGAGCGCGTTTTGCGGCACAATAGTCGGAGAACATGAGATACCGCAAACTCGGCAGGACCAACTTTGAAATCAGCGAGATGGGCTACGGCGCCTGGGGCATCGGCGGCACGCAGTGGCTGGGCGGCGACGACGATGAATCGCTCGCGGCGCTGCGCCGGGCAATCGAGCTGGGCGTCAACCTGATCGACACGGCGCTGGCCTACGGCGATGGGCACAGCGAGCGGCTGGTGGGACAAGTGGTGCGCGCGACCGGCCACAAGATCTTCGTGGCCACCAAAGTTCCGCCCAAGAACGGGCTGTGGCCCGCGCGGCCCGGCATTCCCATCGCCCAGGTGTTTCCCTACGATTACATCATGCGCTCGGCCGAAGAGAGCCTGCGCAACCTGAAGCTGGAGGCGATCGACCTGCTGCAATTGCACGTGTGGAACCCGGAATGGCTGGACGCGGAGGATTGGCGCCGCGCTTTCGACGACCTCAAGCGCTCCGGGAAGGTGCGCGCCGTGGGGCTTTCGATCAACGACCACGAGCCGGATTCCGCGCTGGGCGCGATCCGCACGGGCCTGGTGGACACCGTGCAAGTGATCTATAACATCTTCGATCAATCGCCCGAGAGCCACCTGTTTCCGCTGGCACAGGAGCGCAATATCGGGGTGCTGGCGCGGGTCCCCCTGGATGAAGGCAGCCTGACCGGCAATATCGACGAAAGCACCAAATTTCCCCCGGGCGACTTCCGCGAGTATTACTTCCGCGGCGACCACAAGCGCCAGGTGGTGGAGCACGTGCGCGCGTTGCGCCAGGACCTGGGCGCGGCCGGCGAACCGCTGGCCGAAACGGCTTTACGCTTCTGTCTCTCGCACCCCGCGGTTTCGACCGTGATTCCCGGCATGCGGACGCGCCGCCATGCCGAATCGAACGCCGCGCTATCGGACCAAGGCGCGCTGCCGGCGGAGACGTTGGCGGTGCTCAAGCGGCATGGGTGGGAGAGGAATTTCTATAACTAGCCGGAAGGCCAGGATGGCCAAATACTTACTGGCTGGGACTAGACCGGGCAGACAGGTCCGAGTGTTTCGACGCCGCTAGTGTAGTGCGGCGGAAGTAGTAACCGATAACCACAACGCAGCGTCTCTATA
>CAYRWE010000406.1:0-3313 GCA_964427655.1 uncultured Solibacteraceae bacterium | reverse complement strand
GCCGCCGAGCGCCGCGCCATCAACTGGCTGCTGGCCATGCAATCGAGCGACGGCGGATGGGCGGCCTTCGACGTGGATAACAACTGGGCCGTGCTCAACCGGGTGCCTTTCGCGGACCACAACGCCATGCTCGATCCCACCTGCCCGGATATCACGGGGCGGGTGCTGGAATCGCTATGCCGGCGCGGCCTGGGCGGCCACGAGGCGCTGCGCCGCGGCGTGAGCTACCTGCTGGGCGCGCAGGAAAAGGACGGAAGCTGGTACGGCCGCTGGGGCGTGGATTACATCTACGGCTCGTTTCTGGCGATGCGCGGCCTGGCGGCCAGCGGAGCTAGCGGGGCGCACGAGGCGATTGCGCGCGCCGCGCGATGGCTGCGCTCAATTCAGAACGCCGATGGCGGCTGGGGCGAATCCTGCGCCAGCTACGACCGCGATCATTTCGTGCCCGCCGCGAGCTGTCCCTCGCAAACCGCCTGGGCGATTCTGGGCTTGGCCGCCGCGGGCGACCGCGACAGTCCGCAGGTGCTGCGCGGGGTCGAATTCCTCCTGGAGCGCCAGACCGCCGGCGGCTCATGGCCGGAGGAAGCCACCACGGGCACCGGCTTCCCCAACGTTTTCTACTTGACCTACGGCATGTATCGCGACTACTTCCCTCTGCTGGCGCTGGCGCAGTTCTGAGCAGGGGGGCTCGGCGCCTTCACAGGTCGAAGCTTTTCAGCCCCATCCCTTCAAGTGCCAATGCGAGGCAATGCCGATGGCATTCGTGCGGGTCTAGCTCCGTGCACATGAGGGCGACCGAATGCTCGAACCCGTTCAGGAGGGCGCGGAGGTCGGGATGCGCAGCGATTACGCTTTCGTCGTACCAGGCCCAGATGACGTCGCGGCTCCCTGCCGCGGTCGCTTTTGCCCGGATATCGCGCGGCACGCCCAGTTGCGGCGCGTGGGCGTAGCGCATCCCGTTTTCCTCCAGCCGAATCGCCAGGTTGCCTTGGCTCATTTCGGGGCGGTGCACGCTTATGGGATTGCGCCGGATATCCACCAGCGTCCGCACGGCGTGTTGTTGCAGGACTGCAATAATTTCTTCGAGCTTCCTGCCGCTGTAGCCAATTGTGAAAAAGTCTGCTCTTGCCGCCGGACGCGATTCGTTCCAGCTAGCCCGGTTGGCAATCTGCCGCCGGACCGAGGCAGTTGGTAAGCTGCGCCTCTTGGCCTGTGGCATGGCCTCAGTTTAGCGCGAGGAGTGCGGGCGCCGCCCCACGTTAGAATGAGCTTGAGTACTCATGATTCAGCTCACCGGGGCCGGTAAGCGCTACGGCCCTAAAATCCTCTTCGAAAACGCCGATTGGCTGGTCACGCCGAACGAGCGCACCGGCCTGGTGGGCGCCAATGGCACCGGCAAATCGTCGCTGCTGAAGGTGCTGGCCGGAATCGAGGGCCTCGATTCCGGCACCATCGTCACGCAGCGCGGCCTCACCTTGGGCTACCTTCCCCAGGAGGGCCTCTCGCTTTCCGGGCGCACCGTGTTCGCCGAGTGCATGACCGTGTTCGCCAATCTGCGCGCGCTCGAAGAGGAACAGGAAGACCTGGCGCGCCGCATGGGCGAACTCGATCCCCAGAGCCCCGAGTATAACCAGGTGGCCGAACGCTTCCATCGCGCCGAAGCCGAATTTCGCGCCGGCGATGGGTATAACATCGAGGCACAGGTGGGCGCGGTGCTCTCCGGCCTGGGCTTCGCGCAGCGCGATTGGAAGCGGCGCACCGAGGAGTTTTCGGGCGGCTGGCAGATGCGCATCGCTCTCGCCAAGCTGCTGCTCGAAAAACCCAACCTGCTGCTGCTCGACGAGCCCACCAACCACCTGGATCTGGAAGCGCGCAACTGGCTCGAAGAGTACCTGGCCGCCTATCCTTACGCCATCGTGCTGGTCTCGCACGACCGCTACTTCCTGGATGTCACGGTGCGCCGCATCCTCGAACTGTGGAACAAGGGCCTGCACTTTTATACCGGCGGCTACACGCGCTTCGAGGAGCAGAGGGACGCGCGCCGCGCGCAGCTCCAGGCCGCTTACGCCAATCAGCAGGACCGCATCAAGCAGCTCGAAGCCTTCATCAGCCGCTTTCGCTATCAGGCCACCAAGGCCAAGCAGGTGCAGAGCCGCATCAAGGAGCTGGAGCGCATCGATAAGATCGAGATTCCGCCCGAAGAGAAGAGCATCCACTTCCGCTTTCCGCAGCCCAAGCCCAGCGGCCGCATCGTAGCGGAGTTCCGCAAGGTCGCCAAGAGTTACGGCGATCACACGGTCTTCCGCGACGTGGATTTCTTCATCGAGCGCGGCGAACGCGTGGCGCTGGTGGGCGTCAACGGAGCCGGCAAATCCACCCTGATCAAGCTGCTGACCGGGGAGGAGCCGCTCACGGCCGGCGAATACATTCTGGGGCACAACGTCCAGCCGGATTACTTCGCGCAGGATCAATATAAGGAGCTGGACCCCGGCGCGCGGCTGCTGGACGATCTGGGCACCGTGGCCCCGCGCGCCACCAACACCGAGCTGCGCAGCGTGCTGGGATCGTTTCTATTCTCCGAGGACGATGTTTTCAAAACCATCGGGGTGCTTTCCGGAGGCGAGCGCAACCGCTATGCCCTGGCGCGCATGCTCCTGATGCCCTCCAATTTTCTGCTGCTCGATGAGCCCACCAACCACCTCGACATGCGCGCCAAAGACGTGCTCCTGGAGGCTCTCGAAACCTTCACCGGGACGCTGGTCTTCGTCTCCCACGACCGCTACTTTATCGACAAACTGGCCACCCGCATCTTCGAGGTCGAAGACGGGCATGTGACCGTTTATCCGGGGAATTACGAGGATTACCAGTGGCGCAAAAGCGGGAAGCCGGCTCTTAGCGGACAGCCCGCCGCACCGGTCGTAGATCCCGACGAACCGGCGGTCGCCGCGCCCGCGTCGGCATCTGCCGAGGCGGCCGGCACAAACGGTGGCACCCGGCCATCCGACAAGCGCCTGAACCCTATCAAGATGCGGCAATTGAAGGAGCGCCAGGCGTCTATCGAGGTGGAAGTCTCGAAACTCGAAGCCGAGATCGCCGATTACGAAGCCGCCCTGGCGAATTTCGTCAGCGCGGAGGAAACGCGGCGTGTCAGCACACTACTCGACGAGCGCCGCGTGGACCTTACGAATTTGATGAACGAGTGGGAACAGGTGGCGCAATCGATTGACGCCAATACCTGAGAAGCTTGAGCGCGAAGGCCCTATTCCTGGGCGGGCATCTGCTGTTCGATTTCCCGCCAGGCGCTGATCTTGAG
>CAYRWE010000405.1:0-3329 GCA_964427655.1 uncultured Solibacteraceae bacterium | reverse complement strand
TCAAGCGCGCACGCGCAGTGTTGGATAATCGTTGATCTGCTTGCCGCAGACCACTCGGAAGCCAATGGCTTAAACGCAAGCGGCGGCGGCGCCAGCGCACTGTTCGCGAAGCCGGCTTGGCAGGCGGGCCCCGGCGTCCCGGCGGACAACGCCCGGGATGTGCCGGACCTGTCGTTCGACGCTTCGGTGGGCCATGATCCTTATCTCATGATAAGTGGCGGTTCCATGTATGCGGGCGGTGGAACCTCGGTTTCGGCTCCAATCTTTGCGGGCATGGTAGCCCTGGCTAACCAACAGATGGTGGTAAATAACGGCGGCTCGCCGGGACTGGGTAATCTCAATCCCTCGCTCTATGCCATGGCGCAGCCGCCGTCGTGGGGGTATTCGAGCTCGCCATCTCCATTCCACGACGTCACGAGCGGCAACAACATCGTGCCGTGCGTCGCCGGGACAGCGGATTGCACAGATGGTTCGCTTGGCTTTACCGCCGGGCCGGGGTACGATCAGGTAACCGGATTAGGTTCGTTGAATGCGTTGTCATTCGTGGGGGGATTTCACATCGCCACCACAACGACGTTGCAGGTTTCTCCCACTCAAGTCATGGAGGGTGGACAGTTGGTGCTGACCGTCTATGTCCAGCCCAGCGATCCCAGTAGTGCTGTAAATCGCGGACCTCTAAGCGGTGGCGTGGCCTTCCAACTGGAAGATAGCGGCTATGTCGGATCGGAGGTGACAGCGGACTCCTCCGGGTTAACGGCAACAACCGTAACCGTGCCTCTGGGCGGTTGGGGAGGTAGCGCACACACCATCACGGCTATCTATAGTGGCAATTCGCAGTTTGGCGGCTCGAAGTCGCTGCCCGTAGCGGTCACCATCCTGCCGGTGCCGCCCTCCGTGCCATCGCTGAACTGGCCTCTCGACCAAGCCACCGGAGTGCCTGTTGTGACGGATGTAATGTGTTTCTCTTCGGAAGCTACTTCCTTCGATATATACTTCGGAACCGCATCGCCGCCGCCCTTCTGGGGCACTGTTGGGGGCTACAGCTTCTGCAGCTTCATTCCGAGCATGGCTCCGAATACGAAGTATTACTGGAAAACGGTAGCGAAGAATGTGTCTGGTTCGGTCGCGTCGGCAATCGCATCATTTACCACGACCATGGGACCTCTTTACACGATAACGACGCTCGCGGGTAATGGACAAAGCGGCTTTTCCGGCGATGGTGCCGCGGCGGGGCAGGCGGATCTCAACCAGCCGGCGAATGTGGCCGTGGACCGCTCGGGAAACGTGTACGTTGCCGACAGCGGAAACAACCGGGTGCGAATGATGACACCCGCCGGAATCATCTCAACGATTGCTGGAACAGGCGCTACGAACGATTCCGGCGATGGCGGTCTGGCGATAGCCGCTGGATTGAGTGTCATTCGCGGGCTGGCGGTGGATGCCCAGGGCGATGTCTATATTTCAAGCGGCAACCGCATTCGCAAGGTGGCTCCGAACGGAATCATATCTACCGTGGCCGGCGGCGATACTGCCGGTTGCGCTGGCGATAACGGCCCGGCGGCCGGCGCCCAATTGAACATCCCAGAGGGCTTGGCTTTGGATTCGGCCGGCAACCTGTACATCGCGGACTTGCTGAACGCTTGCGTACGGGAAATCTCCGGCGGAGGGATCTCAGTGGCAGGGCAGTGTGGCAACTTCGATCACGGCATTCCCAACGAGGGTGTTCCGGCTACCGCTGCCCTACTTGGCGAACCGATGGGTGTGGACGTCGATTCGGCAGGGAATCTGTACATTGCCGATTACATGGACCGGCGTATCCGCCAGGTCTCGCACGGGACCATCACGACGGTGGCTGGGGGCGGCAGCCTATACGGCAACAGCACGGTTTTCGACCAGCCCGCCGTGGGCGCCGTGCTGAGCGGCCCCCGAGGAGTTGTGGTGGATAGCGCCGGCAACATCTTCTTCACCGATTCCAACCCTAACATGCTGGCAGGTCACGTTTATAGGGTTACAAGCGGCCTGCTCACTGTCATAGCGGGAGATACTACGGGCAACTATTCGGCAAAGAATCCTGGCGACGGAGGTCCGGCAACCGACGCGGTGCTCGGATTCCCGTCTGGAATTGCGGCTGGACCAGCAGGGCTGATTTTCGCCGATTCGAATTATGGCCGGATCCGCGGCCTCATACCTGCTGGAGCGCCGTCGCCCCCCACGATCTCAACCGGCGAGGTGGTGAACGCCGCAAGTCTGTTGGCCGGACCTGTGGCGCCAGGCAGCATTGTGGCCGTATTCGGTAGCTTTGGCTTGAATTCCCCCTCTCAAGCGGACGCCGTTCCGCTTCCCACCGCTCTCACCGGCTTTTCCATCGAGATTGGCGGCGTAAACGCGCCGCTGTTCTACGCCTCGGGGACGCAGGCCAACCTGCAGGTTCCTTGGGAACTCGCCGGGCAGTCCTCCGCCACTGCCGCCGCCACGGTTAACGGCGTCACTGGCCCCAGCCGAACCGTTCAACTGGCTCCGTCCGCGCCCGCCATTTTCACGATGAACGGCACTGGCGCCGGGCAGGGTGCCATCACAGATACGTCGTATCACGTGGCTGATGCATCTAACCCGGTCTCCGCTGGCAGTGTCATCCAGATCTACTGCACGGGCCTGGGAGCCGTGACGAATCCGCCTGCCAGCGGCACCCCCGCCTCCGCCGCTGCTCTGTCGCAGACCATCACCACACCCACAGTGACCATCGGTGACATACCCGCGGTAGTCTCGTTCTCTGGCCTTGTGCCCGGCGCTGTCGGCGAATACCAGGTGAATGCCCAGGTG
Source organism: uncultured Solibacteraceae bacterium (assembly GCA_964427655.1). Classification (GTDB taxonomy): domain Bacteria; phylum Acidobacteriota; class Terriglobia; order Bryobacterales; family Bryobacteraceae; genus CAVQNQ01. The sequence goes on along the minus strand of CAYRWE010000405.1, from coordinate 509 downwards.
GCAGCCGGAGTTACGCCCGGGCCAACCGTTCCGGTGGTGATCTCTATCGGAGATGCCCAATCGAATACGGTCACGATGGCCGTGAAGTGATCGTGGATCTAGGCGAGGCCGACCACCGCTGATCGGTGCTGCCCCGGCCGCGCCAACAGCAAAAAGACGGCGGTAATGGACCTGCTGCGCCGGCCGGCTGGCGCCACGCTCCCGGAGGTTACAAAGGCCGGGTCCTGGCCACGTGGTTCCGGCCGACAGCCGCGCTGCGGGGAAGATCTGGGACGACGCCTAGAGGATGTGATCGAAGTGGGGAAGAAAGCTGGAGCCGTGCGGACGGTTGCACATGGTTGCGCGGAAGGGCACTTCGGTTGGGAGCAAAAGAGGTTAGTTGCGGTTCGGGCTGCTACGGTACCGTGCTACAGTCGCTAAATCACCCGCCATCGCAGCCAACCAAGAGGCGAAGCTAGCGTAGTGCGGCGGAAGTAGTAACCGATAACCACAACGCAGCGTCTCTATAA
>CAYRWE010000404.1:0-3352 GCA_964427655.1 uncultured Solibacteraceae bacterium | reverse complement strand
CCCAATTCTGCGGGTCGGCGATGGTGAGCGTCCCCACCGGCGGCAGGAAATAGAAGTTGAACGTGATGGTGGCCGCGAGAGATGCCACGGCGGCCTCCGCGAAGCCCCACGTGCTGGCCACGATGAGTACCAGCAGCAGGTAGGCAAATCCCACAGTCGTGGCGTTGACCGGGATCAGCCAGTGGGCCGAGAAGGTGACCAGAGCGACGCCCCCCAAAGAGAGCAGCAACCTCATGCCGAGTGGCGCCCTCATCTTCTCGAGACCTTGGGCCGCACCGCGCCCTCGCCGGCGAGGAAGGCTTCCGCCAGCCTCGATTCATTGCAGAGGTTTCGCTCCATGCCGCCTATTTTCCCACGAGCGTTAGCTACGATACACGATCCCGCTCGGGAGGATGCCCCGGCGTGGCGTTCCCGCGCGGCCCGTGGGGCGCGCCGCGCTGTGCCAGACATCGCCCAAGCGGCTGCACCCCGGGCCGGCCGCCTGAGAATGTGCCCACGACCGGCTTTTCGCAGACCCCCAACCCGCCAGCGGCCCACCGGCCGTCCCCCGCGGCGGACAGTCCGCCGCGCAGGGCCCCGCACCCTGAGGCGCCCCCGCGACCGCGCCTCCAAGCCCCCCTCCCGATCCCCGCCACCGTGCCAGCAGGCTACCCCCGCCAGTCCCGCCCGGACCGGGGCGGCCGGCACGCGCCTCCCAAAGTGCTTGATGTTATGCTGATTGGAGATCAAAACAAACAACCGGGCCCTATTAGGAATTACTCTCGACCCGGTCGCTACGCCTGAAGGAAGAGGAGTACAGAAACTTGGCTAAAACGGAAATTCAAATCGACGAACCCAAGGGCAAGTTGGGCGTCATGACGGTTGGCTTGGGCGCCGTTGCGACGACCATGATGGCGGGCGTCGAAGCGGTGCGGCGAGGGATTGCCCTGCCCATCGGCTCTCTCACCCAGATGGGAACCATCCGTTTGGGTAAACGCACCGATAAGCGCGTCCCCAAGATCAAAGATTTCGTGCCTCTGGCAGACTTGAAAGACCTGGTGTTCGCTAGCTGGGATCTGTTCGACGACAACGCCTACGAAGCGGCTCTTAAGGCCGGCGTGCTGGAAAAACAGCAAGTCGAACAGCTCAAGGACTTCCTGGTGACTATCCGTCCCATGAAGGCAGCCTTTGAGCAAACGTGGGTCAAGAACCTGCATCCCAATAATCTGAAGACCGGCTCCAAGATGGAACTGGCCCAGCAGATTATGGAGGACATCCGCGAGTTCAAGAAGAGCAGCGGAGTGGATCGCCTGGTCGTCGTATGGTGCGGCTCCACCGAGCGGTACACCCTGCCCCAGCCCGTCCACGAGACCATGGAGTCCCTCGAAAAGGGTCTCTGCGAGAATAGTCCCGATATCCCCCCCAGCATGATTTACGCGTACGCCGCACTGAAGATGGGCGTGCCCTACGCCAACGGAGCCCCGCACATGACGGTGGACATCCCGGCGTTGACGAACTACGCGGTGAAGAACCACATACCCATCTGCGGCAAGGATTTCAAGTCCGGCCAGACGTACATGAAGACCCTGCTGGCTCCCGGCCTGAAGCTCAAGCTGCTCGGGCTAAAGGGGTGGTTCTCGACCAACATCCTCGGCAATCGCGACGGCGAGGTGCTGGACGATCCGGAGAACTTCAAGAGCAAGGAAGAGACCAAGTCCTCGGTTCTGGACCGTTGCATCCAGCCCGAGCTATATCCGGAGCTATACAAGGGCTACTTCCACAAAGTGAGGATCGAGTATTATCCGCCGCGCGGCGACTCCAAGGAAAGCTGGGACAACCTGGACATCTTCGGCTGGCTGGGCTACCCCATGCAGATCAAGGTAAACTTCCAGTGCCGCGATTCGATTCTGGCGGCGCCCATGGCGTTGGACCTGGCGATCTTCATGGACCTGGCGCAGCGCTGCCCGGACATGGCGCGCAAAGGCGTGCAGGAGTGGCTATCGTTTTACTTCAAGGGCCCGCAAGTGGCGCCCGGTCTTTACCCCGAGCACGATGTGTTCATCCAACAGATGAAGCTGAAGAACACGCTGCGCTATCTGCGCGGCGAAGAGCTGATCACCCACCTGGGCCTCGAATACTACGACTGATCTTCAATAGGGGGCGGACGTCCGCGTCTGCCCCCGCTTTACTCGCGCCCGCCCTGCCTGCCCGACTCGTTTCCCCTGCCGTAGTTCCGGACTAACTAATGCCCGTTGTTCTGGCCGAAAGAGGACGTGGGCTGCGTAGAGCTGCCGAAACCCGACGAGTTGCCGAACGACGACGAGTTGCCGAAGCCGCTCCCCTGGCTCCCCTGGCTCCCCTGTTGGCCCGCCGCTCCCAACTGGCTGGCCGGCGTACCCATCCCGGATTGGCCGTTCGTGTTGCCCAATTGGGCCGCGGGTATGCCCGCCCCGGTGAGCGGATTGGGCGGCGGCCGGTCCTTCATCGGGTCGTAGACGAACTCCCACGCTTTGTAGTTGCTGTGGTCCGAATAGACCATGATCGAATCGAAATCGGCCTTGCTCGCGATCCCCGCGATTCCCCCGCCGATTACGTTGCTGCCCGTGCCGTTGCCGGTGGGCATTCCCGTAGGCCGCGGCTGGCGCAGGAGGTTGCCGATCATGGCCGCCGCGGCGTTCTGTGCGTCGGGACTCATGCCCTGCGCACCCGTCCCCTGCATACCCATTCCCTGCATGCCGGCCCCCGGCACTCCCGGCGCTCCCGGATATCCCGCCGGCTGACCCGCGTATCCGGGCTGGCCGGGGATTGGCGATTGCACTTGCGTGGCCTGGTTCGAAACGGGCGGCTGCGCGCCCACCCCATAGCCGCCGCCGATATACGATTGGCTGCTGGAGTCGCTCGGGGCGCCGCCCGCCGCGCCGGGCATACCGCCTTGCGGGAATCCCGGCTGTCCCGGCATCGTCGGTTGGCCCGTCGCCCCGTTGGCCATCGTCTGGCCGGGAATCCCGCCCGGAACCGTGACGGGTTGCCCCGGCGTAGCGCCCGGATAGGCCGGCTGCGTGGGATAGCCCCCGGCGTTAGCCGTCTGCTCCCCTCCCGGCAGCGGTTGTCCATCCGCACCCACCGGCTGGCTGCCGGGGTACGGGCCATTCGCCGCGCTGTCGCTGGCACGGTGGCGCAGCGCGGGATTGTTGTTCTGGCCCGGCTGGTCGACCGTCTGCCCCAGGCCCGCCTGCTCGCCCACGTACTGGCCCGCGGTGCTATCGGCCTGCTTCTTGTTCGGATCTCCCTGCTGGGCCGGCTTGGTATTCACCGAATCGGTGAGCATGCCGTTCTGAATGTGCACCAGGCGCCAATCGTCCTTGCCGGTCAT
>CAYRWE010000403.1:0-3359 GCA_964427655.1 uncultured Solibacteraceae bacterium | reverse complement strand
TTCATAACTGGACCTGGATCGTGGCGGCGTTCTTTATCGGCATCGCCGTGGGCGTTCCCATCGCCTATATCATGCCGATGACCGCCGTGCCCCAGCGGACCGCCCTTTCCCACGCCTGCGGGGCCCTGGCGGCGGCCCTGGTAGGAACCGCCGAGTTTTACCAGCGCCAGCCGCACGCCGCGACCGAGCTGCATGGCTTCGTGATGGTGGCTCTGGTAGTGGAAACGCTGCTGGGCTTCCTTACCTTCACGGGCAGCCTCATGGCCATGGGCAAATTGCAGGAGGTGCTGCCGCAGCGCCCTATCACCTACCGCAATCAGAACGCCGTCAATTTCACTCTGTTCGTGATTGCCGCGGCCCTGGCGGTGCGGCTCGTGATGGTCCCCACCGATACCTGGCTATTCCCTATTTTTATCGGGCTGGCACTCCTGTTCGGCGTGCTGCTGATCATCCCCATCGGCGGCGCGGATATGCCTACCGTAATCGCCATCCTGAATTCCTATGCCGGTCTCTCGGCCTGCGCCATGGGTTTCGCGCTGGGTAATAACCTGCTGGTGGTGGCTGGGGCGCTCGATGGGTCGAGCGGTCTGATCCTTTCGATCATCATGTGCAAGGCCATGAACCGCTCCTTCGCCAACGTGCTGTTCGGCGCCTTCGGACAGATTCAGACTAAGGCCGGCCATGTGGAGCAGAAGCCCATACGCAGTGCCAGTCCCGAGGATGCCGCGGCCATCCTGGAGGCAGCCAGTAGCGTGATTATCGCGCCGGGTTACGGCCTGGCGGTGGCCCAGGCGCAGCACAAGATTCGCGAGTTGTACGACAATCTGATGCGCCGCGGCATAGACGTCAAGTTCGCCATCCATCCGGTGGCCGGGCGCATGCCGGGACATATGAACGTGCTGCTCGCCGAAGCCGACATTCCCTACGATAAGCTGATCGAGATGGACGAGATCAACTCCGAATTCCCGCAGTGCGACGTGGCCTTGGTGATCGGCGCCAACGACGTTACCAACCCCGCCGCCAGGCACGATAAATCCAGCCCTATCTATGGGATGCCGATTCTGGACGTGGACAAGGCGCACACCGTCATGGTCATCAAACGCTCCATGAATCCGGGCTTCGCGGGCATCGACAACGAGCTCTATTACATGGATAAGACGCTCATGCTATTCGGAGATGCCAAAGCTTTCGTGACCGAGATACTCAAGGCGCTGCCGCTGCGCGCCGCGGCATAAGCTTCCCCTAATTTCGGCGGGCCGCCCGCGGGATGCAATTTCCCGGGCTCTAACTGGGCTTTCTTGAGCTAATATAGATTGACCCTTGCGGGCATAACTCAACTATTCGAGGAAAACATGGCCACTAAGAAGAAGGCGGTGAAGAAAGCGGCTAAGAAAGCGGCCGCAAGTAAGACGGCCTCGAAGAAAGCCGTCAAGAAGGCGCCTGCCAAGAAAGCCCCGGCTAAGAAAGCTCCAGCCAAGAAAGCCCCGGCCAAGAAGAAAGCGGTCAGCAGGCCGGTCAAGAAGACGGCCGCCCCGCCCCCGGAGCCTCCGCCGGTTGCGGCACCCCCCGTGCCGGAGACGCCCGCCGTCCCCGAAGTCCTGTGAGAGTTTTAGGGCAGGCCGCCCGGGACCTGCCCCGCTCTAGCATCTGGGCTCGGGAACCTTCCGAGAGGCGCTCCTTTACTTGGAATCGGCGCCCGAGAGGAACGTCCCCGCGTTGGACGAATCCACCAGAACCGTTCCCGTATCGATGAAGACCGGCAGCGTGGGTTGGGCGCCGCTTGTGCGGGCGGTTTTATTGTGGTGCAGGTCGTCCAGCACCCGCAGCCCGTAATACGCCATGGTGTACGGTCTCTGGGCAATGGTGGCCTGGATCATGCCCTTCTGAATCCACTGCAGGGTGGACGGGCTGGCGTCCATGGCGACGATGGTTTTGCCCGTGACGTTGGAGCGTTGCAGTACGTCCGCCACTTCCGCGCAGGCCAGAGCCTCCACGCAGACGAACCCGTCGGGCAACTTTCCACCCTTCTGCACGATGGCCTGAGTGGCGTCGAATGCGGCCGAGGGGTCGCCTTTAATGTCGATCACACGCAAAATCTTGATTCCGCCATCCCGTGCCAGGGCCCGCTTGTATCCCTCCACGCGCTCCTCCAGGTTGGCCTGGCCGGGAATCGTATACATCACCACGTCGCCCTTGCCCTTGAGATTTTTCGCCAGAATATCGCCGCCGATCTGCCCGGCTTCGTAGTTGTTGGTGCCGATGAACGTCAGACGTTTGCTCTTGGGGGAATCCGCGTCGATCGTCACCACCGGGATGCCCTTGGCGACCGCCGAATCGATGGCGTCCCGCATCAGTTCCGGATCGGCCGCCGATACCAGGATGCCGGCCGGCGGCGGGTTGCGGGCCACTACTTTCAGGAACTCCTCTTTTTCCGCCTTGGGATCGTAGCCCTCGGGCCCATTGACATCGGCCCGCACGCCCAACTCCTTAGCCGCCGCCGCCAGCCCCGAAGCGGCATCCGCCCAATAGGCGATTTTGGTGTTCGTCGTCACCAGCGCGTAGCTCTCGATGGACTCGTGTCTTCCGCCGCAAGCGCTCAGCCAGACGATGGACGCCGCGGCGAGCCCGCCCACCCAGGTGTTTTTAGTAAGCATAATGACCTCTAATGATCTGGAATGTAAACTGCCAATATACGTCGCTGCGCCGACCTCGCGCAATGGCCCCCTTGGACGCGACTCGCGGCTGGGGGGGCGGCGCGTGGGGCGTGCGTGCGCCCAACGCGCACCAGCCGGCGGGGTGGGACGGCGGTCCTGCTAAACTGGATAGTCAATTATGGCGATCAGCAAAGAACTGCTGGAGATCCTTGTGTGCCCGGTTTGCAAAGCCGTGGTCGAGTTAAAACCGGACCAGAGCGGCCTGAAGTGCGTCGAATGCCATCGGGTCTACCCCATCCGCGACGACATTCCGGTCATGCTGGTGGATGAGGCCAAGGTCGAAAATTAGCCCCGTGGGAAGCGTCCTGGCATGTCTGCCGCGGTCGGGCGGGGTGGCCGTGATCCGGCTGCGCTCCCTGGGCGATTGCGTCCTCACCACACCCGCGCTCGACATCCTGAAACGCTGCCGCGCCGATGTGCGCGTGGCGGTGATGGTCGAAGACCGCTTCCGCGCCATTTTCGAAGATCATCCGGATGTGGATGAGATCCTGCCACCGAGCCTGAAGGCCCTGCGGCGCTTTCACCCGGCGCTGTGCCTGAACCTGCATGGCGGCACGCGCAGCGCGTGGATGACGGCGCTCTCGGGGGCGCGCTGGCGCGCCGGGTTCGGCCACTTCCGCCACCCGTGGGTCTATAATGTGCGCA
>CAYRWE010000402.1:0-3369 GCA_964427655.1 uncultured Solibacteraceae bacterium | reverse complement strand
TCTCCAGGTGCAGGGCGCCGCAGTTCAGATTGATGTTGCGGCCGTTGGGAGCGCAGGCCAGCGCGATGACCTCCGCGCCCAGATCGCGCAGCAGCGCGGGCGCCAGGTCCGAGGCCGCGCCGTTGCCGCAATCCACCACCATGCGGATGCCTTCGAAGCGCGCCGGAACCGTTGACGCGAGAAATTTGAGATATGCCAACTTCAGACTGGAATCCACCGTAAGGGCACACGGCTGCGGCCGAACCCCCTCGCCGCGCAGGCGCAGGATCTCACGCTCGATGACTTCCTCTTCCTCATCCGGCAGCTTGAACCCGGAATGGCCGAACACCTTGAGGCCGTTATCGTAATAGGGATTGTGCGAAGCCGAGATCATCACGCCGGCCAGGAACGGCCCCGTGCGGGTGAGGTAGGCGACTCCCGGAGTGGTAATCACGCCGGCATAGCGCACGCGCACGCCTCGGCTAGCGAGCCCACCCGCCACCATCTCGGCGATCCACGAACCGGATTCGCGCGTGTCGGCGCCGATCAGAATTTCGGGGCTCGCCTGGGCGCTGACGGCATCGTCGCCCAGAGCCATCCCGAAGGCATAGACCGTCTCCGGGTCGAGCGGATACTCTCCCGCCACCCCGCGAATCCCGTCCGTGCCGAACAACTGTTTTCCCACTCGTTTCCTCCGCGTAACCTGTATCTTTGCTGGGCAAGCTAAAGCATGCCCCACCTTTACTTTTTTCTTACGGTGACGGTCACCACCACCTGCGGAGAGCGCAGGAAGCGCACGTACGAGTCTTCCACGAACGCGTTGACGCGGAACTCGGCCACACCCACCGCCGAGGCCAGATTTACCGGGTCCGTGACCGCCGCGCTGACACGCGCCACGTGGCTGGCCGGCCCGGCGATGCGCAGCACACTGGGCGACACATCGTAGCGAGTGACGGCGTAACCGCTCGGACCATCCGTGAAGCGCGGAACCACCTTCACCTCCCGCTCGGCGTGCCGTTCGAAATCCAGCCGCACTTCGGAGGGAATCGCGCGCACGAGGTGCACGCCGCGGGCCAGCCGCACGTTGCCGGTGCCGATCGTGAAAGTGCGCTCGCCCGGCTGCACACCGGAAATATCGAGGATCACCGAGGGCCGCAGCGTCTCGCCCGGGCTCTCTCCCAAGCCGCGCAGTTCGCCCGAGGGGCCGCGCAACTCAAGCGTCACGGAAGTCACGGGACCGGAGGCGATCTCCAGGTCCTCGGGCAGGTTGCGGTATTCCAGGCGCACGGTGGCGAAAGTAGCCAGTTCCGGCTCGTTGGCGACCACTGACCAGATGGTCACCGCAATCAGCAGGGAAGCCGCCTTCCACCAGAAATTCTCGAAGACCAGCCCCAGCACCCACTTCAGCTTGCCCGTCATGGCTGGCTCGCTTTCTGAGTGGCTTTTTCGGCCGGGCGGCCGTCCATGGCCGGCAGAGTTACCGGTTCGCCGGCCATCGGAATGTCGGCCGTGAATTCATCGATCTGCGTGGGAGTGGGACGCTCCTCGCCGAAGTGCCGGTTGACGCGGTCCACTACGTCGTTCAGCGCAACCCCCTGGACCAGTTCGCCGAAGGAGGCCACCGAAATGCGCCCGGTCTCTTCGGAAACCACCAGCGAGAGGCAATCGGTCTCCTCGGTGATGCCGATGGCCGCCCGATGGCGCGTACCGAGCGTGAGCGAAAGCGCCGGGTTGGTGGTCAGCGGCAGGAAGCAGGCCGCCGCGGCGATGCGATCCTTCTGCACGATCACCGCACCATCGTGCAGCGGCAGGCCCGGATGGAAGACCGAAAGCAGCAGGTCGCGCGAGAGCCGCGCTTCCATGCGCACCCCGCTCTCGATGAACGTGCGCAGGCCGATATCGCGCTCGAGCACGATCAGCGCGCCCACCTTCTGCTCGGAGAACTGTTCGAGCGCCATCAGGATCTCGCTCACCGACTCAGGGGCGTGGAAGCCGGCGCCCAGCCAGCGCTTGCGCCCCAGGCGCGCCAGCGTGCGGCGGATCTCCGATTGAAAGAGAACGATGATAGCCAAGCCGAGGTAAGGGACGATGAACGAGAGCAGCGAACGCAGGGCTTGCAGACCGGCCCACCAGGCCATAGCGTATAGCCCTACCATGATCAGAATGCCGATCAGTATGTGGCCGGCGCGCGTACCGCGCACCACCATAAGAGCCTGGTACACCAGGAATGCCACCACCAGTATGTCCACGATGGCGGTCAGATCGAGCGACGCGAGCGAGGGCAGCAATCGGGACATGTGAGACACAGGCCCAGTTCTCCATCTTACCGTAGCGCGGTCCCGCAGCGGTACGTGAAGAGCAATGGATACAATGAATTATGCCTTTTTCTACGCCCGCCGAAGCCATCGAGGACATCCGCGAGGGGCGCATCGTGGTGGTGGTGGACGACGAAGACCGCGAAAATGAAGGCGATCTCACGGTAGCGGCCGAAAAAATCACCCCGGAAATCGTCAATTTCATGGCTACCCACGGGCGCGGGCTGATCTGCCTGGCGCTGACCCCGGAGCGCTGCGACTTCCTGCGCCTGCCGCTGATGAGCGCCGAGAACACCTCCACTTTCGGCACGGCCTTCTGCGAGACCATCGACGCGCGCTACGGCGTCACCACCGGCATCTCGGCGGCCGACCGCACCCTCACCATCCTGGCCTCCATCGATCCGCAAACCCGCCCCGCCGACCTGGCGCGGCCCGGCCACATCTTCCCCTTGCGCGCACGCTCCGGCGGCGTGCTGGTCCGCGCCGGTCAGACCGAAGCCTCCGTGGACCTGGCCCGCCTGGCCGGCCTGGCGCCCGCCGGGGTGATCTGCGAAATCATGAACGAGGACGGCACCATGGCGCGCGTGCCGCAGCTCGAGGAATTCTGCGCCCATCACAACCTGAAGATGATCTCGGTGGCCGCGCTCATACGCCATCGCATGCACCACGAGCGCGTGATCCGGCGCGTGGCCGAGGGTTGCGTCAAAACTGAATTCGGCGATTTCCGCTCGCTGGTCTACGCCACCGATTTCGACCCCGAATACCACCTCGCGCTGGTGCGCGGCGATGTGGCCGGACGCGAGGGCGTCCTGGTGCGCATGCATGCCCGCTGCCTGTTCGGAGACGTGTTCGGCGCCAACACCTGCGAGTGCGGCCAGTTGATTCGCGCCTCGTTGGCCGCCATCGCCGCGGAGGGCGCGGGCGTGCTGGTATATCTGCACCAGACCGGTCCCGGTTTCCGGTTGGAGCGCGACCGTCTGGGGGAAACCCGCATGGTCACCCACGACCGCGATTTCTCGCATTACCAGGGGGAAGCCGGCCGGCGGCAGCTTCAGCACGAGCACGGCATCGGCGC
>CAYRWE010000401.1:0-3374 GCA_964427655.1 uncultured Solibacteraceae bacterium | reverse complement strand
TGAGGTCCGCATCCGCCATGGCTTGATAGCTGCGCTCGATGCCCAGCGCTTCGATGCGCCCGGTGGCGGCGTGTATTCCGGCGGTGTCGCAGAGCTTCACGGGGATGCCGCCGATGGCCGCGGTCTCCGAAACCAGGTCGCGCGTGGTGCCGGGGATTTCGGTGACGATGGCGCGATCGCGCTCCAGCAGCGCGTTGAACAGGCTGCTCTTCCCCACGTTGGGGCGGCCGACGATGGCGAGCGTCAGGCCTTCCGTGACCAGCGCGCCGTAGCGGAAGCTGGCCGCCAGAGCGGCCATGCCCTCGCGCACGGGCGCCAGGCGGGCCAGGATTTCGGCGGTGGGCGCGACGCTGACATCGTCCTCCGCGAAATCGATGCCCGCTTCGAGCAGCACGATCAGTTCGAGCAGGCGCTCCTTGTGGGGAGCGATGCGGCGCGAAACCGAGCCTTCCGCCTGGCGCGCGGCCACGCGAGCCTGGTAGAGCGTGGTGGCCTCGATGAGGTCGCGTATGGCTTCCGCGCGAGGCAGGTCGAGGCGGCCGTTGAGATAGGCGCGCAGAGTGAATTCGCCGGGTTCGGCCAGGCGCGCGCCGCGCTCGACGGCGCTCTCCAGAGCCTGGCGCAGCACCACGGGCGAGCCGTGGCACGCGATTTCAACCACGTCCTCACCCGTGTAGGAGCGCGGCCGCTCGAAGAAGAGCACCACGGCCTGGTCGATGAGATGGCCCGCGCTATCGATCAACTCGGCCCGGCGCGCGCGCCAGGAATGCCACGCGGACGCCTCCGGAAATCGCAGGATAGCTTCGGCGATGGAGCGGGCCGCCGCTCCGGAGAGGCGCACAATTCCCAACCCGCCGCGCCCCGGCGGCGTCCCGATGGCGGCAATAGTATCGCGAAGGTGGGGCATGCTTTAGCTTGCCCAGATGTGGGTTGGCCGGCTTTTCCCGCTCAGCGCCGCGCGCCGCGCGGCCGAGGCGCCCCGCTCGAATGAGGCGCGCCGCGCCGCGGCTCGGCGGCAAAACGGGGCGGCTCGGGCAGACTGGCCATGCCGGCCGGGTACACCACCACACCGCGCGCCGGACCCGATCCCAGGCTCTCGCTGCGTACGGCCGGTTCATTGCGCAGGGCCAGGTGAATCACGCGCCGCTCGCGGCTGTTCATGGGGTTGAAGCGGAAGGGCACGCCCGTGCGCTTCACCTTATCCGCGGCCGCCGTGGCGCTGACGCGCAATTCCTCGATGCGCAGCAGCCGGTAATCGTTGGCATCGAAGGAGAGGCGCGAGTGGTCGTCGGAGGAGATGCGCAGGGCCTCCATGGTCACGTGCTCCAGCGCCAGAAGCAGCTCGGCGCGGTTGGCCAGCAGCAGGTCCACGTCGGGACCGGAAAAGGTCGCTTGCACGTCGGGCGTTTCAAAATCGTCGCTGGAGGGCTGCACGTCGCGGATGTCGTACTCGACTTTGATCCCCGCGTTGCGTAGCGTGGCTTCGAGAAAGCCATCCAGCCGCAGGCCGATAGTGGCCACCGAATATTTACGCCCGACCGAGTTATTTCCTGCCATTTTTCTTCCTGGGTGGTTCAACCGACCGGGCGGCCTCCTGCGCCGTCTCCGTGTGGTTGAAGAACCACTGCTGCCCGATGTTCACCAGATTGCTGGTCAAGTAGTATAACACCAGGCCGCTGGGGAATTGGTAGAACATGAAGCCGAAGATGAGCGGCATGAACATCATCATGCGCTGCTGGTTGGGATCGACGTTGGCCTGCGGGGTCATCTTCTGCATCCAGAACTGGCTGGCGATCATGATGATGGGCAGAATCTTGATCGGCAGGTGTTCGGGCTGCGAAAGATCGGTCACCCACAGCCAGCTCGCACCGCGCATCTCCACCGAAACCGTGAAGACCCGGTAGAAGGCGAACAGGAACGGAATCTGGATGAGCATGGGGAGGCATCCGCCCATGGGGTTGACGCCGTTCCGCTTGTACAACTCCATGACTTCCTGGTTCTGCTCGGCCTTGCGGGGATCGCGCAGGCTGACGTTCTTGTACTTCTTGCCGATCTCGTCGATCTGCGGCTTGAGCGCCTGCATCTTGCGCATGGACTTCATGTTGGAAAGCCGCAGCGGGAACAGGATGAAGTTGAGCGCGATAGTGACCAGGACGATGGACCATCCGAAGTTGTGGACAAATCCGGTATTGAACCAGCTCACCACCAGGAAAAGCGGCTTCGCCAGGATCGAAATCCAGCCGAAATCCACCACCTGCTCGAGTTTCGGATTGACGCTCTTGAGCAGGTTGACGTCCTTGGGACCCACGAAGACCTGGAACCGGTTGGGGTCGCCATCGGAAACAGCCGCGCCGATGAGCTGCACCGGCTTCGGATCCGCGGGCGTGGGCACGGTATCGTCGAAAGTCGTCAGCTTGGCGGTGGAGTTGTCTCCGGGCAGGAACACGGCGCAGAAATAGGCATCCCCCAGGCCGGCGAAGGAGTAGTTGCCGGCCGCGGTAGCGGGTCCGTTCTTGGCGTTCTTGGGGGTCTGCTCCACCAGCTTGTTGGCGGCCACGTCGAAGTATCCGGTCTTCTCCTGGCCGGCCGGATTGGCCACCGTCAGATCTCCGAAGCCGCCGCGCCACTGGAGCATGCCGGGCACGGGCTTGCCGTCGATCTTGACGTCGCTGGTGATTTCCGAGAGGTAGCTGTTCTTTCGAAAGCGGAAGGTTTTGCGGACCGCCGTGTGGCCGTCGGAAAATTCGAACAGCACGCCCAGGCCATCCGGATCGGGGGTCTGCTGGAACTGCGCCCAGTTGACTTTGGAGGTGGGCTGCGCGTCGGGGAAATAGAGCGAGAAAGGGTATTCCAGGCCCGCCGCAGGGTTGACCAGGTCGAGCGGCTTGCCATCGTTGCCGGTGTATTTCTTCAGCACCCAGCTTCGCACCGTGGCGCCCTGGTTGCTGAAGACGATGCGATAAAAGTCGGTATCGACGATGAATGGCGGCTGCGCCTGTTGATGCGTGGCGCCGGGAATTTCCGCCGTGGCTGCGGCATCCTCCGGCACAGAGGCTTCGTGCACGGGCGCCGACGGAGCCACCGCCGCGGGCCGCGCCGCCTGGCCCGATGCCGCGGTTTTAGGAGCCGGCGGCGTGCTGGATTTGTAGAAATAGGGCGTGAGGAACATCACCGCGCCCATCAGGATGAAGGCCAGCAACAGCCGGATCTCCATCGACATTTCTTTGGGCGGCTGTCCCTGATTGCTGCTACCGCCGGTCACCGATTCGGCCATTCAAAATTTCCGTTTCCTCAATAAACTGGCGCTACCGGACCGGGTCGAAGCCGCCGGCATGAAAAGGATGGCATCGCGCCAGTCGCCGCAATCCCATCCA
>CAYRWE010000400.1:0-3376 GCA_964427655.1 uncultured Solibacteraceae bacterium | reverse complement strand
TCGAGATGAGAATCACGATGATGGTGACCACCACCATCAGCTCGACGAAGGTGAAACCCCGGCGCCGCGCGGCCCTACCACGTGGAATAAGCTGTGCCATCGGGTGCCTTCTCCTGCGTCTTGGTGTAGATATCGAACACGTCCTGGCCGCCCCAGCTTTGCGAATCGGGGTCGTCCTGGTCGCTGCGCAGGCCCCATTCCTTGGTGTTGGTGAACGGGTCGCGCGGTATGCGGCGCAGCAGGCGCAGTTTCTTGCCGTCGGCGGATTGCGCCAGCTTGACGCCTTCCACCAGGATGTCGAGCGATTCCGGGTAGCAGTTTGTGCCGGCCTTGGGCGGTCCGAAATAGCCCGCGTAACAATTGTCCTGGTACTTGTCGATGGCGTTGCGGACTTCGCGCAGCGCGGTGCGCAGCTCACGCTCGCGTTCGGCGCGCAGTTTGGCGCGCGCCAGCGGCACCGCCATGGTCGTCAGGATCAGCATGATGGTGAACGCCACCACCAGTTCCACTAAAGTCAAACCTCTCTGGCCACGCCGTTTCATGGCGCTTACTTCACATTGACGACCACCTGCGGGCTGGCGGTTGCCACCGCCCGTCCCTGGGGGTCGCGAAGAGTGAAATTGGGGACCGTCACGGCCGTGCTGCCGGGGCCGATCGCCTGGAAAGTGAGCATCACGAGGGTGCCCGATCCGCCCACGCCGGGCGACCCGGGCGGACGGCTGAGTTCGACGACGGCCGATCCGGTATCGTTCTGGACGTTCTTGGTGAAGACCGGCGGCGGGGCGGCGCGCGTGAAGTAATCCCCCGGGACCACGTCGTTGAGGCGCAGAACCTTGGGATCGAACTGGATCGCCATCGGCGCCGAGGCCACATCCGCGCCGCCCTCGACGTTCAACGCCACATCGAAGCTGCTCGACATATTGGCATCGATTTGCGGCTGGCTGAAGAGCACGCGGGCACTGGGACCGCCCGGCGGAGTCCCCGGTGCGCCCGGCGCGATCCGAGGTGCCGTTGCCGGAGGTGCGGTAGCGGGTGGTGCGGTGGCCGGTGGTGCCGTGGCTGGCGGAGCGGTAGCCGGTGGCGCAGGAACGCCTGCCGGCAGCGGACCGCGAGGTGAGGTCGCGGGCGGAAGCGCGGCCGCCGATGGAACTCCCGGTGTCACGATGGAGGCAGACGGGGCCGCGGGCGGCGCGGCGGGCCCACCGGCAGGAGCCGCGCCCGCGGGCTGTGCTTGTTCCGACGGCTCCGGCGCGTAGTTCAGGTGAATGGTAGTGGTGTTGCCTACGGCGATATCCTTCAAGTTCGCGGGGGTGATCTCCTGGCGCCGGATAATGTGCGGGATCAGCGCGATCATGAGCTCGTCGCGATCCCGCTCGATGCTGTTGCCCTTAAAGAGGTTGCCCAGAAGCGGGATGTTGGCCAGGCCGGGGATGCCGGTGACCGTCTTGGTGTCCTGCGTATTGATGAGGCCGCCCAGCAGGCCCACTTCGCCTTCATGCATGCGGATATCGTGCGTGATCTTGCGCTGCCCGATGATGGGCTGATTGATGCCGCCCAGGTTCACGGTGCCGTTGACGGATGAAATCTCGATATCGATGTGCATGGAAACGTCGCCGTTGTCGTGAACGTGGGGCGTGAGATCCACATTTACGCCGACATCGATATAAGTGAACTGGGTATTGACCAGCGGGTTGATGCCTACGCCGCCGATGCCCGGCTGAAAGCTGCCCGTAGCGGTCGGCTCGCGGTCGCCGATCTTGAGCGTGGCTTTGATGTTATCCACCGAGCGCACCTGCGGCGATTGCAGCACTTTGGAACGCGCGTCGCTCATGGCCGCCTGCAGCAGCGCGCCGGGCAGCGTGGTGGAGAAATCCGCGCTGGCCAGGTGGCCCAGGTTCGAGAGCGGAATGGCGGTGCCCGTAGTCGTGCCGGTGGTGCCCGTGGTGGTTCCGGTGGTGCCCGTGGTGGTTCCGGTGGTGGTTGTGGTCCCGGTAGTGCTGGTCGAGGTGCTCGAGGTCGAATTCTGCACCTGAATGCTGGTGCGCGGCGTGAAACTGACCGGCAGATTCAGACCGGTGGACGCGATGGCCGCGGTGATCTGGCGGCTGAACTGGGAGCTGGCTTCGATCACCAGGATATCCACCACCACTTCGGCCTTGGGCTTGTCGAGATCGCGGATGATCTTCTCGGCCAGGGCCACCTTATCGGCCTCCGCGCGCACCAGGATGGCGTTTTGCGAAGCATACGGAAACACGCGCTGCAGGTCGGCCATGCCGCGCACCGCGTTGACGATTTCCTGGATCTCCTGTGGCGTGCTCACATTATTGAGATAGATAACCCGGGCCACCTGCTCTTCGTAATCGCGGCGCTTATTGGGATTGTCGTTGGTGATGAAGATGGTGTTGACCGAAAGCGGCTTCCAGAAGGACTTGGTCAGGATGGCGGCGTAATCGAGCGCCTGGTTGATGGTGGAGTCGCCGAAATCGATGGTGAAGTTATCGCGCGGGGGCGGCTGGTATTCCGGGTCCCATATGACATTGAGCCCGGCCACCTTGCCCAGCGTGTCGAAGATGACCTTGGACTTCTGGCCGTTCATTTTGAGATCGATCTTCTGCGGGTTGAGCGGGCGCAGCTCGGGAACCGGGAGCATGCGTTCGATCTTCTCCCGCTCGCGCTTGTTCATCTCCTCGACCGGTGTGAGGGCGCGCTCCTCGGGCGGCGCCTCACGCCCGGTGATCTCGGCCCTCTTGCGCTCGCGCTGGATCATCTCCTGTGTGCGCGCCAGTTCCTGCTGCGCGGCGGCCGAACCCGGATTCGACCCGAAAGCCTTCTGGAACTCCAGCATCGCTTCGCCGAGCTGGCCCAGGCTGCGCGCCTTCAGGCCGCGGTCGATGTGCATCTGGCCGGCCTGGAAGCGGGCCTTTTGGGCGGCCATTTGATAGGCCAGGTCGGCCGGATCCTCGGAGAGGGCCCGTTCGTAGTCGGCCAGAGCCTCATCCCACTCCTTTTTATCCTCATGCATTCGCCCCTGGGTCAAATAGCTATCGCCCTTGCGTGTGCGGGCCTCCAGAGGAACCCCCGGCGCGAGTAGCGCGGCGGTCAACAGCGTGGCAGCTAACTGATTGAAGAGACGCATGTTTCCGTACTTTCGGGGCCTCCGGGAGGGGTTGTGATAAGATGAAGGCGGTCTCGGATCATCTAAAGTCATTGACGGCGTTAGGTTTTCGGGCGTTGAGGTCAATTTGGCCGAGAAGCACTCCCCCTTCAAAATCCTGAGCGACAACCGGCAGGCCGGGCACAACTACTTTCTTCTCGACCGGTTCGAAGCCGGAATGGTGCTCGTGGGGACCGAGGTGAAGGCGGCCAAAGACGGCAA
>CAYRWE010000399.1:0-3382 GCA_964427655.1 uncultured Solibacteraceae bacterium | reverse complement strand
TCTTCTCCCACTCGCGGATCACCTGGAAATCGGCCACTTCCTCGAGGCCGGCCAGCACCGGCTCCTTCTCGGCGTCATAGATCTTCTGGCGGCAGGCGTAGTTGCCGCGGCCCTTCATGTAGCAGACCTTCAGCGGCCGCGAAAAATGCTGCTGCAAGAAGGGAACGTCCTTGAAAAAGAGCTGCTCCTGGAGGTTCTTGGTTCCAGTGGAGACCACGATGCGCTTGCCGGAGAGCAGCGCGGGAACTAGGTAGGCCAAGGTTTTTCCGGTGCCCGTGCCGGCCTCGACGATGAGATGGCGCCGGTCGGCCAGCGCCGATTCCACGGCCTCGGCCATCTCCACCTGTCCCGGGCGGAACTCGTAATTAGGATGCCACTTGGCAAGCGTGCCGTGGCGCGAGAAGAACTTGCGTGCACCTGCCGTATCGGCCTGGGTGGGCATGAGATGCTTCGATTTTAGCTTGGCGCGCGGCTATCCCGGCCATACTCGGGAGCGGGCGCCGGTTTCGCTTGGGCCTGCGGCTTCGGAGCCGCCGCGTGCGGCTTTCGGCTTTTCAGGAGCGACCCTAGCAAGACTGCCAGCGGCAAGCCTGCCCATAGCGCGAACTTGAGCTTGCTGCGCGGCGGTTTGGGCGCGGGCGCGAGCGGATCGTGGTCCGGAGCGCCTTCGCGGTCGTCCAGACGCTTGCCCAGGCGCATCTCGTGCGTGTCGTATTCGAAGTGCTTGCCGCAATCCAGACAAACGACATATGCCGGCCCCTGGGAGACGCCTTTCTTGCTGGGAGGCGATACGGGCCGGGATAGCCGCCGGTGGGAACAGCGAAAAAGCAGATTCAGAACCGTATCGATCATTCCATTTCCCTCCTGGCGGGGGCTTACTTCCATTGTGACAGCGCAAACTAAAATTTGCATGAGAAACCTCGGGCGTTCGAAAATACAAGTAGAGGGGACGTCACGGGATGGACGCATCGGGAAGCGATTTGTCTGCGGGGGCGGGGCCCGGGAAAGCCAAGGACCACCTCACTATACTGAACCAGAGCGAAAAATTAGTAATTGCGCTATTGGAATCGGCCACGCAATCGATTGTCAGCGTAGATCGTAGCGGGAAAATAGTGCTGGCCAACCGCCGGACCGAGGAGCTTTTCGGCTACTCGCGCGAAGAACTGCTGGGCAACCGCATCGAAATTCTTTTGCCGGAACAGCGGCGAGCGGCGCATACCAAAGAGCGGGAGGACTATTTCGCACACCCGCGGGTTCGCAACATGGGAATCGGGATGGAATTGTCGGGCCGCCGGCGGGATGGCACCGAATTTCCCGTGGAGGTCAGCCTCAGCTACGTGGAGACGCCGGAGGGAGTCTTCGCCATCGCCTTCGTCACCGATATCACCCAGCGCAAGCATCTCGAGGAGCAGTTGACGCACTCGCAGAAGATGGAGGCGGTAGGGCGCCTGGCGGGTGGCGTGGCGCACGATTTCAATAACATGCTGACCGTGATCTCCGGCTACAACCGCATGATCCTGGACGAGGTTTCGACGCTCGACCCGCTGCGCGGATACGCCGAGGAGATTCTGAAAGCCTCCGATCGCGCGGCCGCGCTCACCAACCAGTTGCTGGCGTTCAGCCGGCGGCAGGTGATCCAGCCGCGCGTCATGAGCATCAACGAGGTGATGAGGAACATCGAGAAGATGCTGCGGCGTCTGATCGGCGAAGATATCGAGCTGACGATGTTGCTCAATCCGGAGGCCGGGAATGTCAAGGCCGATCCAGCGCACATCGAACAGGCGGTGGTTAATTTGTCAATCAACGCGCGGGATGCCATGCCGACCGGGGGCCGCATCACCATCGAGACCGCCAACGTGCGCCTGGACGAGAACTATACGCGTACCCACCTGGGCGTGGAACCGGGCGAGTTCGTGATGATGGCGCTGAGCGATACCGGCCAGGGCATGGACGCCGAGACCCGGCGCCGCATCTTCGAGCCTTTCTTTACCACTAAGGAAAAGGGTAAGGGCACCGGGTTGGGTCTCGCCACGGTTTATGGCATGGTGAAGCAGGCGGGCGGCGACATCTGGGTGTACAGCGAACCGGGCAAGGGCACCACGTTCAAGCTCTATTTTCCGCGCGTGGCAGCGCCGGTTTCCGAAGCGTCCGCGGGCGAAGCGCTGGATGCCCGGTCTTTCGGCGCCGAGACCATCCTGGTGGTGGAAGACGAGCAGGCGGTGCGCGATCTGACGGTGCGGATTCTGCGCCAGCTGGGATACACGGTGCTGACGGCGGCCAGCGGCGAGGAGGCTCTGGCGGTGAGCGGGCGGCATCCCGGCGAGATCGCCCTGCTGCTGACCGATGTCATCATGCCCAACATGAGCGGCAAGCAATTAGCCGAAGTGCTGTTCCCCCTGCGTCCGCGTATGCGTGTGCTGTATCTTTCCGGCTACACCGAGAACTCGATCGTGCATCACGGCGTGCTGGACCGCGACGTGGAGTTCCTGCCCAAGCCCTTCAGCCGCGAAGTGCTGGCGCGGAAGTTGCGCGAAGTGCTGGGGCGCAAGGCCCCGGAGTAGCTCGGCCGGCAGTCCGGCGCCTATTGCAGCGGCGAAAAGGCCGTGGCGCGCCACAGCGAGAGATTGTTGAAATTGACGATCTGGCCGCCGCGCGCCACCGATTCGTTGCGCACCCTGACCCATTCCGGATCCGCGTTGAAGGCATCCCAGGCCTTCTCGCGATCGGCCAGCGTGGCGAATGGAATAATGTAGGTCAGGTTCGGCATCTCGGGGCCGATGATGGTATCGGCATACAGAATCGGATGCACGCCCGAGCGGTGGAAAATGGCGATTTCGGCCTTCGCGAAGCGCTCGTGGACCAGGCCCAACTGACGGCCGGTAGGCGAGTGGTAGATGCGCACTTCGAAGTAGCGCGGGCTCTTGGGCTTCTCGGCGAGCGGCACGACCTCCTGCGAAAAGTCGGTGGCCTGGAGCAGCACGCGCTGCAAGCTATCATAGGAACCCTCGGGAGACTTCTCCAACTCGTCGTGCGCCTTGCGGTAGGTGGGATCTTCCGTGACGGCGCGCGAGGCCGCTTCCATCTCCTCCACGCTGGAGTAGCCGCTTAGCACCAGCATCGTCTGCGCGTGCGGCGCCAGCACGGCCGAGAATACGCCCACGGTTGGCACGTGTTTAGCGATAACGGGCGCCGTGGCGGTGAGGAAATCCGTCAGCCGGGCGGTCTGGTCGCCCTGATGATAGTAGAAATAATCCAAGCGGTACAGACGGGTCTTGCGGCCCGCTTCCTGCGCCTGGGCGGAGGCGCCGGACTGGGCCGCCAGCATACCCACGCCTGCCATCGATTCCACGAAGCTTCGCCGGTCCATGTGAACTCCTTTTCG
>CAYRWE010000398.1:0-3391 GCA_964427655.1 uncultured Solibacteraceae bacterium | reverse complement strand
CCAGATGAAATACTACCTGACTACGCCGCTTTACTATGTGAATGCGGCTCCCCACATCGGCCACACCTACACCACCATGGCGGCCGAGACCATCGCGCGCTTCAGGCGCATGCAGGGTTACGACGCGGTGATGTTCACCGGCACCGACGAGCACGGCCAGAAGGTCGAGCGCGCCGCCCAGGCCGCCGGCAAGACGCCCCAGGCTTTCACCGACACCATCTCGGCGGAGTTCCGCAAGCAGTGGGAGAAGCTCAATATCCGGGTCGACCGCACCATACGCACCACGGACCCGCGCCATCACAAGGTGGTGCAGTGGCTCTTCGAGCGCTGCCTGGAGAACGGCTACATCTATAAGGGCAGCTACACCGGCCAATACTGCGTCTTCGACGAGCTGTACGTGAACGAAGCCAAGGCCGGCGATCCCTGCCCGGAGTGCGGACGGCCCACCGAGACGGTCACCGAGGAGAATTATTTCTTCAAGCTCTCGGCCTTCACCGAAAAGCTGCTCGAGCTGTACGAGAAGCAGCCCGATTTCATCCAGCCCGAGACCCGCCGCAACGAGGTGATCTCGTTCGTGCGCAATGGCCTCAACGATCTTTCGATCAGCCGGACGACGCTCAAGTGGGGCATCCCGCTGCCGGTCGAGGGGCATCACGTTTTCTATGTGTGGTTCGACGCGCTGATCGCCTACGTGAGCGCGGTCCAGGGCGAAGAGCTGTGGCCGGCCGATTTGCACCTGATCGGCAAGGAGATCGTGCGGTTCCACGCGGTCTTCTGGCCGGCCTTCTGCATGGCCGGCGGCATCGAACTGCCGAAACGCGTCTTCGCGCACGGCTGGCTGCTGTTCGAGAACGACAAGATGAGCAAGTCGCGCGGCAACATCGTGCGCGCCGAACCCATACGCGAGGTCATGGGCGCCGATGCGCTGCGCTACTTTCTGCTGCGCGAGATCGTCTTCGGGCAGGATGGCAGTTTCAGCTACGACGCGCTGATCAATCGCTACAATTCGGACTTGGCCAACGGCCTCGGCAACCTGGCCAGCCGCACGCTGACCATGATCCACCAGTATCGCGGCGGCATCGTGCCGGAAGGTTCCGAGCCGCAGATCGCCGCGCTGGCGGGCGAGACCATCAAGAATGTCGAGGCGGCCTACGACCGCTTCGAGTTCTCCAAGGGGCTCGAGGCCGTCTGGGGGTTGATCTCGGAAGTAGATCGCTTCATAGTAAAGCAGGCGCCCTGGAAACTGGCCCGCCAGTCGGGCGACGACGCCGCGGCCCAATTGAATACTACGCTGTACACGGCCGCCGAGGCGTTGCGCGTCGCGACGGCTCTGCTGGCCCCCGTGCTGCCGCAATCGGCGCCCAAAATCTGGACGCAGCTCGGCATGGCGGAGCCGCTCGAAGCGGTGCGCTTCGCCACGCTCGCCTGGGGCGGACTGCCGGTGGGGCAGAAGATCGGTGAAGTGGCGGGCGTCTTCCCGCGCATCGACGTCAAGCCGGCGGTCGAGCGCATGCGGGAACTCGAGGTGCGTGCCACCGAGGAGCAGGCCGCCCTGATGGGCAAGAAGGTCGAAGCGCCCGCGGCCGCCGCGGAAGCCAGGATTCCCATCGAGGATTTCTCCAAGGTGGAGCTGCGCGTGGGGCTGGTGCTTTCGGCCGAGCGCGTCAAGGGCTCCGACAAGCTGATGCACATGAAAGTGGATATCGGCGAGCCCGAGCCGCGCACCATCGTGGCGGGCATCGCCGAGGCCTACACGCCGGAGGCCCTGATCAACCGCAAGGTGGTGATCGTCGCCAATTTGCAACCTCGCAAGCTGCGCGGCATCGAATCGAACGGCATGATCGTAGCGGCTTCGGTGGAGGGGGGAAAGCCCGTGCTGGCCGGCTTCCATGAGGATGTCCCGGTCGGAGCCCGCCTCAAGTGAGGCTGGTGGATTCGCACGTCCATCTGGACGATCCCAAATTCGATCCCGACCGCGACGCGGTAATCGAGCGCGCGCGGGCCGCGGGCGTAGAGCACATGATGGCCATCGGCACCGGCAACGGCCCACCGGACCTGGAAGCCGGCCTGCGGCTGGCCGCGCGTTACCCTTTCCTGTACGCCACCGTGGGTGTGCATCCGCACGATGCCTCCAAGGCCGGCGAGGATGTCTTCGCCCGGCTGCGCGAGTTGGCCGCCGATCCCAAGGTAATTGCCCTCGGCGAAATCGGCCTGGATTACCACTACGACCTCTCGCCGCGCCCGGTGCAGCGGACGGCCTTCGAGCGCCAGTTGGAAATCGCCGCGGAGGCCCGTAAGCCTGTGGTGGTTCACACGCGCGAGGCCTGGGACGACACGCTGGCGCTCGTCGATGGCGCTGGGGCCGCGCGCTTCTCCGGTATCCTGCACTGCTTCACCGGCGACGAGCGCCAGGCCCGCCAGGCCCTCGATCGCGGTTTTTATTTGGCTTTTGGCGGTGTGCTGACGTTTCCCAAGGCGGACGCGGTGCGGGAGGCGGCACGCATGACGCCCCCGGAGCGCCTTCTGGTGGAAACGGATTGCCCCTACCTGGCGCCCGTGCCGCACCGCGGAAAACGCAACGAGCCGGCCTTCGTCGCTGAAGTGGTGAGGCGCCTGGCGGAGATTCGCGGCTCTTCCGCGGAGGAAATGGCGGAGATCACGACGCGTAATTTCGAACAACTCTGTTTGCCGCGCGGGTCCGGTAACCTGTACACTGGACACTTGCAATGAATCTGGGCAAGGTGGGGCAGGCCATTACGGGCCGCGAGATTTTCGATCTCATCCAGGATGAACTGGAAGAGGTCGAAAAGAAAATCACCGGCGAATCGGTCGCGTCCGCGGACGCGGTCACGGCTATTGGCCAGCACCTGCAATCGAGCGGCGGGAAACGTCTGCGCCCGGCTCTGCTCCTGCTATCGGCCAAGCTGGCGTCCGGCGGAAATGGAGAGCCCGCGGGGCGACAGGCCATCCACATGGGCGCCGTCGTGGAGATGATCCACACGGCCACGCTGGTGCACGACGACGTGATCGACGCCGCTCAGACGCGCCGCGGACGCCCCTCGACCAACGCCCGCTGGGGCAATCACACTTGCGTGCTGGCCGGCGACTGGCTCTACATGCAGGCCTTTCAAATCGCCCTGCGCGAGCGCAATTTCCAGCTTCTGGACCTGCTGATCGGCCTCACCCAGATCATGGTCGAAGGCGAGCTGTTGCAGCTCGATCGCATCGGCCGCATCGACGTCACGGAGGCCGATTGCATGGAGCTGGTGGACCGCAAGACGGCCCGCCTCTTCTCGGTCTGCGCGCGGCTGGGGGCCCTATGCGGCCGCGGCGGCGATCGCGTTGAGGCCAGCCTGGGCGAGTACGCCTGGAACCTGGGGATGGCCTTCCA
>CAYRWE010000397.1:0-3395 GCA_964427655.1 uncultured Solibacteraceae bacterium | reverse complement strand
CTTGGTGCCGAAGATGCTGTGCAGGCTGGGGGTGAACGAGACCATGTTGCGCGCGCGATCCACTACCGCGATGTAGCTGGTGTCGCCGGCGTGATCGGCGTGGCCCTCGAAATCCACGTCCCGCGGATGAGCCACGGGCTGGTAGCCCGCGCCGGCGAAGGGCGCGACATCGCCGGGGCGGAATTCGAGCGAGGCTTTTTCAGCATCGATCAGTTTGCGGCGGGCGGCGGCATATTCCTTCGAAAGCAGGCCATTGTAGGGGATGTGGATGAAATCCATGTCGCCCAGGTAGGTATCGCGGTCCGCCATGGCCAGCTTGATGGCTTCGGCGGAGGTGTGGATGTAATCAGCCGAATTGAGGCCCATCTGTTTAAGATCGTAGCCTTCCAGGATGTTGAGCGCGAAGAGTTCAGCCGGTCCCTGGGTGGCGGAGGCGTTCTTATAAACGGTGTAGCCGCGGTACTCGATGGAAACCGGCTCCTCGAGCTTGGCGGTGTAATTGGCGAAATCCTCATAGCGGAACAGGCCCCCGTTCTCCTCGGAGAAGCGGGCCATCTCGCGGGCGATATCGCCTTTGTAGAAGCGGTCGCGGGCGGCTTGGAGCGCGGCCGCGCGGCCCTGGCTGGCGGCGGCTTTCTCGGCCTCGACCAGGCGGCGGAGGGTGCGGGCCAGATCGGGATTTTTCCAGATGTCGCCGGCTTTCCACATGCGGCCATCGGGAGGGGCGAAGACGCGGCGGCTGGTGGGGTATTTCAGGAGATCCTCGATATCCAGCACGTGGCTCATGGGAATGCCGCGCTCGGCCAGTTCGATGGCGGGCGCCAGAACCTCGCCGAAGCTGCGCGTGCCCCAGCGTGAAAGCAGGATATACCAGGCGTCCACCACGCCTGGAACGGTGCCCGCCAGGAGCGAATCGTTGACCGGGATCTTGCCGCCCTGGTGCGTCTTGTACCACGCGATGGTGGCCAGTTTGGGGGCGGTGCCTTCGGCATTCAGGGAAAAGACCTTTTTGGCCTTGGCGTCGTAAATGAGCAGGGTGGCATCGCCGCCCACGCCGTTCATTTCGGGCAGCGCCAGTCCCAGAACGGCCTGTCCGGCCACGATGGCGTCAAAGGCGTTGCCGCCATCGCGCAGGACGTGCTCGGCCACCATGGTGGGTAACGGGTCCATGGAGGCCACGGCATATTGCGTGCCGCGCGCCAATGTTTTGAGGGTCTGACCGGCTGAGGGATTCTGTGTCATGGCGGCGTCTCCTGGCCCGCGCTGAGCCTGCGCGCCAAAGGCCAGGGCGGCAGCAACGATGGCCAGCGTAACGTGGGTGGCCTGGGGGTTCATGGTCTCCGGGAAACGCCTAGTATCGCAGGCTTGCACGTGAAAACCAAAGGAAGGAGGGAGCATTTGACATCCGCCCCGGCGCGCCGGTATAAATGAAGTACAGGCGAATATAAGGCGAATACATGGGCGCGGCGGGGATTCTCAAAAAGCAGTTCGAGGAGGTGCTGGGCGGCCCGCTCGAGTGGCAGGATCGGCACGCTCCCGAGCTGGTGCGTAGCGGGCTTCCGGAGGTGGATGCGGCCATGGGCGGGATTCCGCGCGGATGCCTGACGGAGATCACCGGTCCGGCCTCTTCCGGCCGCACCAGCCTGCTGGTATCCATCCTGGCGACGGCCAGCGCGGGGGGCGAGGCCTGCGCCCTGGTGGATGCCGAAGATGCCTTCGACCCGCTCTCGGCCGCCGCCTCGGGTGTGCATCTCGATAAGCTGCTGTGGGTGCGCTGCGGGCACCATGCCGAGCATGCCCTGAAGGCTGCGGACCTGCTGATCCAGGGCGGCGGTTTCGGCGTGGTGGCGATGGACCTGGGCGATACACCGCCGGCCAACGCGCGCCGCATTTCGCTCACTTCCTGGTTCCGCTTGCGACGCGCCGTGGAGCACACCCCCACCGTGCTGCTGACGGTGGCGCGCGAATCCAACGCCAAAACCTGCGCCTCGCTGATTTTGGAATGCGCGCGCCGGGAGGTTTCGTGGAGGGGCGGGCCGCTGGCCGGGGCGCGGCTACTCGAGGCCATCCGCGTGGAAGTGGCGCGGCGCAAGCCGGCGCGCGAAGTGAGGGCCCATGTACGCCTGCCTGTGCGGTAGTGGGGACCTGGTTGCGCTGGCGCGCGAATTTTCGCCGGTGGTGGAAGCGACCGCGCCGGGCGTGGTGACGCTCCATGCCGCGGGCCTGGAGCGGCTCTTCGGGCCGGCGCAGGATGTGGCCGCGGCCATGGCGCGCCGCGCCGCCGAACTCGGATTGCAGGCGAATCTCGCGCTGGCGGCCAACGCCGATGCGGCCATCTGCGCGGCGCGCGGATTCGCGGGCATCGGCATCGTCCCGGAGGGCGACGAGGCCAAGTATCTGGGCACGCTGCCGCTGGCGCTGCTAGCGCCTTCGCCCGAATTGGGGGAGACGCTGGCGCGCTGGGGCATACGGCGTTTTCGGGATTTGGCCGCGCTGCCGCCACTGGGGATCGCCGAGCGGCTAGGCGCGGAAGGCCTGCGACTGCGCACGCTGGCGCGCGGCGAATCGGACCGCAAGCTGGTGCCCATCGAGATGCCCGAGGATTTCGCCGAGGAACTCGATCCGGAATATCCCATCGTGCTGCTGGAGCCGCTGGCGTTTTTGCTGGCAAGCCTGGTGAACGGGCTGGCCTTGCGGCTGGCGACGCGCGCGCTGGCCACCGATGAGCTGCGTCTCCGGTTGGCGCTCGAGAACCGCGCGGCGCACGAGCGCACGCTGCGGCTGCCCGTCCCGACGCTCGATACGCGGGCGCTGCTGAAACTTTTGCAGCTCGATCTGGCCGCGCACCCGCCCGAAGCGGGCATTGTGGGCATCCGCATGGAGATGCATCCGGAGAAGCCGCGCGCCGCGCAGAGCGGGCTTTTCGTGCTGGCGTCGCCCGAGCCGGTCAAACTGGAAGTGACGCTGGCGCGCATTCGGGCGCTCGTGGGGGAAGGGCATGTGGGCTCGCCGGAGCTGCTCGATACGCATCGGCCGGGAGCGTTTCGGATGGCAGAGGAAGAACCGCTCCCTGACGGTCGCGGCTCAGTTCCGAGCCGCGACCGTCAGGGAGCGGTTCTTCAACTAAAGCCCAAGCCTCTGGTGCTTCGCGTCTTCCGGCCGCCGCGCGAAGCGCGCGTGGCGCTGGCCGCGGGACAGCCCAGCTTCGTGGTGGCTGAGGGCGTCCGCGGAAACGTGGTCGAGCGCTCCGGCCCCTGGCGTACTTCGGGCGATTGGTGGACCAACGATCCCTGGTCGCGCGACGAATGGGATATCGCGCTCGGCGATGGCGGGTTGTACCGCCTCTACTGCGAGCCGCGCGGCTGGTTCCTGGAGGGCTGCTATGACTGAGGCCT
>CAYRWE010000396.1:0-3426 GCA_964427655.1 uncultured Solibacteraceae bacterium | reverse complement strand
GCATGTCGTGGGTCATGTAGGCGCCGGGAACGTAGTCGGTGATCATCTCCATGCCTGCGGTGCGGCTGGCGCCGGGGGTCTCCTCGATCTGTGCACGGGTGATGAGCGTGGTGGGCGTCACCGAGTCGGCGGAGCTGGCCGATCCGTGCACTGTGACGGTTTGGCGGTCGCCGCTGAGCGGCAGCGCGATGTGCAGGACGGGGCTGGTGCCCGAAGCCACGGTGACCGGCTCGGCGACCGTGGCAAAGCCGGGCGCCGCAACTTGCAGGCGATAAACGCCGATGGGCGCCTGGGGCAGCTCGAACTCGCCGTCGGCGCCGGTGCTGGCGCGCAGGATGAAGGCGGAATCGGCGGCTTGCAGGGTGACTTCTGCGCCGGCGATGGGCCGGTGCCCCGGATCGTGCACCACGCCGTGCACGGTGGCAAACACGTTGGCCAGCGATGGGATGGAAGCGGCCAGCAGCAAAGTCGCGGCAAGGGAAGAAGGAAAACGCATGGTCGAGCCTCCGGGCGCGTTCCGCTGGATGCACGGGCCGGGGAAGCGGCCGGGATTGCGGAGCGCAGACTGCCGAATTCAGTTGGGGAAACCGCTGAAAACAGACTCGGCGCCGGAGCGGCGAAATTGCCGGGGAGCCGCGGGTGCTTTTGGGCCTGGTCAGCCGGGGAGCGGGCTGAGACCTCTGCCCTTCCAAGGGAAGGTGAGGCTTGCAACGGGATGTTCAGCTGAGAGGACAGCCGGGAGGTCCGCGGCCGGCGCGGGTGCGGATTTGGCTCAGGCGGGCTGCGGCGCGGCCGGCGGCGGGCGTGTGGGCCTGTGCCAGCATAGCCAGCAAGCTGGCTGGCGAGGCGGCCAGCGCATGATCCGGCGTCGCGGGAACGGCATTGGAACCGGGATAGAAAGGGCAGTGCGAGGGCGCGCCTGCCATGGAAACCGAGCCGGAGGCGGCCTGCCTGGTCATGGCGGCCATGCGTTCGGCCATGGCGCAGTGGTGCGCTCCGTGGCGGCGGCAGCAGGGCGGCAGGCGCGACTCATCGCTGCCCGGGAGGGCTGCCGCCAGCGGCCCCAGGCAGAAGAGCAGCAGCAAAAAGATGGAAAGTCCGCGCCGCATGTGAGATTCATGCTACACGAGAACCTGCATGGAATCGCCAACGTGGGATATCTGGCCCGCCGGTCAGGTATCATCGGGGCATCAGGTTCTTTTGAAACCCACATAAAAAGAGGGAACCCCTTTGCCAGAAGCGAATGCACCCGTATCGCCGCAAGCGTCCTCCAGCCAGCCCGCGCCGAAGCCCCGCCTTCACCGTCCGCTGCGCATCGCCCTTTTTGGCTTTGGCACGGTCGGCAGTTCGGCGGCGCGCATTCTGGTGGAGTCGCAGCCCAAGGGGCTGAAGCTGACCCACATCTTCAACCGCGGCGTGGAGCGCAAGCGCGTGGATTGGGTGCCTTCGACCGTGGAATGGAGCGAGGACGCCGATGCGGTTCTGGCTTCGGATGTGGACGTGGTGGTGGAACTGGCGGGCGGGCTGGATCCGGCTGGCGGCTGGGTGCGCCGCGCTCTGGAGGCCGGCAAGAGCGTGGTCACCGCCAACAAGAAGCTGATCGCCTATCATGGCGTGGAACTGGAGCGGCTGGCCGCGGAGAAGGGCGGGCACCTGAAGTATGGCGCCGCCGTGGCGGGCGGAATTCCCGTGATTCCAGGCCTCGAACAGGGGCTGGCCGGGGACCGCATCGAGCGCATTGAGGGCATTTTAAACGGCACCTGCAACTTTATCCTCAGCAAGATGGAGGAGGGTGCGGAGTACTCGAACGTGCTGGCCGCGGCGCAGGCGCTGGGCTATGCCGAGGCAGATCCCACCGAGGATGTGGGCGGGTTCGACGCACGCGCCAAGCTGGCCATTCTGATGCGGCTGGCGCTGCGCGTCCAGGTCGATCCGGAAGAGATTGTGCCCCGGCCAATCACCGCGGTTTCCTCCGTGGACTTCAGTTATGCGCGCGACCTGGGCTGCACCATCCGCCAGATTGCGCGCGCCGAGCAATCCTCGGGCCAGGTGGCGGCTACGGTTGGCCCCATGCTGGTGGCCCTGCGTTCGCCGCTGGCCTGGTCGCGGGGTACGGAAAACATGGTGATTCTCTCCGGCCGCTATGGCGGAGATGTGGTCTTCTCCGGACACGGCGCCGGCGGCCATCCCACGGCGGTGGCCGTGGTCAGCGATCTGCTGGCCCTGGCTCACGGTTCGCGGCGCGTCGAGGTGCCGGCGGTCCCGGCCACGGTGGGCGCGGAGTTCGAGGTTCCCCACTACATCCGCTTCCTGGTCGATGACCGGCCGGGGATCGTGGCGGAGATTACCGGAGCCCTGGCCAGGGAGCGCATCAACATTCGCGCCATTGTGCAGAAGCCCGGCTACCCTCAGCATGCGCTGCCGTTTGTGGTGACCGTGGAGCCTTGCAAGACCTCGGCGCTCAAGCAGGCGCTGGCCAGCATCGGCACCATGGACTGCCTGCTGGAGGAGCCGCTGGATTTGCAGATGCTTGAGTAGCGGGGAACAGGGAACAGGGAACAGGGAATAGGGACCAGGAACCTGGGAATGGAGTCATTCCTGCTTTCCCAGGTCGCAGAGGCGAGACCCCCTTCGACTCCGCTCAAGGCAGGCTTTCGACAGGCTCGGGGCGAGCTCTGGGGCACCCGGACGGGAGGTCCGTTACGGGGCTAAGGGGTCTACGAGTGGGTTCACAACCTGAATCGCCCCGTAGCGTTGTCCGGTTGCCAGATCCTCGGAGTAAAGGATCGCAGCGCCGGCGTGCTCAGCGGCGTCGAGGATCAGCGCATCCCAAAACGAAGTCTTGTAGCGCGTCTCGATATCCAGCGCCCGGAGAACCGATTCGGGAGTGTTAGTTACCACCTCCCAGGTGGAGTACTCGCGAATCAGCCGGCGAACTTCCTCGACAGGCAAGGGATTGCCGGCCTGGCGGCGAAGGTTGATGCACAGTTCCTGCAGAACCTGCGTACTCAATACGCCCTTGCCCGAATCCCAGAGCTGCTCCAGGAGGATCTGAGCACGCCGGTGCTTGTCGCCGGTGGAGCGGTCATGTGCGTAGACCAGGATGTTGGTATCGACGAAATACTTATCGCTCATGCAATTCGTCCCGTGAGCGGGGTGGGGTCCATTGCAAATCGAAGCCCGCACGCAGGCGGGCAACCGCACCTTGGCGAGCCTGCTCGTATCCCTTGCGCTCGCGTACGGCCTGTTCCAGGCGCTCGGCCAGCAGGCTGCTGATGGAGGAGCCCTGTTCGGCGGCCAGGATGCGGGCTTCCCTCAGGAGGTCGGCTTCAATCTTCAAGGTGACGTTGGTTTTCATGAGCGCACCTCTTCCCGTGTAGCACGAGTTTACGTGCTATTTCCAAAGGGCGCAAATTTCCGCTGAAG
>CAYRWE010000395.1:0-3431 GCA_964427655.1 uncultured Solibacteraceae bacterium | reverse complement strand
CGCAAGGGATTCGAAGAGGCCGGCCTTGAGGATCGCTGAGCTGTTCTATTCGCTGCAAGGGGAAGGCGCGCTGGCCGGTATGCCCTCGGTTTTCGTGCGCACGAGCGGCTGCAACCTGCGCTGCGCGTGGTGCGACACGCCCTACACCTCCTGGCAGCCGGAGGGAACCGAGCTGCCGCTCGAGCGCATTCTGGATGAGGTGCGGGCGCATCCCACCGATTATGTGGTGGTGACGGGCGGCGAGCCGATGATTGCGCCGGAGATCGTTCCGCTCACCGGGCGCCTGCGGGAGCTGGGAAAACACATCACCATCGAAACCGCCGGGACGGTCTTCCACCCGGTGGACTGCGACCTGATGAGCATCAGCCCCAAGCTGGCCAACTCGCGTCCGGAGGGCGAATGGGCCGCCCGGCACGAGCGCACGCGAATCAATCCCGAGGCGCTCGGCGAGCTGACGCGGCGCTACGAATACCAGCTCAAATTCGTGATCGAGAAGCCTGAGGATATCGAAGAGGCCCGCGCCCTGGCGGCGGCCCTGGAGACGCCGCGCGAGCGCGTCATCCTGATGCCCGAGGGCACCGATCCCGAGCGGCTGCGCGAGCGCGCACGCTGGCTGGCGGAGCTATGCAAGGAGGAGGGATTCCGTTTCGGCCCGCGCCTGCACGTCGATCTTTGGGGCAACCGCCGTGGCGTATAAAGCGGCGCGCGGCGAACCGGCATAAACTGAAGAGGGAGGGACCGGTTGCATTCGCACACCCACGAACACAGCGGAACGGGCACGGTCCTGGGCTGGTCGCTGGTCGCCACTCTGGCGTTCGTAGCGGTGGAGGTGGTGGCGGGGATGCAGGCGCATTCGCTGGCGCTCGTCTCCGATGCCGGCCACAACTTCACCGACGGCCTGGCTCTGCTGCTCTCCTGGTTCGGTTTCTACCTGCAATCCAAGCCCGCCGATGAAAGCCGCACCTACGGGTACCAGCGCGCCGGGGTCCTGGTGGCATCGGTGAACGCGGTCGCGCTGGGGTGCCTGGCGGGGTGGATCTTCTACCAGAGCGTGCTGCGGTTTGGCGATCCCCAGCCGGTGCGCGAGACCACCATGATGATTGTGGCCGCGTTGGGCATAGCGGTGAACGGTGGGATCGTGCTGGCGCTGCGCAGCGCCAGCCGGGGCGATATCAATATCCGCAGCGCCTTCCTGCATATGCTGGGCGATGCCGCCGGCGCGGGTGCCATCGTGGCCGGCGCGCTGGTCATACGGTACACCGGATGGGTGCAAGTGGACCCGCTGCTCTCGATGCTCATCGGCGGTCTGATCGTGTGGACCGCCTGGGGAATTATCCGGGAGGCGCTCAACATTCTGCTGGAGGGGCTGCCGAGCGGCCTGCGGCTGCCGGATGTGGTCGCCGCTATGCGCGCGCTCGAAGGCGTGCTGGACGTGCACGACCTGCACATTTGGAGCCTGGGTTCGAGCACCCACGCGCTGAGCTGCCACGTGCTGATCGAAGACGTGCCGCTTTCTTCGAGCGACGCCATTCTGCGCGGGCTGAACGAACTGCTCGAAGAGCACTTCCAGATCTGCCATACCACCATCCAGTTCGAGCACGTGAGCTGCGCCATCTCGGCGAACGGCTGCGCCATCCCGGTGCGGCCGCATAGCGAAGAGCAGCACCATCACCATTCCGACACCCCCGGACACTAACCAAGGAAGTATAGGTGCGGCTTAGGGCTGCATTGTATAGTCGAGACGGCTGGCAGCTTCGCGGCTGGCCGCCGAACGCACTTATGCTTAGCGCACTTGCCACCGCCACCCAGGCCGAGCCGGAAGAAACCCGGCCCGCCATCCCCGACCGCCTGGAAGATTTAGGGATCCCCCGCGCCCTGGTTAGCGACCTGATTCTGCGGTACTTATGGCAGCACGGCTCGGGCACCCTGGCCTCTCTTCACGACCGGCTGAAGCTCTCTTTCGGCGTGCTGGAGGCCATGTTCCACCAGTTCCGCCAGCAGCACGTTCTGGAAGTGAAGGGCATGCTGGGGAACGATTACATGTTCTCGCTCACCAGCACGGGCCGCGAGTTGGCGGCGTCGCGCACCGAGGTGTGCCAGTACGTCGGCCCGGCGCCCGTCTCGCTGCAGCAGTATTTCCAGGTGGTCAAGTCGCAGAGCGCGCACGTTCGGCTGAGCCGCGAGAGCCTCCGCCAGGCGTTTAGCGACCTGGTGCTGCCGGACAAGCTGCTCGATCAGCTCGGCCCGTCGCTCATCGGGCATCAATCCCTGTTTCTGTATGGCGGGACCGGCAACGGCAAGACCAGCATCGCCGAGAGGATTCTGCGGATCTACCGCGACACCGTCCTGGTGCCGTACACCGTGGAGGTGGATGGCCACATCATCAGCCTGTTCGACCCGGTGGTGCACCGCGTGGCGGGCTCGGAGGATCCCCTGCTCGATCCGCGCTGGATACGCTGCCATCGGCCCTGCATCACGGTAGGCGGAGAGCTGGTGGCCTCCATGCTGGAATTGCAGGTGGACCAGCAGACACGCTCCTACATCTCGCCCTGCCAGATGAAGGCCAACAACGGGATTCTGATCATCGACGATTTCGGCCGCCAGGTGATCAAGCCGCGCGAGCTGCTGAACCGCTGGGTGGTTCCCCTGGACCGCCGCGTGGATTACCTGACGCTGACCTCCGGAATGAAGTTCCAGGTCCCCTTCGAGATGATGGTGGTCTTCTCGACCAACCTGAACCCGCGCGATCTGGCGGACGAAGCCTTCCTGCGCCGCATCGAGACCAAGGTGCTGGTGGAGAATGTGGACGCCGAGGTGTTCGACCGCATTTTCGAGCGCGTCCTGGAGGGCTACCATATTTCCTCCGAAACCGGTTCCGCCGAATACCTGCGGGTGCAGTGCCGCGCCGCGGGAGCCAAATTTCTCCGGGCCTGCTACCCTGGCGATATCTGCCGGCTGGTCAAAGCCATCAGCGAATACGAGGGCCGCGCGATGCGCATCAGCCGCGCCAATATAGACCGCGCCGTGGCGCTGTACTTCGCCAAAGACGAATCCGGCGATCCGCTCGAAACCCACTGAGCCAGGACAAGATTGCCGCGCCTCACGTAAGCCCGGGCGCTGCCGGCCCGGGTCTCCTCCCACAGGTGAAAAGTGGTACTCGGCGTGCAACCGTAACACTGATCACATTTGGGGAGGGAAATCTAATGGCAAAGGGGTTCGTGGCGATCACGGCGGAGCGCTGTAAAGGCTGCGGCTTCTGCGTGGAGTTCTGTCCCACGCACGTTCTGTCGCTATCACCCGCTTTCAACTCTAAGGGTTATCACCCTCCACACGCGGTAGCCGCGGAGAAATGCAGCGGTTGCGACCTGTGTGGAATGTACTGTCCGGACTTCGCAATTTTCGGAGCGCGCCATGCACGCTGACCCCCGAGG
>CAYRWE010000394.1:0-3446 GCA_964427655.1 uncultured Solibacteraceae bacterium | reverse complement strand
GCGGGGTCCGCAAAAATGGCATAATCGTCAAAATGAAAGCCCGAACCGAGCGAAGCGCCAAAGGCAACCAACGCACCGGCGAGCAGAGCAAGACGCTCGCGCATGGCCAATTACGAGCTTACGTGAAACGGCCCAAGACCGCAGCCGAGCGGCAGGCGCGCATCGCCGAAATTCTGCGCCGCCTCGATGCCATGTACCCCAACGCCACCTGCGCCCTGCACTACCGCGACCCTTGGGAGCTTCTGGTAGCCACCATCCTCTCCGCGCAGTGCACCGACAAGCGGGTCAACGAGGTGACGCCGGGCCTCTTCGCCAAATACCCGACCCCCGTCGATTTCGCGGCAGTGAAACAGGAAGTGCTTGCAAATGATATCCGTAGCACCGGATTCTTCAACAATAAGGCGAAGTCGCTGGTGGGCGCCGCGAAGAAGATCATCGGCGATTTCGGCGGCCAGGTTCCGCGCACCATGGAAGAGATGCTGACCATCCCCGGGGCGGCCCGCAAGACCGCCAACGTGGTGCTCGGGACGGCCTACGGGATCGCTTCGGGCATCGTGGTCGATACGCACGTGCAGCGGATCTCCCAGCGCCTGGACCTCACCAAAAACTCGGATCCCGGCAAGATCGAGCAGGACCTCATGAAGATCGTTCCCCGCGAGCGCTGGATTCTCTTTTCGCACCAGGTGATCCTGCACGGCCGGGCTCTGTGCCAGGCGCGCAGTCCCAAGTGCGC
Source organism: uncultured Solibacteraceae bacterium (assembly GCA_964427655.1). Classification (GTDB taxonomy): domain Bacteria; phylum Acidobacteriota; class Terriglobia; order Bryobacterales; family Bryobacteraceae; genus CAVQNQ01. Next base: position 2,713 of record CAYRWE010000394.1, on the reverse strand, counting down.
CGCCTGCGATCTTAATCCGCTCTGTTATGCGAAGGATAAGACGGCTTGAGGTAGAACATCCTTTAGGTTGCCTTTACCCGCCTTTACATTTCCTGACACACCTGCTCCGCTCCTCCCGCGTCAACAGAGGCAGGAGGAGAAGGAAATGAAAACGAGGATGCTCCTGGGAAGATTCCTCATCAGCACGCTGATCGCGGGCGCCGGAGTGGCCGGTGCGAGCGACCGGGACAAGCCCCCCGCCGCACCGAAGAGCGACGCCGACCTGGTGAAGGCGATCCAGCACGAAGTCCGCATGTATCCGCATTACACGATCTGGGACGATCTCAGCTTCCGCGTGAATGACGGCCATGTGGAGCTGCTGGGCGAAGTGAGCCAGCCGTACAAGAAGCAGGATATCGAGCGGCTGATCGAGCGCGTGCCCGGCGTGGCCAGCGTCACCGACGAGATCAAGGTCCTGCCGCTCTCCCGCATGGACGACCAGTTGCGGCTGCAGGTGGCGCGTGCCATCTTCCGCGACCCGGTGTTCTCGCGCTACGCGATGCAAGCGATTCCGCCGATTCACATCATCGTGGATAGCGGCCACGTGACGCTGACCGGGGTGGTGAGCACCGATATGGAGAAGCAGGTCGCCGGTATGCGCGCATCCGGCGCGGGCCTGAGCTTCGGCCCGGTGACGAATAAGTTGGAAGTGGAACATCCGGCGAAGAAGAGCTGAAAACGAGTCAGCATGTATCGACCCACCTTCCGAGCGGCGGGCCCATAGGGCCCGCCGCGCCTTCGCGGTTTGCCCTCTACTGATTCCAGGAGGCCGGCATGAGCCGGACACCTCAAAGATCACTTCCAGCTCGATCGGCATTCCGAATGGAAGGCTCTCCACTCCGAACGCCAGACGCGTTCCGAGGCGGTATCGGCAATTTTCGCCTGGTCGAAGAAATCTCCGGCTGTCGCCACATAGACTCCGAGCCTCACGACGCGAGAGATCCTGTCCAGCGATCCAAGGCGGTGCCTGGCCACCGCAAGCACGTTCAGCGCGGCCGCATACGCGGCGCTTCGGCCTTGCTCGGTGTTCAACTCTTTTCCGACGCTGCCGAGGAATTTCGGTTCATGGCCGGCCGATGGGAGCATCCCGCGGGAGGCAGTTCAACGCCCGCGGCCGCAAGCCTGGTTTCCGTGTTGTTTACCATTTTCCGTTGTGCGCACCTGCATCCACGTGCAGCACCTCCCCTGTCACTTGACGAGCTTCGGTCAGATAAACGATCGCCTCGACAATGTCGTCCACGCCCGGGATCACTCCCATCGGCGACAGACTTTTCAGAAGCTCTTTGGAGTCCTTCGCGTGCAATGGCGTATCGACGACGCCCGGAGCGACCGCGTTGAAACGGATGCCTTCCTTTGCGTATTCCATCGCAAGGCTGCGCGTGATCGCCTCCAGGCCTCCTTTGGTCATCATTGGTACGGAGGCGTTGACTCCGGCGATGGGATGGCCCACCATCGCGCTCGTGATGCAAATGACGCTCCCGCCCGTCTTTTGCTCCAGCATCTGCTTCACGGCAAGCTGGGTGATGTGGATGTAACCCTCCAGATTCGTTTTGGAGAGCAGCTCAAAATCGTGCACGGTGTAGTCCGGAAACGGCTTCGTGAAATAGATGCCGGCGTTATTGACGACGGCATCGATCGAGCCGAAATTACTCATAGCCGCCGCGGCGATCTTCGCGGCGGTTGAGGCCTCTCCGATGTTTCCCTCGACTAAAGCCAGCCGTTCCGCCGGCGCCAGCGCGGAGTTTGTGAAATTGAGCGAATTGGCGACAACATTGTAACCGCGCCCGATGAACGCCTTCGCGACGCCAGCGCCGAGTCCTTGAGACGCGCCCGTCACGATCATGGTCTTGGGCTTAGCTTGCATCATCCTTCATCCTTCTCCTTCCGGCACGCCGGCTCGTCGCGGCCTTTGAGTTGGGTAGCAAGACACGTACCATTGCTAAGGTTATGAAAATAAAGGCCTGCTCTCGAAAACAGGCCATGGCGATTTCGTCACTCTTGTCTTTTCTGTTCAAGCGATAGACGGAGAGGTTCGGATACAAGCCCTCAGCTCGCCTTCCGCAACACGTCCTCCACCGCCTCGGGGTGCTTCGCGATCACTGCCAGGAGCACCCGCGTCGGGGCATCCGGATGCGCGCGGCCCTGCTCCCAGTTGCGCAGCGTGGCCGGCGGGAGGCCGAACTTCATCGCGAACTGCGCCTGGCTGAGGCCCATCTTCGTCCGGACCGCCCGCACATCGACATCGGGCACCTGAACCAGCGTGACGCGAGCCTCCTGGTTTTCGCCGCGCGTCCACGCGATCGCCTGCTCCAGTCCCTCAACGATCCGCGCGCCGACAGTGGGAGGCTTCTTCGTCGCACGCGCCGCCGTCTTCGCCACTCGCTTCGATTTTGCCTTCGTGCTCACCGCGCCCTCCGATCTCTGGCCGGATAGCCCGCCACCAGAATGGGAACCAAACGCTTCATTGCGTTCCGCTCGGCCATGCTGCGGTTCGCCTTTTCGTTCTTTCCGTAGGCGGCCAGCAGGAATACCGGCGGGCGCTCGCCGTGATAGTAATAGATGACCTGCGCGCCGCCGCGTTTGCCGCGGCCGGCCAGCGCCCAGCGGACCTTTCCTGATGCCGCCGGTCTGCGGAATGATCTCACCAGCCTCGGGGTTCGCGGCCACGAACGCC
>CAYRWE010000393.1:0-3502 GCA_964427655.1 uncultured Solibacteraceae bacterium | reverse complement strand
GGAAGGGGATGGTCAAGTACGGCGAGAACTTCTTCGTCTCCCTGGGCTTCGATCCCCTGCCGACCACTTTCTGGGAGCGCTCGCTGTTTCTGAAGCCCGCCGATCGCGAGGTGGTGTGCCACGCCAGCGCCTGGGATATCGACGCCGTGAACGACGTGCGGCTCAAGGTGTGCCTGCAAATCACCGGCGAGGATTTCCTGACCGTGCATCACGAGCTGGGCCACAATTTCTACCAGCGCGCCTATTCCAACCTGCCGCCCTCGTTCCGCGACAGCGCCAACGACGGCTTCCACGAGGCCGTGGGCGACACCATCGCGCTCTCCATCACGCCCGAATACCTGGTGAAGGTGGGGCTGCTCGACCGCGCTCCGGATACGTCCAGGGATATCGGGCTGCTGCTGCACAAGGCGCTCGAGAAGATCGCCTTCCTGCCCTTCGGCCTGATGATCGACCAATGGCGATGGAAGGTCTTCTCCGGCCAGATTCCTCCGGATAAATACAACGAGACATGGTGGCAGCTTCGCCTGAAGTACCAGGGGATCGCTCCGCCGCCGGGCCGCGGCGAGACGGATTTCGATCCCGGCGCGAAGTATCACGTGGCGGCCAACGTTCCCTACATGCGCTACTTCCTGGCGGACATTTTGCAATTCCAGTTTCACCGCGCGCTGTCGCAGGCGGCCGGATGCACCGGTCCGCTGAACCGCTGCTCGATTTTCGGCAACCCGGAGGCCGGGGCGCGGTTGAAGGCCATGCTCGAAATGGGACAGAGCCAGCCGTGGCAGGACGCTCTGGAGAAGATCGCCGGCACCCGCACCATGGATGCCAGCGCCATTCGCGATTACTTTGCGCCGCTCCAGCGGTGGCTGGACGAACAGAATCGCGGCCGTCCGGTGGGTTGGTAACCGGCCGCGGCATCGCGGATTGCTACAATCGCTCTGATGGCCAACGAGACATACGCTGTATTCGATACCACTGCGGGGAGCTTCAAGATCAAGCTGTTCGCCGAGAAAGCGCCCCGCACGGTGGAGAACTTTGTGAGCCTGGCGGAGGGAACCAAGACCGGCAAGCCATTCTACGATGGCACTGTCTTCCACCGCGTCATTCCCAACTTCATGGTCCAGGGTGGGGACCCGGAAGGCACCGGCCGCGGCGGTCCCGGCTACAAGTTCGCCGACGAGTTTCATCCCGATCTGAAGCACTCCAAAGCGGGCATACTCTCCATGGCCAACGCCGGCCCCAACACCAACGGCAGCCAGTTCTTCATCACCGTGGCCCCCACGGGATGGCTGGACAACCACCACACCGTCTTCGGAGAGGTCATCGAAGGCTATGACGTGGTGAAGAAGATTTCCGAGACCCCCCGCAATTCGCAGGACCGTCCGCTGCAGGAGGTCAAGGTAAACTCTGTCAAGATCGAAAAGGCGTGAGGAGCCTTCGCGGGCGGCCATGAGACTGGCGATCTTCGGCGGGACTTTCGACCCTGTCCACGAAGCCCATCTCGCGGTGGCGCACCAAGCCGCGGAGCGCTTCCATCTCGGCCGCGTGCTCTTCGTTCCGGCGGCCCGCCCGCCGCATAAGGCCGGCGTCACCCGGGCCGGGTACGAAGACCGCGTGCGCATGCTGGAGCTGGCCTCCCAGGGCGAGAAAGGCTTCGAGGTCTCGCGCCTGGAAGAGGGCACCGCGCGCAGCTACTCGATCGACACCATCCTCAAGGTGCGCGCGCACCTGGCGCCCGGCGACGAGTTGTTCTTTATCATCGGGGCGGACGCCTTTGCCGAAATCGAAACCTGGCGGCGTTGGCAGGAAGTGGCGCGGGCGGTCCGTTTCATCGTGGTGAGCCGTCCCGGCCACCTGTATCATGTGCCGCCGGGGACCTCGGTGGACCGGCTCGATTCGCTGGAACTGATGATCTCCTCTTCGGAGATCCGGCGCGCGCTGGCGTTCGGCGGCCGGCCCGCGGAGCTTCCCGAGCCGGTGCTCGATTACATCCTGCGCCACGGCCTCTACGCCCGCGTGCCAGTCTGATTTTCAGCGCCCACCACATCCAGAAAGGCCCGCGCCGCGTGGCTCAGCGCGCGCCGCACGGGGTAGACCAGCCGGATCTTGCGCTCCACGTGCATTTCCTTGATGCGCACTTCGCACACCACCTTCTGCTGGATCTCCTGCTCCACGCACATGCGCGGCACGAAGGCCACGCCGTTATTGTTCTGCACCAGCTTGCGTATGGTCTCGATGGTGGGCATCTCCACCTCCATGCGCAGCGGAACTTTGTGCGCCTGGAATTCGCGCAGCACCACCTCGCGATAGGGCGAGACCACGTTGTGGGCAATGAACATTTCCGCGCCAAGCTCGGCGATGGAGACCGCTTTGCGGTTGGCCAGCCGGTGGCGCGGGGAAACGATGAACGCCAGCGCGTCCGTGTAGATCACCTTGGAGCGGATGCGCTCGTCGCCGGGATCGTAGCTGATCACCCCCAGCTCCAAATTCCCGTTCAGCAGCTCTCCGGGAATTTTGCTCGACAGGCTGCGCCGCACCTGCACCTTGATCTTGGGGTACAGCTCGCGATACCGCTCGATGTGCCGCAGCAGGTAAAGCGTGGTGGATTCGTTGGCGCCGATGGTCAGGCGCCCGGCGGAGTTGTCGCGCAGCTCGGCCAGGGCGTTTTCCAGCTCCTGCTCCAGGCTCTCGAAGCGGCGCGCGTATTCGAGCACCGCGCGGCCGCTATCGGTGAGCAGCAGCTCCTTGCCCGAGCGGTCGATAAGCTTCTCTCCCAGTTCCTGCTCCAGCCGCTGCAGCGACAGCGAAACGGCCGGCTGCGTGCGCAGCAGCTTCTCGGCGGCCCGCGAAAAACTCTTCTCCGTGGCCACCGTCAGAAACACTTGAAGGGGATAGAGTTCCATCTCGTATCCGTCTAACTATAACATAAATTAATATGGACCGCTAATATTATAAATTGGATAAATCGAACAAACTAGGTCCATAATGCAACTATCGGGTGCCTACGATGAGCGAACGCGTATATATTTTCGATACCACGCTGCGCGACGGCGAGCAGTCGCCGGGTTGCAGCATGAACGTGCCGGAGAAGCTGCGGATGGCGCGTAAGCTGGTGGATCTCGGAGTGGATTACCTCGAGGCCGGCTTCCCCATCGCCTCCGAGGGCGATTTCGAGGCCGTGGACGCCGTCAGCCGCGAGTTCTCATGGGCCAGCGTGGCCGCCCTGGCGCGCTGCTGCACGCTGGACGTGGAGCGCGCCGCCGAATCGCTGGCGCACGCCCGCCGCCCGCGCATCCATACCTTCATCGCCACCAGCGATATCCATCTGAAATACAAGCTCAAGAAATCGCGCCAGCAGGCCCTCGACGAGGCCGTGGCCGCGGTCGAATTGGCTCGCACTTACGCCGACGACGTGGAATTCAGCGCCGAGGATGGCGCCCGCACCGAACCCGAGTACCTGGAGCAGATCTCCCGCGCGGTGGTGGCGGCCGGCGCGCGCACCGTC
>CAYRWE010000392.1:0-3510 GCA_964427655.1 uncultured Solibacteraceae bacterium | reverse complement strand
GGTTGGATTTCGATGCGCATGGCTGTGTGCAGGCTGGCGGGTGGTGTGGTGTAGTTGCCTCCTCGGGCAACTATGCCGCCGGCCTCGCCATGCAGGCGTCCCACGCGGTTCAGCCGAAATGGCTCCAACGTCATCTGATCGAGATTACCGAGCATGTCATAGAGCCCAAGCGGGTTCGGTAGCAGTTGGCCGATCTGCTGCACGCGACCACCGGCGGTGCGCGACCCCGCCATAGCATAACGCTCAATGCCGTCTGGCGCCGGCCAGGTGCGGCCGAGGAAATCCTGCTCGCTAACCTTGGTGCCACCGCGGGCCGCGAACTCCCACTCGTCCTCGGTGGGCAGGCGGGCATAGGCGAAAGCGTCTTCGCGGCGCGGTAACTTGTCGCGCGCATTGGCCAGCAACCAAGCCGACCATTTTGCTGCAAAATTGACGGCATCCAGCCAGGACACCGCATTCTGAGCTACCCGTCCAGCAGGCGACGGAACGGGGCAGGGTGACCCGTTGATGGCCGAATACTGGTCGCGAGTAACATGGTACTTTCCCATCCAGTAGCGCCGCGTGCCGTCGCGTGCCGGGAAAGGCGCCGCCAGGAAGTCATTGTGGACGTAATCAACATAGCCAAGGTCGGTCTGCGGCTCGCCCATCGTGACCGGACGATCGGCCAGCACTGTGCCACCAGTCGGCACATCGACCGGGCGAAATACCATCGCCCCACCGCAGGGCAGCGGCAGCACGAGGTCCTCCTCGGCGGGCTTGGGGTTATACCAACGCTCCTCCCAGGCTCGCGGAACCGGCTGGGCAGGTGCCTGTGTCTGCGCCGCCAGCGGAGTCAGCAACAACGACATCGTCAGCCAGCGCAGGGCAACGGTCACGGCGTGCTCACTCCTTCCCACGGCTCAATTCCGGCCGCCCGAAGTGACGCGGCACCGGCCACCAACACTGCGCCCACCATCGTCACGACCACCGCCGCAGATGCGGTCCCCAGCGAGATCACGCAGAGCGCATGGTCGATCGCTAGTGTGCCGGCCAGTACCGTGTTGACTACAGTCGCCGCTGCCAGCGCCGCGGCTAGGCCGAGACCCGCACCCGCAAACGCCATGGCAGCCGCCTGCACGACCGGAAATACACTCAGCTCGGCGCGACGCAGTCCCAGGAAGCGCATCAATGCCAGCGCCACCCGCTTGCGCTCCACGTTTGCCCACAGCCCGGCCCCCAGCGACACCATGAACCCAGCGCCACCCAGTCCTGCCACGAGCAGGAACAGGATGCCCAGATTGCGGTCCACGGCCAGCAGGCTGGCCACATCACCGGCACGCGAGACGACGTCTATTCCCTCGGCCCGCAACGCCGCATCCAGCGCCGGAACGTCCTCCAGGCGGCGCGCATACAGGCGGAACCCGGCAAACTGCGCTCGTGCCGGCATGGTGAGTTGGTCCAACGCCGCCGGCGCCTCGGCCAGCCCGTCCTGGTAGTCCTCCACCAGCTCGGCCAACTTCACAGTTACGAAGGCAGCCTCGCGCGCGAAGGCGGCGGCCGGCGCGACCCCCGCCACACGCAGCGGCAGTATGACTGACTGGCGCAGCCCGTCTTTGACGCGAGTGAGCCGACCCACCAACGCATCCCCCGGCGCGGATTGCAGCTTTGCTGCCGCTGCCGCCGTCAGCACGATCTCGTCCGCGCGGGAAGGTGCCGCCGCAATCAGCGGGTCCCCAGCCACGGTGGGCAGCAACTCCACGCGCGCGGTAGTCGTTCCGTCAGACCGCTGCAGCAGGAGCGATGCCGCCAGCGTGCGCGTGCGCGGGGCCAAAAATTGGACGTCGGGCCGCGCCGCCAGCCGGTCCAGTAACGCAGCCTCGAAACTGCGATTGGCGACCGTCATGATCTCCCGCGCGTGCGGGTCCTCGAGCAGCAGTTGACGTAACCCCTCGACCACACCCGCGCGCAGACCGGCCAGCACGACCAGGGGTGCCAGTACAGCCGCGAGTGCCAGCACGGTGCACAGCCCCAGCACACGCTCGGCCCAGAGATCAGCGAAGGCCAGCCGGACCACCGTCCACGTCGTCCTCATGCCGCCAGCGCCCCAGCTTTCGCGCTCCAGCCAAATCGCGTGCTGGCGGCATGGGCGTCGGGACGGCAGGGCGCGATGCTGTAGCCGGCCTCAGCGGCTCGCTCTGGGTCATGGGTACTGATCATCAGCGCGGCGCCGGTATGTCTGACCACATGTACCAGCAAATCGAGGATTTCGTCGGCTTGCGTCGGATGCACCGACGCGGTCGGCTCGTCGGCCAAGACCAGTTTCGGCCGATGCACCAACGCCCGCGCCACCGCCGCGCGCTGACGCTGCCCCACCGAAACCTGGCCCGGCCGCCTGTCGAGGATGTCGTCGATGCGCAACCACTCGGCCAGACGGTCGGCGAAGATCGGGTCGGGCCGGCCGATGATCTGCTGTGGCAACAGGATGTTGTCACGCAACGACAGGAACGGCAGCAACGCCGCGGTCTGCGGCACGAAGCCGACGGCGCGAGCACGAAGCCGCGCCAGACCGTCGGCATCGCCTTTGCGCCACAACGCCAGCGCATCCTGGCCAGTCAGCACCAGGCGGCTGCCCGGCGTGATGTGCGGGTCGGGCGCCAGCGCCAGCGCCAGCAGACCCAGAAGCGTACTCTTGCCGCAACCGGATGGACCCACCACGGCCACAAAGGCGCCGGCTTGCAGAGACAGATCCTCAACCGTCAGCGTGAACCGGCTGGCACCGGCAGAGAAGCTGCGGCTCAGCCCCCGCACGGCGAGCAGCGTCGGCGACGCCGCGGCCGGGCGGGACTGCGTCACGGCAATGCCTCGATCGGCACTGGGTAGACCGCCTCGCCCGGCAGGCCACTGTGGGTGAGATCCTTCCACAGGTCGGTCTGTCGCTGGAACTCCTGGTACAGCCGCAGCCGGCTCTCGACGTTGTTCAGCACCGAACGCTGGGCGATTGACCCCATGGCCAGCCAGTCGGCCTCGGTGATGTCCAGGATCTCCGACTTGTACGGCAGATCCTCAAGATATTCGCCCAGCAATGTGCCGATACGACTGGCCTGGGCGATTCGTTGCGGGTCATTGACGGTCTGGGCAAAGGCGCTGCGCAACTGCGTGAAGAAGGTCTGCGGATCGGTGCGGCCCGCCAAGCCTGTGCGCAGAATGGTCTGCAGCGCATTGGCAAGGTCGGAGAGCTGGTTGCGCGTCAGCAATACCCGCACGTCCAGGCTGGCGATCGTCGAATCAGCTAGGTCGCGGTCCGCGGTCCAGCTCCGCGCCACATCTGGCGCCTGGGTTCGCTCCATGCGGCCCAGATAGGACAGGCGCATGGCCTCGCCCACCACCGCCATCTGCTCGCGCATGTGCGCCTGCTGTGGATCCGTGGCCGCGGCGCGGGGAATCTGCAGTGTCGCCACGGGTACGCCGGTCAGCGCCGACACCTGCTGCAGCAGCGAGGTCACCAACAGATCCACCGTGGTGCGGAACGCC
>CAYRWE010000391.1:0-3514 GCA_964427655.1 uncultured Solibacteraceae bacterium | reverse complement strand
GCCGCCATCACCATGCTGGCCCGCATGGCCTTCTTCTTCGGCGGGCGGCGCGACGACGATCGCGGCGGCGGGGCCGGGGAAGCGCTGCTCATGATGATCCTGGCGCCCATCGCGGCGATGCTCATCCAGATGGCCATCTCGCGTTCGCGCGAATATGACGCCGATGCCGCCTCGGCCAAATACGTGGGGTCGCCCTATCCGCTCATCAACGGGCTGCAGAAGCTCGAGACCTATTCGAAGCGCATCCCCATGGACGCCTCGCCGGCCACGGCCCATATGTTCATCATCCAGCCGTTCACCGGCGGGCGGAGCCTGATGAACCTGTTCTCGACGCACCCTTCGACTGAGAAACGCATCGCGCGCCTGCAGGGCATGCGATGAACGAAGTACGGGTCAACCGGAAGGCGGCCGATCGCGTCGCCTCCGGGCATCCGTGGATTTTCGCGAGCGATATCGCGGATCGGGATGGCGCCCAGCCGGGCGAAGCCGTAAAAGTCGCGGACCCGCGAGGCCGCCCCCTGGGCACCGCGCACCATAGCGCCGCCTCGCAAATTGCCTTGCGCATGTTATCGCGGCAGGTCGAAGAGATCGGCCGCGATTTTTATTTGCGCCGCCTGCGCGCGGCCGAGGCGCATCGGCGCGAAGTGGTCCGCGATACCGATGCTTATCGCGTGGTGCACGGCGAAGCCGATCTTCTGCCGGCCTTGATTGTCGATCGCTACGGCGAGTACCTGGTGATGCAGACGCTCGACCAGGGCATGGACGCCGCCAAGGCCGAGATCGCTTCGTGTCTGGAGGAGATCTTCGCGCCGCGCGGCATCGTGGCGCGCAACGATGTGGCGGTCCGCGCCAAGGAGCAGTTGCCGCTCGAATGCACCGTGATGGCGGGCGAGGTGCCCGAATCGGTGGCCGTCGAGATGAACGGCTTCCACATGCACGCCGACCTGCTGCATGGCCAGAAGACCGGCGTCTTCCTGGACCAGCGCGAGAACTACCTCGCCGCCGCCCGTTACGCCCGCGGCGGCACGGCGCTCGATTGCTTCACTTCCACCGGCGGTTTCGCGCTGCACGTGGCGCGCCACTGCGAAAAGGTGGAAGCGATCGATTCCTCCGCGCCCGCGCTGGCCACCGCGCGCGTGAACGCCGCGGCCAACGGCATGAGCAACATCGAATTCACCTCCGCGGATGTTTTCGACCTGCTGGCCGGCTATGCCTCGGCGCGCCGCCGTTTCTCGATGGTCGTGCTGGACCCGCCGGCTTTCGCCAAATCGCGCCACAACCTGGAGGCCGCCGCCGCGGGATACAAAGACATCAATCTGCGCGCCCTGCGCCTGCTCTCGCCCGGCGGGATCCTGGTGACCTGCTCGTGCTCCCACCACATGAGCGAGGCGCAATTCCTGGCGGTACTGGCGGAAGCCTCGCTGGATTCCAACCGCACTCTGCGGGTCCTCGAGCGCCGCACGCAGAGCCGGGACCATCCGATCCTGCTGACTGTGCCCGAGACGCACTATTTGAAGTGTCTGATTGCGGAAGTGGTATAGCCCTGCTCCGAGAAAGTCCTCGTTGCGACGATTACCCCGTAATTGAGGTTTGGCGCGCTGACGGGCGCCTCGGTGTACTGCATAGAGCTAAACTCGACGAAGCTGCCGGCAGGCAGCGCCAGTAACACGTACAGTGGAATCGTAAAGCTGCCGGCGCTCGAGGGCGCGTTGCAGAGAAGCGTCGCACCGCTCGTGGAGGTGCTGTCCGAAGTCTGCAACTGGAACTGCAGGGTCACGTCCTGGGCAGCTCCGCTCCAGTTCAAAGTCACGCCGTTCGAGCCGCTGGGGAGCGGAAGGTTCAGGTCCGGAGCGTTGAGTGAAGTCGGTATCGCCGGCTCGTAGTATGGTGCGCTGAACGGGCCGATATCGGCGCCCCCCGCTCCGATCAGCGTGAGATCGCTGGATGTCGGTGTGCTGGAAAACGATGAGTTTGCGAGCACAGCAAAGAACTGCCCGGGGGATGCCGACGTATTCACGAGGCTCAAGCTCCCGTTCGGCCCGGTTATGGTGAAGCTGCTGCCGGCGTCGGCGGCAGCCGTGATCGCCGGCAGGCCATTATTGTCGGGTGGCGTCGCCCAGGGATAGGCGGTGCAGGTGCCCGCCGGCGCGTCGTCGAAATATGACGCCAGGAAAGGCTGAGTCGGCCCTTCGTAGGAGAGGATCTTGACGAGCTGGAATTGGGCAACTTCGTAAGGTGTTTCCCAGCCGCCGAGTAGCGTCTTCATATTGAACCTGGCATAGGTTATGGGGCCTGCCTCCTCCACCTTTCGGATGTTCGCCGCTGCCAGGACCGGGTTGGATGGCGTGCAATCGCGGCTTCCTTTGGCCACGGCTATCGAGACGGTGTTGCTCACCAGGTTGCCGATCTGCGCCACCACCGGCACGGCGCATCCGGTGGGGACATTGTCCGGCACGGTGAACACGATCTGATCTTCTCCGATACAGCAGCCCGACCTTCCCTGGTACGTCACTGCGGTCTGGACGCCGCCCACCCAGAGCATCAAAGAAAGGTTCGCCATGTTCTGGCCCAGACCGGTGCCCGAGGCATCGTCGCCGCTCACCGGACCCAGGCCCGTAGCCCAGAGCGTCAGCGTGTCGCCCGGGTTGGCCGCGCCACAGTTCGTGTCCGCGGCTCCGCAGTTGTCGGCCCTGGTGGGCGAGACCAGGCTGTAGTCGGGGTAGGTGACGACTCCCGGGCCCATGCCGTTCGATGCGACAGTGAAGATTCCGACGTTATTCGGCACCACCGTGACCGGCGCCGCTGGTCCGGCCGTGCCGTTGTACGTAACGGTGACGGTTCCCGAGCCGGCAGGCGTATTCGACGGCAGCAGAGCGGCCACCTGGCCGGCCGAGGTGTAGTAGAGCGGCGCATTCACCGTGGTGCCGCCCACCGCTACGGCGACCGAGGTACCGCTCAGGCTGGTCGTCTGAAAAGGCGACGGCGCGATGGAGAGGGCCGGCGGTCCCAGGGCGGCGCCGTACACCGCGAAGATGGCGCCCTGGGCGATGCCCGCGTTCGGCAGCCCCGCAGGGATATTGCTGGCCGCGTTCTGGATGCTCGTGATGGTCGGCGGCGGCAGCAATGCCTGGAATGAGGGAGCGGGGCCACTACCGGGGTTTCCCACATCTGTGATGTAGGCCGTGTTCGCGTTGTGGGTGGCCAGGGTCAGCGGCATAACGTAATTCGACCCGGTCAGAGGCCCGAGCGGCGAAGCGAGATCCCAGGATTGGAACTGGGGGTTGATCAAAGCAACTGCCCCCGTGCCATCCCCGAATAGAACCTTCCCAGTGCTGCCGTCGAGGTAGACGGTGATGTTGTAGACCGGCGAGGAGAGAATCATCTCGCCCGCCGGGACGCTAGCCCCCGGGGTTATGCCCGTGTAATACAAGGTGATGTAGCTGGATATAGCTGGGTTCCGGTAATGCCCCGTCGAGGGATTGGTGATGCCGGAAGTATCGGCGTAGACCGTCCA
>CAYRWE010000390.1:0-3568 GCA_964427655.1 uncultured Solibacteraceae bacterium | reverse complement strand
CGGAATTGGAGGAGAATCTCCGTGATCTCTACCGGGACCTGACGAGCGGGGAGATTCCCGGCATTCGTAGAGTCGCCGAGCTTACGGTTTGATGAAACGGGCCGACCTGATTCGCAAGTTCGAAGTATCAGCCTGTTCGCTTGTCCGCCACAGTGGGGAAACACGGTTGGTACCGGAACCCGGGGACCCGGAATGGCTCAGCCAGTGCCTCGGCACAAGGAAGTGAACGAGATCCTCGCCGAGCACATCCTGAAGCAGCTCGCCGACTAACATTCATGGCAGCGCCAATTTAACTCGGGCGGGCGGCGGGTGGATCGAATAGGGTCACAGTGTGACTCAGAGGCAGCCCGCATCGCGCGGCAACTGCCGTCCTAAGCCGGCAACTCGACCTCGATTTCCCGGATCGTCGAGGCCGGCGACCAACCGGTATGCAATGTCTCCCAGTAGAGGCGGATGGCCTCCTTGGCGCGCGCGGTCAGATCGTCGATGGAGTTCCCCGTCACGAGAATGGTGGGAAGCTCTGGAACGTAGCCGCTATAGCTGCGGCCATCCCCTTCGATGATCAGAGTATATTTTCGGACCATTAATCACCCTCCTTGATACCAGTCTGCCGCAAAACGGCGCGATAGGTGCCAGGCCGAACGTCATCGCCGGGTTGCCCCGATACAACCGTGATGCGGCCCTCGGGATTTTGGAACACTCTATGGTCTCCAGAAGTCCGAACGTGGCGCCAGCCCGCATTTTCCAACGTCCTGATCAAATCGCGGACCTTAACTGGCACGATTCATAGTACGACGTTCATCAGCTTGACGTATCATGCCGCCCTGCCCCCCTTCACACGCCCCAGCAGTAATCCTCTACCGCCCGGTCGATCGAGGGGTCCTGCGCGGTCATGCGCATCAGCTCCAGTTGAATGGCGTCCACCAGCGCTTTCCAGCTCGCCTCGATCACGTTGTCCGAGACGCCTACCGTGGACCAGCTCCGGCGATGATCGCTCCACTCGATCAGCACCCGTACGTTGGCGGCCGTGCCCTTGTTGGAATCGAGCACGCGCACTTTGTAATCCGTGAGACGGACCTTGGTGATGCGCGGATAGAGCTTCGAAAGGCACTTTCGCAGGCACAGGTGCAGCGCGTTGAACGGCCCGTGCGCGGTCTCGGTAGCGGAATAGACGCCATCCTGCGCGCGCAGCGTCACCGTGGCGGTGCTGCGCGCGTGGCCGGGCACTCCCCCGCCCCGCGTGGCCACTTCGTAGCTTTCCACGTCGAAGAAATGCGTGCCGGGGTTAAGCGCCTCGCGCACCAGCAGCTCGAAGGTGCCCTCGGCGGCTTCCAGCTCGTAGCCGTCGTATTCCATCTGCTTGATGCGCTCGAGCAGCTCGCGGCGCGCGTCTTCGCTCAGGCGCTCGCTCAGGCCGTGCTGCTTCAGCTTGTAGAGAATGTTGCCGCGGCCCGAGAGGTCGCTCACCAGCACGCGCTGGCGGTTGCCCACGGTTTCCGGCTTGATGTGCTCGTAGGTGGACGAATCCTTCAACACCGCGCTGACGTGCACGCCGCCCTTGTGCGCGAAGGCGCTCCGGCCCACGAAGGCCTGGTTGGAGGGCAGCGGCAGGTTGGCCAGCTCGGCGATGAATCGGCAGACCGAAGCCAGGGTCGCGAGGCGCTCCGGCCCCACGGTGGTGTGTCCCAGCTTGAGTTCCAAAATCGCCATGACGGAAGCCATGTTGGCGTTGCCGCAGCGCTCGCCGTAGCCGTTCAGGCAGCCCTGCACATGCGTGGCGCCGGCTTCCACGGCGGCCACCGCGTTGGCCACCGCCAGCTCCGAATCGTTATGCGTGTGAATTCCGATGATCCCGCCGAAGCGCTTGCGCACCTCTCCCAGGGTCTCCACCAGCCGCCCCGTCACGGTGCCGCCGTTGGTGTCGCACAGGCACAAGACGTCCGCGCCCGCGCCCTCGGCGGCTTCGAGCGTCTTCAGGGCGTAGTCCGGATTGGCGGCGTAGCCGTCGAAGAAATGCTCGGCGTCGTAAATGGCTTCCTTGCCGTGGTCCTTGAGAAACTTGATGGTCTCGGAGATCAGCTTCAGGTTCTCTTCCAGGCTGATTCCCAGGGCGCGCTCCACGTGCAGGTCCCACGACTTGCCGAATATGGAGACCGCCGGCGTGCCAGCTTCCACCAGCGCGCGCACGTTGCGGTCGTCCTCTACCGAATTGCGGGCGAAGCGCGTGGAGCCGAAGGCCGTGAGCCGCGCGTGCTTGAGATTCAGCTCGCCGGCGCGCGCGAAAAATTCCTTGTCCTTGGGATTGGAGCCGGGCCAGCCGCCCTCGATGTAATCGATGCCCAGATCGTCCAGCTTCTGCGCGATGGCGAGCTTATCCTCCACCGAGAAAGAGACGGATTCGCCCTGCGTTCCGTCCCGCAGAGTCGTATCGAACGTAAAGATTTTCATGGCAGCGTCCCGGCAATAGCCGCGGATGAACGCCGATCGACGCCGATAAAATCTTATCCGCGTTAATCCGCGTTCATCGGCGGCCCAGATATTTACTTCTTCGCCGCGGCCGCTTCGGTATCCTGCGGCACGCCGGCTTCCTTCTTCTTCTTCAAAAACGTCATCATCTCGCGCAGCTCGTGGCCCACGACCTCCATGGGCTGGTGGCGCGCCGCTTCCCGCATGGCCAGGAACTTCTTGCGGCCGGACTTATTCTCGTCGATCCACTCGCGCGCGAACTGGCCGGACTGGATCTCGCCCAGAATCTTCTTCATCTCCTTGCGCGTCTCGGCGTTCACCACGCGCGGGCCGCGCGTGTAATCGCCGTACTCGGCCGTGTCCGAAACCGAGAAGCGCATGTACGCCAGGCCGCCCTCCTGGATCAGGTCCACGATCAGCTTGAGTTCGTGCAGGCACTCGAAGTAGGCGATCTCCGGCGCGTAGCCGGCTTCCACCAGAGTTTCGAAACCGGCGCGGATCAGCTCGCTCGCGCCGCCGCACAGCACGGCCTGCTCGCCGAACAGATCGCTCTCGGTCTCTTCCTTGAAGGTGGTCTCGATCACGCCGGCCTTCAGATGGCCCAGCCCCATGGCGTAGGCCAGCGCGTTTTCGAGCGCCTTGCCGGAAGCGTTCTGGTGCACGGCCACCAGCGCCGGCACGCCCACGCCCTCGGTGAACAGCTCGCGCACGCGATGCCCTGGCGCTTTGGGCGCGATCATGGAAACGTCCACATCGGCCGGCGGCGCGATCTGCTTGAAGTGAATGTTGAAGCCGTGCGCGAACATGAGGGTCTTGCCAGCCTTCATGTGCGGCGCGATATCGGCGTGGTAGACCGGCGCCTGAATGTGATCCGGCACCAGCATCATGATGACGTCGCCGATCTTGGCCGCCTCGGAGGTGGTCATCACCTTCAATCCGGCGGCTTCCGCCTTGGCCCACGACGGGCTGCCCGGAGCTTCGCTCACCACCACGCTCACGCCCGAATCGCGCAGGTTCAGCGCGTGGGCGTGGCCCTGGCTTCCATACCCCACGATGGCCACCGTGCGGCCCTTCAAGTAGTCCAGATTCCCGTCTTTTTCGT
>CAYRWE010000389.1:0-3577 GCA_964427655.1 uncultured Solibacteraceae bacterium | reverse complement strand
CGGCGGCCAGCAGCCCGATGCTGCTCAGCTTGTCGGCCTGCACCAGCTTCTGCTCGAGCTCGGCGCGATCCGTGACGTCGTCGAAGATGATCAGGCGCCCGATGCGTTCCTGTTCCTTCGAAACCAGCGGCGCGATGGCGATGTTGACGGTGGCCTCGCGGAAGGCCGGCCGGTGGCCGTTGCCCTGCCCATTGCCATCCACCGCCGCGGGCTTCAGCAGGAATTTGTAGATGTGGTGGATGCCGGTCTCGCCGCGCACGCGGTCGAACTGCTCGATCAGCTCGGGCGGGAGCAGCTCCCCCAACGTCCGGCCCAGCGCGCGCTCGCGCGCCACGCCGCTGAGCTGTTCGATCTGCGTGTTCCAGCTCTCCACGCGGTCTTCCAGATCGGCCGCCAGGATGCCCACGTTGATCGATTCGACGATGTTCTCGCTGAACTCCTTGAGGCGCTCGTACTCTTCCACCTTGCGCTGCAGCGAGCGGTAGAGCGAAGCGTTCTCGATGGCGATGGCCACGTAGCCGGCCAAGGTCAGCAGCAACTCCACGTCCACGCTCGAGAGGTAATCGCCGCTCGACGTGCGGCTCACCCCGATGTAGGCGATAATGCGGCCGCGCACCGTGCACGGCAGATAGTAGGTGCAATCCAGATCGGCGATGGTGCGGCGCACCGAAGCGGGCCAGGATTGCGAGACGGCATCCAACTGGTGGCGCGTGCGCTCGAAAAACAGGTACGGCTCGGGGAGCTTCCAATCGAGGAAGCCCAGATCGAGGTCCGCATAACTGGTGGCCGCCAGACGCGGATTGATCCCCATGCTTTTCGCCAACTGAAAACGGCGCCCGGAAGGCTCTCCGGCCGCATCCCCGGCCAGGAAGAAAGCCAGGTGCTTGATGGAGAGCGTCTCGAGGAGCCGGTCGCCCACCTGGGAAAGCATGGTATCGAGGTCCGTTTCCGAACTCAGCTCGCGCGCGAATTCCACCAGCGTGCGGCGGTAATCGTAGCGGTCGCCGTAGAAATGCTTGTCCAGCCGCTCCTGAATCCAGTTGCGAATGGGCTGGAACAGGAAAGCCGTCGCCAGCACCGTGACCAGCCAGCCGGTGTTGCCCAAGTCTTTGAAGTTCTTCTGCACCAGGCTGCCCAGCGAAAATACGATGCCGTAGAACGCCGCGAAGACGCAGATCGTGGCCAGCGTGTAAGCGTAACCGCGGCGGAAGAGAATGTCCACATCCATCAGGCGGTAGCGCACGATGGCGTAAGCCAGGCTGAGCGGGATCAGCGTCAGCGAGAGCACCGAGACCTTCAGATACTCGCTCGGCAGCGCGCCGAAAGCGTAAGGCAGAACGTAGACGATCGCGAACGGCAGGATTCCGCAGAAGGTGCCGTTGCGCAACCACTTTAACTGCTGCCGCACGATGGCGTCATCGGTCCGGCGGTACTCCGCGCTGAGGGCCAGGCCGCCGATCGCATAGGGCACCGTCCAGAACACCATGCGCACGCGCTCCAATAGCCAGTTCAGCTCGATCAGCGAAACCGAAGCCGTCAGGGCGCCCGAGGAGAAACCCACGAAAACCAGGAACAGCAGGGTGGCCGGCAAATAGAGCAACGCCACGCGCGTCCGGCCGCGCAGCCAGCCGCGCGGCTCCGGGAAGGTCAGGCAGAAATGCAGGAACACGGTGGGCGCGAATAGCGTGCCCGCCAGGTTGCCGTAGTAGATGATTTTGTCGAAGCTGTTGAACTTGCCGACGTCGTGGAAGCACAGGAAGATGAACGAAGTCAGGCACAGCACGTAGAAGTGCGCCGCCTTATGAGCGCTGCCACGGCGAAAGTAAACGAACAGCCCGATGGTCAGGTAGGCCAGGCCCACCAGGTACTCGTACATGCGGGCGCGGTCGAAGGGCACTTCGCCCACCAGCACATTGGCGGAGAACTCCACGCCCCTTTTCAGCTCGTACTTGGCTTTGCTCCAGGAACCGATCCGCGCCAGCACCTGCGGAACATCGAGGGACCGGTCGACGGCCACTCCGTCGATGCGTTCCAACCGGTCGCCCACGTGCAAGCCGGCGTTGCTCCCCGGGCTGTGTGGCTCCACGTGCAACGCCTGTACTCCGCCCGCCCGGTCCACCCAAATCACACCATCGTCGGGGAGCCGGAAATTATACTGCTGATGAAAGTTAATAACGGCGGCGACACTTGCGGCCAGAGTCAGAAGGACCAGTAGCGCGGTGGACAGTTGGAACTTCAGTTCCTGCAGCATAGTCGCGTATCCGGCGCCCAGCGAGACAAACCCGTTCCCCCAGGAGAGCACGTTGATGGCCGCCCGCGATTCCCGGAATCTATATCTAGAGTAGCCGCTTTTTCTATTACTTACCAGCGGCCGCCCGAATCCTCTCCGGTTTTTGGGAGAAAGGCACTACGCGGAAGTGTATTGGAGCCACAGGGTACTACGGCGGGCTGTTTACCGAAGATAGTGTCAGGCACTCGATTTGTGCATCTCGACGCAATTCCCCACGTACCTTAACAGTAATGGAACCACGATGATCCGGAGCGTAATTGCAGTACACTAAGCTTTGATCGGACCGTAGGTACGGGTCCCCGAAACGGACAAGCCGATGAAAATCTCCGCGCTATGCTTTTCGCTCGTGGTGGCCGCATCGGGGTTGTTGGCGTCCGGCGGACAGCAATCCGCGCCGGCCGCCCAGCCCGCCGCCGACGAGCAGAAGGCCGGCCCACCGTCGCCCCTCATGGTGCCGCCCCGTCCCAGCGACCCGGCAAGGTTGGCCGCCAGCCCCGCCAGTTCCGGCGTTACGGCCGGCAGCGCACCCGTGGATCAGAAAAGCTACATCATCGGCGCTGAGGATGTCCTGGGCATCCAGGTCTGGCAGGTCCGCGAAATCACTGGGCAGTACCTGGTGCGTCCGGATGGTAAGATCTCGGTTCCTTTGGCCGGCGAGATACCGGCTGCCGGGAAAACTCCTGAGCAGGTCAACGCCGCACTCACCGATATTCTGAAGCAGAAGTACATCAATTCTCCGGACGTGACGGTCTCAATCCTCCAGGTAAACAGCAAGAAATACTACATACATGGCGAAGTGAATAACCCCGGGGCGTATGCCTTGATCGTCCCTACGACGGTGCTGGAGGGTCTTGCCAACGCGCACGGGTTCAAGGATTTTGCAGGCACCAAAAAGATCCGGATTATGCGCGGCAAAGAGCAGTTGAAGTTCAACTATAACGATGTCACGCACGGTAAACATACCGAAGAGAACGTCTTTCTTCAGCCGGGGGATGAGATTATCGTTCCTTGAGGGCACACCGGAATTCCGGTTCGTGACCGGTTGCGAGTGAGGGTTTCGAGCATGGCAGCGCCACAGAATTATATCGGCATTTCGCGGCGGGTTCCCGATGTCGAGGATTATGTCGACATGCTGCGCCGATACCGCTCCTGGATCGCCGGCCCCATGTTTGCCGGACTGGTGATTTCGGTAGTGGTGGCGTTCCTGTGGCCCGACACCTACGTCTCCCAGGCGATGATGCGGATCACTCCGCAGCAGGTTTCCGAGCGCCTGCTCCCGGCGGTCAT
>CAYRWE010000388.1:0-3595 GCA_964427655.1 uncultured Solibacteraceae bacterium | reverse complement strand
GCTGGCGTTCGCCGGCCGAGCCGGAACTGGTGGCGGCGCAGGCGCCCGAGCACTTCATCGATCTGGAACCGGCCGACGCGCTCGGCCCCTTGCCGCATCGCCGCCTGGATTTCGAGGCCAGAGTCTTTGCCTCCGGCGAGCGGCCGGAGAAGATCGGTCTTCAGCCCTGGGAGGCCACCGAAGTCTGGGAGCGGCTCAAGGCTGCCCTGCGCGAGTACCGCCGCCTCTCCGCTGCCCATCAGGACACCCGCGCTGTGGAACAGGCGGCCATCTTCTATGCCGGCTGGCTCGGCCACTATGTGGGCGACGCCTCGCAGCCCCTGCACACCACCATCCAATACAACGGCTGGACCGGGCCCAATCCCAACGGCTACACCACCGGCCACCAGATTCACTGGCAGTTCGAAGGCCCGTTTGTGGCCGCCAACCTGCATGAGCCCGAGGTGCGGGCCCGGATGGCGCCGCTGAAGGCTCTGGACGGCGACATGTTCGACAACTACGCGGCCTACCTGCGCCACTCCGCCACCTACGTCGAAAAGGTCTACCAACTGGAGAAGGTGGGAGGCTTTGTGGGGGCGGGAACAGCCGAGTCGCGCGCATTCACCGCCGAACGGCTGGCCGCCGCAGCCAGCATGTTGCGCGACATGATCTGCGCCGCATGGCAGCAGAGCGGGCAGCCGGTCCCCGATCCCTACGCCGGGAAATGAACTGGGTGCCCCATCCTTGCCGCGTCTCTGTTCTTGCGGCAAGGCTGGGAGAGCATGAACCCGCGGGTGCCCCACCTCCCGCGGGTGCCCCACCTTCGGCGCGCCTTTGTTTTTGCGCCTAAGGTGGGATATCTATAAGCTTTTGTCTTTTTCCGGAGTTTTTCCGTATAGCTTTTGTTTCTTATCTATCAGTTCTTGTCTTCTTCTCTTGTCTGCTTCGAGCCAATCCGCTTCAGTCCCCGGCTTCGGCCGCGGCCAGGGCGGGAACCCGGCGCAACAGCGGGATGAGCGTCGCGGTCATCAGCGCCACTGCCGGGACGGCGATCAGCAGCCAGGCCACCAGGGCGTGACCGGCCAGGCTGCCCATCTGCGTCAGCAGCAGCAGGGGCGAACCGTGCAGCAGGGCGCCGGCGCTTATCGTCTGGCTCGATCCGGGGGCGAAGAGCCTGCCGCCCAGGCGCACAAAGGGCACAATCAGCGCCACCTGGAAGGGCATGGCAGCATAGTTGGCCGCCTGAATGGCGGGCAGATTCAACCTGAGCGCCAGCGCCAGCCCGGCGCAAACCACCGTCGGAATCCCCACCACCGGAATGCACCCGATGGCAAATCCCAGCGCCAGCGTGAGTGCCAGGCGGGGGGGCGAGATGCCCTGCCGCAGCCACATCGCCGCTTTGCGCTTCATCGATTCTGGGGAGATTCTCATTACACACTCACACTATCGGTACGCATAACCGCGTCCGGTAGTTCTCAGATGAATTGTTCGTGAAAGAACCAAATTGGGCATTAGAAAATGGCAATCAATAAAAGCTCTAAGCGGGGCCCTGCAAAAGGCCGGGTGCCCCACCCTCGCCGCGCTTTTGTTTTTGCGGCTAGGGTGGGACGGCACGATCCCGCATCATGAAAACCGCAAAACTCTCTTACTCAGCGTCGGGCAAAAGGCCCCGGTTGCGCATCTCTGTCAAAACCCGCTCTACTTTCCAGTCTAACGCGCCGGTGCCGTCTACCGAAAGGTCGGCGTGCGCGGCGGAGGGCCGCACAAACGCCAGGCTCGAGGGCCGTACCGTGGCCTCGTACTGCCGCCGCACCGACTCCGGCGAGCGCCCGCGCTCCTCGGTATCGCGCCTCAGCCGCCGCTCGAAGCAGAGTTCGTCCGGCGTGTCTACATAGACGCGCAAATGGTAGAGCGGGAGCAGCTCGGCGAAGCACAGGGCAAACAGGCCCTCCACCAGCAGCAGCCTGCCGGCGCGCACCGTTTCGGTCCGGCCCGGAATCCGCGTGTGGGTCGAGAAGTCGTAGAGCGGACGCTCGACGGCCTCGCCGCGGGCCAGCGCCGCAATGTGAGCCGCCAGCAGCGCGTGCTCGATCATGGCCGGATCGTCGAAATTCCTGAGCGCGCGCTCCGCCAGCGGCAGGTGAGACAGGTCGCGGTAATAGTGGTCCAACGGGAAGTGGATGCCGCCCAGCTCGCGCGTCAGTTCGGCGGCCAGGGTGGTTTTGCCTGAGCCGGAGCAGCCGGCAATGGCCAGCACCACCGGCGGAAAGGGAAGACCCGGATTGGCTTCGCTCACGGCCGCGGCTCCAGCACCGCCGCCATTCCGGGCATCAGCCGCTCCAGCAGCCGCGCCAGCCGGTGCTCCACCTGCCGGCCGGTTTCAAAGACCTCTTCGTGGCTCAGTTGCTTGGCGCCCAGGCCCGCGGCCAGGTTGGTGACGCAGGAGAGGCCCAGCACCTCGATGCCCATGTGGCGGGCCACAATGGTCTCCGGCACGGTAGACATGCCCACCAGCGTGGCGCCCATGGTGCGGAAGGCGCGAATCTCGGCCGGGGTCTCAAAACTTGGTCCGCTGACCGCCAGGTAAACCCCCTCATCGAGCGCGAATCCTTCCTTCGCTGCGGCCTCCCTGGCCAGCGCGCGCAGTGCCTTGGAGTAGGCCTCGGTCATATCGAAAAAGCGCAGCCCCGCGCCCTCGCGCACGGCGAAGCGCTCCTCGTTCGGCCCCACCAGCGGATTCCAGCCCATCAGGTTGATGTGGTCGCCGAGGGCGACCAGCTGGCCCAGTTTGTAGCCCTCGGCAATGCCCCCGGCAGCGTTGGTCAGCACCACGGCCTTCACGCCCAGCGCGCCCAGCACGCGCATGGGAAAGGTCACCTGCTGGGGCGTGTAGCCCTCATAAAAGTGAACCCGCCCCTGCATCGCCACCACCGGTACTCCGCCCAGGTGGCCGGCCACGATGCGCCCCGAATGGCCCTCGACAGTGGATTGCGGAAAGTTCGGAATCCCGGCGTAGGGAACAATCGCCGCATCGGCGACGGCGCCGGCCACCGCGCCCAGGCCGGAACCCAGCACCAGGCCGATTTCAGGGGCGAGGCTGCCCAGTTCGCTTTTCAGAAAGGTTGCGGCTTCCGAGACTTGATCGAAATAGTTCATCGTTTATCCATGGAGTGCGCTCCGCACATTCTACAGGGTTGCGGATTCCACGATCCCGCTGCTTGAATCCGCTGCCGCGTTGTTGGATTTTTGCCTGCGGGTTAGGATCAACTCATGACGCAAGACCCTGGAATTCAGGCAGACCAAACCGAACTGCGCGGTTCGGTGCTGGTGCTGCTCCAGTTCAACGTATGCGAGTCCATTCGCCTGGACAGCCTGCGCGAGCTGATTCGCGCCCGCCTGGTTCAGCCGCCTACCCCCAAGCATCCCGCGCCCGAGTACATCCGCTACAAGGCTCCGCCCGTGGTGGCGCCGCTGGACCCGCTGGTGCTGGAGAGCGGCGAACGCCTGCAAGGCGAAATCAAGTTCTTCGATTACGGCGTGGCCAGCGTGGTCTTCGAGCTGCCCTTTGTGGGAAGTTGGGACAAGCTGGTGGGGCTGGCCAGCCGCTGGGTGGGGG
>CAYRWE010000387.1:1956-3602 GCA_964427655.1 uncultured Solibacteraceae bacterium | reverse complement strand
GCGGCGGTGTCAGCGGCGTCGCGCTGGGCTTTCAAGTCCCGGCGCGCCGCATCTAACTGTGCTTGCTGCGCCTGTTCGCGCTGGTTGTAGCTGCCTGAAACCTCGCAGCCGATGCCGTTGAAGAACCCGGCGGTGGCAGGGTCGCAGTTCTGTGCGGTGCATGCACCGCACAGCAGCAACGGCAGCAACGCAAGTCGGGGTGACATGCCGGGCGCCCTCAAGCTGAAGGCGTGGTGGCAAGGGCCTGGCGAATCTGCTCGGCCGCTTGGTCAATTTCAGCCCGAGACGTGTCGATATTGTCTGCCGAGGTGCTGAGCTGGCCGCCGTTTTCGCCGGCTAGGGCGGCGCTCTTGCGGATGGCGTCCGCTTTGTCTTTCAGACCACTGCTGACCTTCTCCATTGCTTTTAGCGAGACGGTGTAGCTGGCCAACTGGCTGTGGTACTGGGCAGCGGTGATGTGGCCTGCGTGCATAGCCTGGGCGAGCCCAGCGGCTTGTGCACGGGCGTCGTCGGCGATCTGCTGGGAATCGACAGCGTCGTTGTGGGCGTCCTGTGCGGCCTGCGTGGAGTCCTGGATGGCGGCATTCAGGTTCTCCTGGGTCTGGGTATGCTGATAGTTGTTTTGCGCGACCACGTAGCCAGCGACGCCGCCAACGACGGCACCGGCTGCCGCGCCGATGAGCGCATTTTGCAATTTTCCGGTGGCCAAGCCTGCCGCAAAGCCGACCAGCGCGCCCGCACCGGCACCCGTGGCGACTGTATTGTTAAAGTGCTGACTGGCTTGAGCCATGCGCTGCTGCGCCGGTGAGGAATTGGGATCCACAGCAACGGCGCAGCCGACCAGCATAACGGCGGCCAGGACGATTGAAACGAGGCGTAATCCGAAAGCAGGCGTCATCGCGCGGCACAGCATGTCCGACTCCTGAAGCGATCAGCCGGCGTAGCGCGCTCCGAAGCGTTGACCGGAACGCGGCGCTACGTCAGCGGACCGATACAATTTCCACCCGGCGATTGGCTGGGCTTGCCGGATTGGCGGGATCAAGCAATTGCAACGGACCGAACCCTTGGGGCCGCATGAACTCGCGCGGAATGCCACGAATGGCGAGGTAATCCACCACGGCAGCAGCGCGCAGGTTCGACAGTGCTATATTGTAGCTGAGCCGACCAATGATGTCGGTGTGGCCGTTGATATCGAAGTGGTATCCAGCCAGACGGTGGTCGTTCAGCGCCCGAACAACATTATCCAGCGTCGGGTACGATTCCGGCTCGATCGTATGGCTGTCGAAAGCGAAATAGACGGTCAACTCGACGATGCGATCTGGCGTCGCCGGGGGAGCCACAGCTTCCACAGGCGGAAATTGAGCAGGCGGCGGGACGCACGCCGCGAGACCCATGAGCAGAACGGCGGCGCCAGCCAAACGCACGGCGGCGCGGAGACACGCGTGGTCAATGGGCGAGGGCATCGGCAATCTCCTTTGGCGTTGGCGTGCGCCCGCTTAGGTCGACGCGCGAACCGTGTGGCTCGCGCAGACCAAGCCGACGAATGGTGCCAGGCACATCGGCGGGCAGGCGGTTGCGTAGATCGCGCGTCGCGGGATCGAGCGGCAGGCGCGCCGCGAGACTGCGGGCCGCCCCATCCGCCTCGG
>CAYRWE010000387.1:0-1856 GCA_964427655.1 uncultured Solibacteraceae bacterium | reverse complement strand
GTTCTCGAGGCTCACGGTCGATTGCGTGACGCCCTGAGGGTCCGCGTCGGCAGCGCCGCAGCCGAGTTGCTGGCCGAACCAATCGTTACCTGGGGTAACGGCGACAATGAGGGTTCCGTATCATGGTACGCCGAGGGTGTCGGCGATCCTGCCCCGTTGGCAAGTGCCACTCCTGAAAGACGGCGCGCGCTGGATGAGCAATTGCGTACGGTGCTTGCTTCAGTAGCCCCGCTGCTGCGCGATGCCGAGTTGGGACCGTTGCTGCAAAGAGCACTGATTCTGGCTTCCACCGATGGCATCAGGTCGGTGGGCGACCGCGTCGTATTGGTGGAATGGGGACTGGCGCCAGCCTCAGTATCCCTTCCGGCGGACATGATGGCGGCGTTGGCGGTGTCTCCGCTAGGGCAGTTCCTGCCAGCATTGCCGCCGGTCGCGGCCGATCCTGTGTCCGCGCTGCCGCCAACGCTGCCGCTTGGACCGGTCCCGGGTGCGGGGCCGGTTCCAGGCGCGTTGCCGGTGCGGGGTCCCTGGAACTGGTGGATGGGGCCGGCGCCAGGTTCGGCGTCGGTGCGCGGGGTCTGGAACTGGTGGCTGGTGCCGGCGGCGCTGCTGCTGGCCGCGCTGTTCCTGGCGATTGGCGTATGGTTCGGTGCGCGTGCAGTGGCATTACATATTGCGGTGCGTCCGAACACGGTGCAGCTGTTCGACGAACAGGCGGCGCGCGATGCACTGAAGCAGCAGAGCGAACAGAACGCCGCGCTGGAGCGCGAGATCGAGGAACGGCGCCACGCGCTGGCTGGCAATGTTTGTCAGATTGATCCGGCGAAAACACCGCAAATAGGTCCAGATCGGGCGGCCACGCCCCCCCCTGCCGCCGTGCCGCCGCCGCCCGGCGCGCCTGCCTTTCAGGGCAATCTCGCCGATCTGCTGAAGCAGGCGCTGGTGATGGTTCTGGTGCCAGGACACAACACGCTGGGCCTCGGCAGCGGTTTCTTCGTCACCCAGGACCTGATCGTCACCAACCGACATGTGGTTGCGTCGGCGCAGAACGGTCGGATCTTCGTCCTCAGCGAGAAGCTCGGCCGCCCGATGAAGGTCGAACTCGTGGCGCAAAGTCCAACCTCCGATGTCGGCGCGCTGGACGTGGCAATACTGCGGCTGACCGGCGGTCCGGCAGTACAGCCGCTGTCGATGACGACCACGGTGGCGCAACTCGACCAGGTAATCGCCGCCGGCTACCCAGGCCTTACTCTCAACAGTGACGCTGCTTGGCAGAAGATTATTGAGAGTGGCGAAATGACCTCGGTACCGGCGCTGATCCTCACAGATGGGCGCATCAATGCTATCCAGGATTCCGCCGACGGGCTGAAGATCATGCCGCACAGCGCCGCTCTCTCAGGCGGCAACTCGGGTGGACCGCTGGTCGATGCCTGCGGGCGCGTGGTGGGGGTGAACACGTTCATCGCCTCCGACCAGGCCCAGACGGCCCATGCCAACTACGCGCAGAAGGCGGATCAGGTGATCGCATTCCTGCGCGCCAACAGCGTTGCCGTGACCGAAGTGTCCGGCCCCTGCACGCCGGGTGCGCCGCCAGCGGCTTCCCCAACTCCGCCCGCACCCCCGACTGATCCCGCAGCCCCGGCCTCACCCCCCGCGGCTCCGGCACACTGACCGCGGCGGCAGCGCAGCATGAGCGCCACCCGCATCGCAACGACACGGTCGCAGGACCTTCAGCCGCTCGGCACCGCTGGGCAGACCGCGATGGAATCGTGGGGCGCCCTGGTCTCGCTGCTGTCGCGGGCACTGTCGCCGGCGCACGCGCGGCTGCTGGCCGAGCCGATGGTCAACCCGGCGCG
>CAYRWE010000386.1:0-3611 GCA_964427655.1 uncultured Solibacteraceae bacterium | reverse complement strand
GAGACCACCGTGGCGGCCACGCGCGGCGGAGCCTTCGATTACATCGCCAAGCCCTTCGACCTGGACGTGATGATCGACGCCATCGAGCGCGCCGAAGCCTCTCGCGCGGTGGGCGAAGATGAAGCCGAACAGGAAGATCTGCCCGAGACGGAGATGATCGGCAGCTCGCCCGCCATGGTCGAGATCTACAAGACCGTATCGCGCGCCGCGCCCACCGACGTCACCGTGATTGTAGAAGGCGAAACCGGCACCGGCAAGGAGCTGGTGGCCCGCATGCTCCACCGTTTCAGCCGGCGCGCCACGCAGGAATTCGTCCCCGTGGATTGCGGTTCCATCACGCCATCGCTGCTCGAAAGCGAGCTGTTTGGCGCGGTCCGGGGCGCGTTTACCGGCGCCGACCGCGACCGCGTGGGGGTCTTCGAAGCGGCCAACCGCGGCACCGTGTTTCTGGACGAGATCGGCGACATCGAGGCGAATTTCCAGTTAGCCCTGCTGCGCTTTCTGGAGGGCCACGAGATCCGGCCGGTGGGCGCTTCGCGCTCCAAACCGGTGGATGTGCGCGTGATCGCCGCCACCAATCGCGACCTGCAGCAAATGGTGGAAGAGAAGAAGTTTCGCGAGGACCTGTGGTACCGCTTGAATACCGTGCGTATTGCCCTGCCGCCCCTGCGCGACCGCCGCACGGATATTCCGCTGCTGGCGCGCTTCTATCTGAATAAGTACAACGGGCGCTACAGCCGCGAAGTGAAGCTGATGGATTCCGGCGTGCGCGCGATGCAGGATTACACCTGGCCGGGCAACGTGCGCCAGTTGCAGCACCTGGTCGAGCGGCTGACGATTCTGGCCGACCGCATCGATGGCGAAACCGTCCACCAGGCGCTCACCGCCATGGAATCGCGCGAGCGGCCGGTGGAGACGCTGGCGGACGCCGAAGAGGATCAGATCCGGCGCGTGCTGGCGGCCACCGGCGGCAACAAGAGCAAGGCCGCGCAGCTTCTGGGCATCGAGCGCAAGACGCTGTATCGCAAACTCGAGCGCATGAAGCTGTAGACGACCGCTCCCTGACGGTCGCGGCTCAGACCGAGCCCCGGCCTATTCGCCGGCGAACTCCAGCACCACCACGGTGATGTCGTCCGATTGCGCATTTCCCTCGGTGAAGGCCGCTACGCCGGATTGAATCGCATCGTGGATAGCCGCGCAGGATTCGGCGGCGCGCGCCGTCACGATCTCGCGCAGGCGCTTGCGGCCGTAGAATTCGCCGGCGGCGTTCTGCGCCTCGGTGACGCCATCGGTGTAAATCACCACCTTATCGCCGGGCGCCAGGCGATCCGCTACCACCGGGAATTCCGCGTCGTCGAGCAGCCCCACAGGCATGCCGGTGGCCTCCAGCGCGCGCAGGCCGCCCGCGGCGCCGGCGATCAGCGGCGGGCAGTGCGCCGCGTTCACGAAGCTGAAGCGCCCATCGGAACAGAGCAGGCAATAGAACGCGGTGGCGTACTTCTCGCCGCCCGTGCGTTCGAGCAGGAAGCGGTTCAACCGCGTCATGCGGCGGCTCAGAGCCTGGGGATCGTCGGTGACCGTGATCAGCGCGCCCTGCAGCAGGGAAGCCAACAGCGCCGAGCCGACACCCTTACCGGAAACGTCCGCCACCACCGCCGACCAGCAGCGCGCATTCACCTGGATCACGTCGTAATAGTCGCCGCCCACCTGGTGCGAGGCCACGCTGCTGCCGGCGGCTCGCAGCCATCCCTGGTCCGGCAGCTTGCCGGGCAGCAGGCTTTGCTGGATGGTGCGCGCCAGGTGCAGTTCCTGCTCCATCTGCTGCTTGCTGCGCTCCTCCTCGAGCAGGCGGGCGTTTTCGAGAACCGTGGAGGCCTCGATGGCCAGCGTCTGCAGCAGCTCGCGATTGCCGCCCGCCATATCGGCCGCCGAGAGGCGCGAATCCATGTACAGCAGTCCCACGGTCTCGCTGCCCGTCGAAAGCACGCTGGTGGTATCGCCGAAAGTCGTGCGAATGCGGACCAGCGGGACGCAGATGACGCTGCGCAGCTCCAGATCGGCGATGCTGCCGCGCGGCCGCGTCTCGTCCCCGCCCAGCGGATCGAAATTCATGTAGAGCAGCTCGCGGCGATGCTCGAGCGCGCGGTGCAGGACCTCGCGCGGCACGCGCAGGTCGCTATCGCTCAGATGCTGCCCGCTGCGGTGCCGGGATACGCGGATATCGAGGCCGTGGGCCCCGCGCAAGAGCAGAAACCCACGCTCCGCGCCGGTGACGGCCAGAGCGGCATCCACCACCGAGGCGAGCACGTCATCCACCGAGAAGGAACTCTGCATGGTGCGCGCCAGGTCCAGAATGGCGCGCAGCTTGGCCAGGTTGCTGCCCACTCCGGGCGGCGGCAGGGTCTTCTCCGAGGCGGTCATCTGCTCCATCAGGCGCTTCAGCTCGGCGCCATCGGTGGCGAAGACCAGCTTGTAGGAATCCGGCGCGTTGAAATCGATGGTGTCGGAATCGCGCAGCACGTGGCGCGAGATGCGGCGGCCGTTCACGAAGGTCCCGTGGCGGCTGTTGGCATCCTCGATCACGTACTCGCCGTTCTCCGCCACGATGCGCGCGTGCGAACGGGAGACGCGGCTATCGCGGATGATGACGTGGCTTTCGGGCGCCCGTCCGATCGAAAGCGGCAGCGGATCTATGGGCACGCGCGTGCGGTGCCCGGAAGGGTCGATTACCACCAGCGAAGCCGCCCGCACGGCAGGAGCGGAATCCGGCGCGGCGCTCATCTCCATCTACTCGCGCCCGGCCCGCTGGCGGCGCGCTTTAGACGGCGCTCGCGCGGGCGCCGGGTTGGGAGGAACCGGCTTGGCGGCTTCGGCCTGGCCCTCGCCCATGCGTTTTCGCAGCTCCTCCACCTCATGCGCGCGCAGCGTCTGGCAGTGCGCGCAATAGCCTCCCACCTCGGTACGGGCCAGCAGCACTTGAAATCCGAAGTGGCTCTCGACCTGCCGCCGCAAGCGCTGCAGTGGCTCCCCGTAAAACTCCTCCACCTTGCCGCAACGCAGGCAGATGATGTGGGCGTGCTCCTGTTTCAGGCGGGTCTCGTAGTAGTGCTGGTCGCCGCCGTAGTGCATCAGGTCGAGCTCATCCACAAGGCCGCCGGATTTCAGCATCTTGAGGGTGCGGTAGACGGTGACGCGGTTGAGCTTGGGATCGCGCTCCTTGGCCAGGCGATACAGGCGCTCGGCATCCAGGTGGGCGCCGGTCCGGTCGATGAGTTCGAGCAGGATCTGGCGCTGCCGCGTGAGGCGCACCCCGCGTTGTTTGAGCGAACCCTCGGTGGAATCGGGCGCCATAGCGAGTCCTTTCAATTCTAACAAGTGCCCGAGGCGGGCGCTGCTGGGGGAATTCTACCCTTCGGATTTCGGATTGATCGACCGCGATCCAGGGTTGCCCGCCCTCGGGGCCTCCTGGTATAATCGTTTCTTCGCAAGTCGAGGGAGATTTCCGTCTCATGTCACAGGTATGTGAAGTCTGCGGCCGCGGTCCCAGGTTCGGACATCGCGTGAGCCACGCCCACAACATCACGAATCGGCGCTGGAACTTGAATCTGCAA
>CAYRWE010000385.1:0-3619 GCA_964427655.1 uncultured Solibacteraceae bacterium | reverse complement strand
CCTGCATTTGTTCCTCAACCGCCTTTGCACCTCAGGTCTCTGCTCCGGCACTTCCGCTCGTGCCCAATCTATTCCATACTAGCGCGCTAGTGTCCACAGTGACGGGCACCCGCGTAAACAGCGGCGATCCGTGCTACGCTCTGGTGTCCACCGGTTACCAAGTCCGGGAGGCCCAGAGCATTCCTCAGGACGAAGGTGGACCATGTACGAAAAGAACGGCAAATTCTACGCAGACTGGCGCGACCGCTCCGGCAAGCGCCTCCGCAAATCCTTCACATCCGAACGCGCCGCGCTCCGCTTTGAAGCCGAACAAAAGGAGCTCGCCCACCCAAAAACCAAGGCGTTGGGGAGACGGTTGCGCACCTTCTCACCGCCACCTATCCGGGCAACTCCGTCTACCGCAGGGCGGCGCGCTACATCATCGCAGCAGCGGGGAGCGTCGAAGTCAAAAAGCTCTCTGCGGCTCATGCCCTCGAAGCCGACGACGCGATAGCCCGCAGCGGACACCAGCACTCCACAAAGTGGACCGAGTCAACGGCCCTGCGCCGCATTCTCCGCTGGATGTGGGAAGTGCACGGCGCGCCCAAGCTCGACGACCACATTCGCCGCTACCCCGGCGTGCGCCCGCGCAACGTCACCGCCAGCCGCGAAGAGATTGACGCACTCCTCGCCGCCGCACCAGACGGCCTCCGGCTGTGGCTCTTGCTCTGCTCAGACCTCGCTATCCGCTCGGGCACCGCCGCGCGCATCAGCCCGCGCGAATATGACTCGCAATCCGGGCTCCTGCGCTTCACCACAAAGCACCACGCACGCCTCACGCTCCCGGTCACCGACGAAATCAAAGCGCTCATCGAGAAGTGCAACCACAACGACTCGACACCCTACGCGCGGCAACTCTGGCAAATGCACCGCGCCAAACAGAATCGGCCGCTCGGCCCGTTCTTCGACACAGGCGGCACACTGCGCCGCCACTTCCGCGCCCTCTGCGCCGAGCTCGGCCTTCAGCGCCGCATCACGCCCCACGACATGCGCCGCGCCTCCGCCGTCGCCATGCTCGAACTCACCCACGACGTGCGCGACGTGCAAGCCCTGCTCGGGCACCGCGACCTGAAAGCAACGCTCTGGTATCTCGACCACGACCTGCGCCCGGTCAACCGCGCAAACCTCGAAGCCATCAAGCGCCCATTCCTCGTCCAGCAAAAGGAGAAATCTGCATGAGACTCGCCCTCCTGGCACACAACCAGACAATCGCCATCGACGCTGGCGCATGCCCGCCCCGCGACCGCACCAGCCGCACTGACAAAGCCCTCAGGACGTGCCGCGAAGCATGGGAGGATGCCTACGCCCAAGCCAACGCCAAAGGCCTGCCAGCGGCCAAGGCGCTGCGCATGGCACAGGTCGCCTACAAACTCGCCATGCCGAAAATGGACTCCCTGCCCACCATCCGCGCCGCAATTTCCTGCACCGCGCAGGGCATCCAACTCGAAGTATTCGACGGCCGCGACGGCTCCCAACTCCTCTACGCCGCGCAGGTTGCACTCGCCACCCTCAAAGTGAAAGGAGCAAAAAAGCCATGACCACCCCCCACCCCACGCGGCCCACCATCACCATTGACGGGAAGGCCGAAACTTGGGGCCCGCTGGTGCGCCAGCCACGGCCGGCCGCGCGCCTCGCCCGCATCCTCAACCACAGCGCCACAGACCTGTGGGACACCTGCACCCTATCCGACGCGGCGCAGATGGGCGACGAGGCCCGAGCCATCGCGCAAAGGATCCTCGCAGCCTGCCCCGGCGAGAGCTAAACCACAACCGGCAGCGCCGCAGCTTGCAGCCGATACCCAACCGGGGTATGCTATCGGCCATGGACCCGGCAGCCGAAGCGTTAGCTGGCGAACCCCGCAAGAACACGGGCGCGGCTGCAGCCGCGCCCGTCGCGGCAGCATGGCTGGCCCATCCCAAACCTCACGACGACACCCCGGAACCCGGCTCCCCGGCATCCCACCGCGCCCTGCTCATCGCCCTCGGCGGCGCACTCGACAAACCTGCCAACACACCACACAACCGCGCCCTCCTCGCCGCCGTCGATAACCTTTTCAGTCCCGCCGACCGCGAACGGCGAAAGGAACTCGAACCATGCAACCACTCGAAATCCTCGCCATCGTCGCCCTGCGGCAATGGATGCGCGACCGCTCCGCACTCCGCAACGGCAGAGCCACAAACTACCGCCGCGCCGGATACCGCGAGCGCCGCCAGCGCGACGCCGACGCCGCCATTGTCCGCGCCCTCGACTTCGAACGCGCGCTCGGCACCCTCCCCGGCCCGCAACAAGCCGCGCTCCTCATCACCTACCGCCTCGGCGCAACGCGCCCCGAAATCGCGCGCGCTCTCGCCTGCAGCACGCGCACCGCGGACACCCTCGTCGTCGCCGCACGGCGCAGACTCGCCAACACACTCGAACGCCTCGACCTGATCTGACCACGGTCCCTAAATTCCAACGGCCGCTGGAAAATCAGCCCCACAATTCAGCCAGGTCGAACAGCGGACACCGCCGTCGACCCGCAGCACGGCCGAAGCGCGATCCCAAAGAAGCCGCGCGGCTCGGGTCGGCTTCGCTCCTTCGCGCCGTCGCCGCGCGCCCGCAGACTCGCCGACGCAAACCGGCCGCGCACGTCTCAGCCGGAAAAAGCCTCCGTCCTCGCCGTGCAATGCGGCCTGCACCCTCGCGCCGCCAGCCTTTTTCGCTGCCGTGTTGTATCCAAGTGTGCCGCCGTCGCGGCCGGAAAAAGCCCCGGCCACGCCGCCGTCACATCATGTCCCGCCACCTCCACCCCCACCCGCGGGCCGGCCCGCCTTTCCCACCCCTGAACCGCTCGCATCCGGCCCCTGAGCGCGCGCGCGTTATAAAAAGCAAAAGCTATAAAAAGCCACGCTCCCTGTGGGGGTTTGCCACCCCCACACCCCCGCAGCCTTCCACGCATCGCCGCACGGCACGCGATAGGACCCCGCGCGGCCGATATCACACTCACTCGCGCCGCGAGAAAAAAAGGGGAGTGTTGTTTTTTTCGCGGCGTGCGGAGATCGGCCGCGCGCCCATCGCGTGCCTGCATCCGCGGGGGAATCGGCCGCAGCGAAAGGCCCCGCCGCGCCACAAAAAGCAAACCCGCCGCGCTCACGCGCGACGGGCCTGCACAACGCACACCCGGGAAAAGGTGCTGCGCAACCGTACCACGGAACAGCAACGCGTGCACGCGGCTCCGCTGCGCTCCGCCATCGACGCCGAAGCATTCAGCCGCAACCGGCAGAAAGCAAAGGCCGCGCGGCCAGAAAAAAGCCGCGCGGCCCCATTGTCGAGAACGCCAACCCCCCAGTCACGAAAGGCCACAGCCCCTAAGTAATGCCCCAAAACGGATCAGACGTGACGGCGGCGATGGACAGTGGTAAGCTCTGTCTGAGTGTCCACCCGGACACCAGCGCGAACCCCGGCAGGAAGCGCAAGGTGTCCACAAATCATTTGGACACAAGCCAAAGCCCACATCCTAAACAAACTAGCCACACAAGCTTGACATATTCCATACTCGTTCTTGCCATGGCGAAACGCAAGCCAGCCCGTTTTTCCGCCG
>CAYRWE010000384.1:0-3630 GCA_964427655.1 uncultured Solibacteraceae bacterium | reverse complement strand
CGATCAGGCTCAGTCTGAACAGCACGGCAAGATCGCGCGCCCAGATGAGGGATTCATCCTGACGCGCGTAGCGCAGGATATGATGGACATTGCGAAAGCCCGTGAACAGAATGGCCATAAAGAGGAAAAATCCGGGGAACCCCAGATCGCCGAGGGTCTCGAAGTAGATGCTATGTGACGCCAGGGGCCCGGTCGGCTCTGGCGAAGAAACAACATCATCCAGCGTATGGAATTTATGCACGTAGATATCGAAGATCGTCCAGTTCTCCAGTGCTGAATATCCGCCCCCCACCAGCGGCCGCTCAAGCGCCACGATAGTGTTCAGCTTCCAGGATGACACGCGGGACATGAAGGAACCGTCTTCGCCGGCGGCGCCGATCGTACTCATCCGCTCGATCCACTGGGCTGGCGCGTAATGCACCAGCCCGCCTGCGAGAACGGCGATCACCATCAAGGTGGCCAACTTCCGCCGGCTATGGAGGAACAGGAACACGCCGAAGACGGCCAATCCGATCAGTCCGCCGCGCGAGCCCGTGGCGACGACGCCGGCGAAGCAGGCCAGCGCCGCGCCCGCGAAGGAAAAGCGGATCAGGCGCGATTCGGAATAGCGAAACAGGTAGACCAGCAGGGGCATGACCATGAGCGTGGCCATGGCAAGGTAGTTGTTGTCACCGATCGAGCCCGGCGCGATGACAACATGGTTTCCGCCGGAATCGATATACTTCAATCCCTCCAGCGCCCCATGAATCCCCATGCCCAGGCAAATGATGATGACCATGGAATGGATCTGCAACCGGCCGCGGTTGGCCATCGTCATCACAAAACAAAGCAGGTAGATCTTCATCATCTTGTCGAGAAGTTGGTAGGTCCTGTCGGACCCGGACAACCCCACGCTATATGATATTGCACCTTGCAGAACGAACAGTCCGACAAGAAGAATGTGCCAATCAATATAGGGCTTTCTCTTGGTCTGATCCGCAAAAAGACTGATGAATGTCGCAACAACAGCGAGCTTGTTGAACGGGATCGTCGTCGCGATGCCGTACATATACTGCTGCGGGTCACACAAGGCGATCCACGCCCACAGCATCGTCCCGGTATGCAGGCAACGCGCCGCGTTGATCAGCATGAACAGGAACAACACCAGGAAGGCAAGGTCGCGCATGGCCGCCTACCGTCGCGGCGCAGCCCCCGGACCTGGTCCAGGGGTCGCCGAGGGCGCGTATGAGCGGCCGCCGGAGGGACGCCACACCTTGCCGGGCTTGTCGCGGTACCTGAACAGGCCCGACACCGGTGTGCCGGGCTTGCGCCGTGCCGTTACACGACTCCAATACAACACCAGGGCGGTGAGCAGCACGCTGAACATGTAGGGGAAGATTTCCATGGCAAACTCGCAACGCCCCTAAGGTCACGCCTGTTTATAGGATAGCCGGGTGAAGCAAAGCCAGGATCCTGTGCGCGCCTTCATGCGACGGCTGGCCGCCGCCAACCGGAGGGTCCTGGAGGTCGTCAAGGTCGGCAAAGCACGAAACGCAGTTCCCAATGGGATGCTCCCGCGCTCAATCCCACAGTCCGCACCCAATTCTTCTCCATGGCCATTTAACATTCGCACAAAAGCGACACATCCGTGCTGGGGTAGCGGTCGAGTAGCTCGGCCATTCGGCTTCGCCCTCACAGATCCGGGCAGGCAGCTTTCCCGCAGCCGGCTCTTCCCGGAAGTTACCCGCATCGGGCCACCCGTGGCGTCCAGGGATGCGTGATTCGAGGCTGAGGCAAAGGCAAGCACGCGGTCAGAGCCTCGAACCAGTCCCAGGCCATGCGCCGGTTCTTCTGACTTCGCCGCCTGAGGCAGTTGAACCAGATACGCCGGACTTCCTGCAGGAACCCATTCAGGGAGCGCCAGTTGTGCGGCAGGCCGAAGTAGCCGTAGTGGCCGCGCAGAACGCTGGAGTACCAGCGGTGCTGTGCAGCCAGCGGCGTGTGCATCAGCCGCCGGGCTTCCTGGTGCAGCGCCGTCAACTTGCGTGACACGCGCTTGCTCTGCGTCTTGTGCTTGACGATGAACCTGCCGTCGCGCGTCCACCCGCAGTAGTGGGTGAACCCGAGGAAGGCGAAGGTCTCTGGTCGCCGCTCGTCGCGCTGTCGTCGGGCCAGGGCCGGTAGGCGGCCGAACTCGATCAGGCGCGTCTTGTCCTCGTGGAGCGCCAGGCCGAACTTGGCCAGCCGTTCCTTGAGGTCGGTCAGCATCCGCCGTGCGTCGACCCCGCTCTCGAAGCCCATCACGAAGTCGTCGGCGTAGCGTACGATCGAGACCAGACCGTGTGCGTGCCGTCGGCGCCATTGATGGACCCAGAGGTCGAGGACGTAGTGCAGGAAGATGTTGGCCAGGAGCGGGCTGATGCCCGCGCCTTGCGGCGTTCCCCTTTCCGTCTCGTGCCACTCATCGCTCTCCAGGATGCCGGCCTCCAGCCACATCCGGACCAGCCGGAGGACGCGGGGATCGGCCACCCTGTGCGCCAGCATCCGCAGCAGCCACTCGTGGTCGACCGAGTCGAAGAAGCTGCGGATGTCGGCATCGAGCACCCGGTTCACGCGCTGGCTCATGATCGCCGTGTGTAGCGATGCAAGAACCTGGTGCGGGTTCCGCCCCGGCCTGAAGCCGTAGGAGAACCCGAGGAAGTCGACTTCGTAGATGGCGCTCAGCGTCTCGGCAACCGCGCCCTGCACGATCTTGTCCTCCAGGGTCGGCACGCCGAGCGGTCGCCGTCCGCCATCGGCTTTCGGGATGTAGACACGCCGAACCGGCTGTGGCCGGTAGCGCCCGGTGTGGACCCGTGTGCAGAGGTCTTGGAGGTTAGCCTCCAGATTCTGCTCGTAGCCCGTCACCGTCATCCCATCGACTCCCGCGCTCGCCAGCCGCTTCTGACGCCGGAACGCTCGTCCGAGCGCCTCGACGTCAACGTGATGCAGCAGAGCAGTGAAGCGGGTCCGGACGGCCGCGCGGGCCGCCGCGTTCACCCGTGCGAGGTTGGATGGCAAGGCGACCCGGCTCTGTGTCCGGACCCGGCCGCCCTCGCGTGGGCTCCTTCCAGGCTGGCCCCTTCCCTCGGCGCGTCTCGTTTCCTTCGACGGCGTCATCGGTACTATGAACCAGTCCGACTCCCGACCTCAGCTCGGATGGCGGCTCCGGCATCGCCTCGCCTCCATCCCCCGCCAAAGACCAATCTGGCGGACCCGGTCGGGCCTCTCATGTTCCAACGAATGCTGTTCATGCGTGATCCGGCCTTCGACCCCGGCGAAGCGATGCCATCTCGCATTGCGATGGCCCACGTGTTGCCTTCGAGACTGGGAACCCTCTCGGCCTTCGCGATCTTCCACATTTCGAGGCTCAATCCCGCACCCCGCATGACCCCTGTCTACACTTCAGACCCCGCGTTGCCGCGACGCCCGCAAGACTCGGTCCCGGCCTGCCCGCTACGGCTTTGGCCGGATGAGACTTTCACTCATAGGCACTCGTCAGCTTGGCATGACGTACTCCGCGCTCGTGGTGGAATTTTGGCCGCTGTGACGGTGTCGTTGGGGGTGGCCATCGGATCATCTGGCTAAGGTGGAGTTGCGAGGCTTCATCCC
>CAYRWE010000383.1:0-3651 GCA_964427655.1 uncultured Solibacteraceae bacterium | reverse complement strand
CGTGCGCGCCCGCGCCCCACAGGTAATCCAGCGCTTCCTGGCCGTCCTGCGCCACCACCATTTCGTTGGCGATGTGCGCTTTCTCGAACGCTCGTTCCGTGAGGGCGACGTCGCTCGGATTGTCTTCGACCAGAAGCAGAATGGTCTTGGAATCGTCCTTCATGAGCCACCTAAGGTGAAATAAAATGTCGCGCCCCGGTCGGGCTGGGCCTCCGCCCAAACGCGCCCGCCGTGGCGATGGATAATACGCTGCACGGTCGCCAGGCCGATGCCTGTGCCGGGAAATTCCGATGTCTTGTGCAGCCGCTGGAACGCGCCGAATAGCGTTCCGGCGAAGGCCATGTCGAAACCCACGCCGTTGTCGCGCACAAAGAAGGGGCGCACGCCATCTCCTTCGCGCCCGAACTCGATGCGCGCCTCGGCGCGCGGCTCGGTGAACTTGACGGCATTGCCGAACAGGTTCTCCAGCGCGATTTCCAGAAGCCGCGCATCGCCGTTCGCCGCGAGGCCGCCGGCGATGGTGAATTCGATCCGCCGGCCGGTGTTGCCATCGGTCAGCCTGGCCGCGATCTTCTGCGCGATTGAAGTGAGGTCCACCGCGCCTGTCGCCATCTCCGAGCGGGTAACGCGGGAGAGCTGCAACAGGTCGTCGATCAGCATTCCCATGCGCTGCGTTTCCGCGCGTAGGCGATCCACATATCCGCGCGCTCTTTCGTCAAGCTGGCTGGCGTAGTCCTCGGCCAGCGCCAGGCTCCAGCCGTCGATGCCGCGCAGCGGCGTCCGCAGATCGTGCGATACCGAATAGGCGAACGCTTCCAGTTCTTTGTTGGCGGCTTCGAGTTGCTCGGTCCGGCGCCGCACGCGGTCCTCCAGGTCAGCGTTGAGCCGCCGAATCTCTTCTTCGGCCAGTCTGTTCTCGGTAACGTCGAAAAAGACCACTACGGCATGTGTGACTCGTCCGTTCCTGTCGTAAATGGGGTTGGCAGAGTAGCGGTAGAAACGGGGCGGCCCACCGTTGCTGAAAGTTAACCGCAGGGTAAGACCACTAGTCCGTTCGCCCTTTATTGCTCGATTTAGCGGCCACATCTCAGGCGGAACAAGATGCCCATCTTCTGTGAATGCGTCAATAACGGGATAGTATTCCGCTAGTGTGCCGGGGTCCGTGACCAGGTGCCTGCGTTCGAAGACGTTGTTGCTCTTGACCAAATGTCCGTCTTCATCAATGACCATAACGGGTTCGGGAATGCTGCCCAGGATGCCTTCAAGTTGTGCGTTCGTTTGTGCACGAACTTCCTCGGCCCGCTTGCGCTCGGTGATATCGCGCGCGATCGTGGAAGCCCCCACCACTTTTCCCGACGCGTCCACAATCGGGGAAATCTTCAACGAGACATCCACCAGGCTGCCGTCTTTCCGCCTGCGAACCGCTTCGATTTGCTCGACGCGCTCTCCGTTTGCCAGCCTTCGGAGAATCCCGGCTATCTCGTCCGGGTGGCCCTCGGGAACCAACGCCGAGATGTGCCGGCCGATGATCTCCGGTGCGGAGTAGCCGTACATCCGCGCGGCCCCCAGATTCCAGCTCGTGATCACGCCTTCGAGCGTCTTGCCGATGATCGCGTCATCGGAAGACTCTA
The DNA here is from genome assembly GCA_964427655.1 of uncultured Solibacteraceae bacterium. Taxonomy (GTDB): domain Bacteria; phylum Acidobacteriota; class Terriglobia; order Bryobacterales; family Bryobacteraceae; genus CAVQNQ01. The sequence goes on along the minus strand of CAYRWE010000383.1, from coordinate 2,020 downwards.
CCATCGCGCTCATGCGGAGCAGCGCTTCCTCGGCCCGCTTGCGCTCGGTCACATCGCTGGAAACGGCGGCGAACCGCCCTGGGCCGGAACGCCAGGCGAACACTTCCATGTGCTTGCCCAGCCCGGCTACTGGATTGGCGATCCGCTCGCTTTCACCGGTCCGGACAATGCGGCCATAGGTCTCAATCCAGAATGGCTCGATCCCCGGAATGACCTCCCTGATGGTTCGTCCCACCATCCCTCCCGTCGGCAGGCCGGTCGATTTGCCGTGAGCGGGATTAGCGGCCAGATACCTGAAGTCGATGGGCCGGCCTGCCGCGTCGTAGATCATCTCGCATTCGGCAAAGCCCTCGTCCATCGATTCGAAAAGGTTGCTGAACCGCACCTCGGTCTGGCGCCGCGCTTCCTCGGCCCGCTTGCGCTCGCTGATGTCCACGGACATGATGAAAACGCCGTCCGGCATCGGCTCGACCCTCAGGTCGAACCACCCCGTGGCTCCGTCGGGGAAGGTGAACTCGTTCTCCATGGCCCGGGGTGCACGGTCCTCCATCGACCGCTCGATCATGCCAAAGACTTGGGTGGACTCGATGCCCGGCCACATATCCATATACCGCCTGCCGAGCAGTTCCCCTTTCGGCCTCCGGTTGTGCCGTTCGGCGGCGTCGTTGATATAGATATATTTCCAGTCGTTGCCTATAATCTGGCAGCCTTCCATCATGTGGTCCATGGTGGTGCGGAACCGCTCCTCGCTCTCGCGCAGCGTTTCTTCCGCCTGCTTGCGGTCGGTAATATCCAGCGTCGCGCCGACGTACCGGACCAGCTTGCCGTTCCGGTCGAAGTGCGGGTGCGCGCGGTCGTGTACCCACCGCACGCTGCCATCGGGCCGCAAGATCCGGTGCTCCAGTTCGTAGATCGACCCGCTTACCATCGCGGCGCGGAAGGTCCGGTCGAGCCGAGCCGCATCGTCCGCAGGAAAGCACTTGGCGAGCATGACGTCGTACGCGGGCGAAGGCCCCGCGGGATCGAGCCCGTAAATGCGGTACTCCTCCTCCGACCAGACCGTGGTCTGGGTCTGCACGCCATACTCGAACGTGCCCGCGTGGGCGATCTCCTGGCCCTCCGCCAGCACGCTTCGCGTGCGCTCCAGCGCTTCCTCGGCCTGCTTGCGGTCGCTGATGTCCAGCCACGAAGAGAGGGCTACCTCTTCACCCGCAATGGGCAAAATCACCGCCGACAGGAGCGCCGTGAAGGGCTCGCCCGATCTCCTCAGCAGCGTCACCTCCTGGCCGCTGATCGATCCCTTCTCTCTTAGTTCCTTGGCGTAGCGCGTCCTGGCCTCGGGCGTCGGCCAGGTGTGAAGGTCAAAGGTGGACCGCCCGATGGCCTCGTCGCGGCTATGCCCCATGATGGCCTGCCAGGTTTCGTTCACCTCGATGGTGAATCCGTCATCGAGACGCGTAATCGTTAGGGCTGCCGGGTTCGTGGCGAACGCCCTGGCGAACTTCTCCTCGGAAGCACGCATTTTCTCCTGTGCCTGCTGCCGCCTGGCAAGGTTGCGGTCGATATTCCGCGAACCCGCCAGAAGCAGGATCAAAAGCAGGCCCGCGCCGGAAGCCATGACGAAGCCCATGCCTTTGGCGGCGTCAGCGGCGCGCTGGCTCCTCTCCTCCAGCAGCGACACCTCCGCCGCTCGCATGGCGGCGATCACATCCCGGATCTGGTCCATCGTCTGCTTGCCGCGGTCGCTCGACAGAACCTGGAACGCCGCGGCGGCAGCTCCGGTCCGCCGCAAGTCGATCGTCTCCTTCAGCTCCGCCAACTTGGCGGCAATGAGCGGCTGGAGGGAAACCAACCGCACTTGCTGTCCCGGGTCGAGGGTCAGTTTGTGCAGGTCTTCGAGCTGACCGGGAATCGCCTGGACGGCCGCGTTGTAGGGCGCCAGGTACGAATCCTGCCCGGTCAGGAGGTATCCCCGCTGCCCTGTCTCGGCGTCCTTCAGCTCCGAGAGCAGGGATTCGAT
>CAYRWE010000382.1:0-3674 GCA_964427655.1 uncultured Solibacteraceae bacterium | reverse complement strand
GATCGTGCAGGCCCTTGGGCAGAAACTCGATATCCACCTGGTGCGGGGCGCGCGCTACGGCGGCGCACATCTCGCGGTACAGCACCTCGCAGGAGATCAGCCTCAGGCGCACAAGGCACCACCCACCGGCTTAGGCATGTGCGGCGGCTCCGTTGAACTCCTGCACGGCTTTGAGCATGGCCACGATGTTTTCCACGGGCGTCTTGGCCTGCACATTGTGAATGGAATTGAAGACGAAACCGCCTCCCGATGAAAAACAGCGGCAGCGCTCCAGCACCTGCTTGCGGACTTCGGCGGGTGTGCCGAATGGCAGAACCTTTTGCGTATCGATGCCGCCGCCCCAGAACGTAAGGCGGTCGCCATACAGCGTCTTCAATTGCACGGGATCCATGCCGGCGGCCGAGCACTGCACGGGGTTGAGGATATCGAAGCCGGCTTCGATGAAGCTGGGCAGCAGCTTGATCACCGAGCCGCAGGAGTGTTTAAACGTCTTCCAGTTGGTGTGCTGGTGGATCCACCCGTTGATGCGCTGATAGTAGGGCATATACAGCTCTTTGAACGTGCCCACCGAGCAGAACGTGGAAGATTGCGTGCCGAAATCGGTGCCGCAGATGAACACGGCTTCCACCGCATCGTCTACCGCGGCGTGCAGGCGCGTCAGGTTGCCGAGCGCCACCTCGCATTGCCGCTCAAAGATGGCGTGCACGTAATCGCGGCGGCTGGTGGTGGACATGTACCATTCGGCGACGTCGCGTATGCCCTTGGGATGCTTGAGGAAGGGCGCAGGCACCAGGGCGATGTCGCCCAAAGCCGTGCCGCCGAAAGTGGCGATCACGCCCCGGCCGGTGGCGGCCGCACGAGCCACTTCGTTCCGGAAATGCTGGATATCCTCTTCGGCAATCGGCGTGAACTCTTCGAAATTGTCCTCCGGGTTGAGCTTGCTCTCGTCGATGGGTGGCTGGCGCACGATGCTATCGAAGAAATAGCCGTTGCTCGGCAGACGACCGCTGGGCGGCACCGTGGTATCGCCCTCGGGGTAAATCAGGGTATCGCCCTTCGCATCCACGGTCACGCGAAAATCTTCCGAAACCAGCACTTCGAGGCCATCCGGCATACGCCACGATTTCCAATTGCGGTTCGGGAAGCCGAACATGGTCTTGGGCGCAAAGACGCCCTCCACATCCAGCCCCATGGCTTCCTGGAGATCGGGTTCCACCAGGCCGAGCATCTGGTACGGCTCGTGCACTTTGACTAGGCGCTTTTCCAGGCCGAAGTAGTCGCGCAGGGCGGCCACGCAGCTCGCGTGGATGCCGGTGACGGCGGTGGCGCCGAAATCCAGCGGAATGCGGTCGGGCTGTCGGTGCGCCAGGGTGGCGCGCAGGCGTTCTCGAGGGGTCATGGGAGCTCCAGACTCGATTTTAGGATATTGGCCCACGCGGGGTATACTCGAATTTCCGTGTTCCATTCCATCGAGAAGCGCGTTTCCGAAGCATTTCACGCCCATATTCTGGTCCGCTACGGCGTCGATCTGGCCATACCGATCGAGCAGCCCCGGCAGAGCGATTTCGGCGAAATGGCCGTGCCGGCGGCCTTTCAACTGGCCAAGCAGTTGCGGCAGGCGCCCAAGAAGATCGCCGCGGAGTTGGCGGCTGAGATCGGACCCATCGAAGGCATCGCGGCCATCGAAGTGGCCGGCAACGGGTATTTGAACCTACGGCTGGATCGAGGAGCTTTCGGCGCGGGGCTGCTGGCGGGGGAAGGCGAACGGGCGGCGGGCAGCGGCCAGAAGATCATCGTCGAGCACACCAATATCAATCCCAATAAGGCGGCGCACATCGGGCACCTGCGCAATGCCACGCTGGGCGATACGTTCGTGCGTATGCTGCGCGCGCACGGCGAAACCGTCGAGGTACAGAATTACATCGATAACACCGGCGTGCAGGTCGCCGACGTCGTGGCGGGCTTCCACTTCCTGGAGCATAAAACTTCCACCGACGTTCGCGCGCTCCTGGCGGACGCCTCCGTGCGCTTCGATTATTACTGCTGGGATCTCTACGCGCGCACTTCGAGTTACTACCACGAGCAGCCCGAAGCGCTGGCCTGGCGCGGCCAGACGCTGCACTCGATCGAGGCGGGCGAGGGCGAGCTGGCCGACATGGCGCACCTGGTGGCGGACGCCATCGTTCAGGCGCACCTGGCCACTATGCTGCGGCTGGACGTCGAGTACGACGTGCTGCCGCGCGAAAGCGAAATTCTGCATCTGAAGTTCTGGGCGTCGGCCTTCGAGCTGCTAAAGGAGCGGAAGGCCATATATCTCGAGACCGAGGGCAAGAACGCCGGCTGCTGGGTGATGCCGGGGCTTTCCGAAGAGGGTAAGGTGATTGTGCGCTCGGATGGCACCGTCACTTATGTGGGCAAAGATATCGCCTATCAGCTCTGGAAATTCGGCCTGCTGGGCAAGGACTTCTTCTACCGGCCGTTCCACACCTACGAGGACGGCCGCGTGCTGTGGGTCACGACCGACGAGCCGCTCGATTCGGGGCGCCAGTTCGGGCACGGCGCGCGCGTCTACAACGTGATCGATGCCCGCCAGTCTTACCTGCAGGATGTGGTGGTGGCGGGACTGCGCGGTTTGGGATACGACGACCAGGCGGATCGCTCGGTGCATTTCTCCTACGAGATGGTGGCGCTCTCGCCGCGCTGCTGCGCGGACCTGGGCATCGCGCTATCGGAGGAGGATCGCAAGCGGCCCTACGTGGAGGTTTCGGGGCGCAAGGGGCTGGGCGTCAAAGCCGATGACCTGATGGACAGCCTGATTTCGAAGGCTCTCGAAGAGGTTGCCTCGCGCCACGGCGAAGCGCCCGCCGAGGAGCAGCGGCGCATCGCGGGCGAGATCGCCATCGGGGCGCTGCGCTATTTCCTGCTCAAGTTCACGCGCAATTCGGTGATCGCCTTCGACTTGCAGGAGGCTCTCAGCTTCGAAGGCGAGACCGGTCCTTACGTGCAATATGCGGCTGTGCGCGCGCGTAATATTCTGCGCAAGTTCGAGGAGCGCGGCGGCACGGTGCCGGATTTCCCCGCGGAACTCGACCGCGCCGCCATGGCGCGGCAGCTCCAATCCGAGGATTTCTGGCAAATGCTGCTGGCGGCTTCGAAAGCCGACGCGGCCGTGGAGCGCGCGGTCACCGCGGGCGAGCCGGCGCACGTGGCCAAGTATGCGTTTCAACTGGCCCAGGCGTTCAACAATTTCTATCATCAATACCCCATCATTCACGAGGAAAACCGCGAAAAACGGGTCTTCCTGCTGTGGATGACGGACTACTTCCGCGGCCAACTGGAGCGCACGGCGGGCATCCTGGGAATCCGCATTCCTGCATATATGTAGTTCGAATTTGCGCAATTCCGCTTGCATGATCGGGATCGGCTTGGAACAATAAGCTTTGGTCTGACGCATATGCGCTTACGGGTACTGGGAATTGTGCTGGCGGGTGGGAAGGGGACGCGTCTCTACCCGCTCACGAAGGAACGGGCCAAACCGGCCGTGCCTTTCGGCGGCAAGTATCGGATCATCGATTTCGTTCTCAGCAACTTCATCAACTCGGGCATCTATTCGGTCTATGTGCTGACGCAGTTCCGCAGCCAGTCGCTGCTGCAGCACCTGAGCGAGGGCTGGC
>CAYRWE010000381.1:0-3703 GCA_964427655.1 uncultured Solibacteraceae bacterium | reverse complement strand
GGCGACGATTTCAACGAGCCGATCGCCGACGCAGTGCGCTCCATTCTGGATGGCCACATCATTCTCTCCCGGGCTCTGGCCGCCGAGGGCCACTACCCGGCGATCGATGTGCTGCACTCGGTGAGCCGGCTGACATCCGAGATTGCGCGGGGCGGCCAGAAGGAGGCCGGGAACAAGCTGCGGCAGGCGATGGCGGCCTATCGCGAGGCCGAGGATCTGATCCGCCTGGGGGCGTATGTGGCGGGTTCGGACCCGGTGCTGGACGCGGGCATCCGGCTGCGGCCCGAAATGCTGGAGTTTTTGCGGCAGGATCACACCACCAAGGCGCCGCTCGAGGAGACGCTGCGGCGCCTCGATGCTCTGGCCGCCAAGCTGGGGGCCCCCGCACCGGCGGCCGTCGCCGTGCGCGGGGCTAAGCCGTGAATGCCTTCCGCTTCAATCTGGAGCGGGTACTGGAGTTGCGGCGCCGGCAGCTCGAGGCGGAAGAAAACCGCTTCCGCCGGCAGACGGCCGCACTGGCGGAGCTGGATGCGGCCCGCGCCGATCTCGAAGCCGCCGGAGCAGCGGCGGAGCGCGAGGTTCGCGCCTGGCATCCTCTGGCGGGGCAAGACCTGGCGGCCCTGGCAGAGTTCCACCTGCACGTGAGCGAGCGGGGAGAAGATCTCCGCCGGCGGCGCGCGGAATGCGAGCGGGAGCTGGCCGCACGGCAGCGCGACATGCTAGAGGCCCGCCGGCGGTGCCGCCTGCTCGAGAAGCTCAAGGAACGGCGCTTCACCGAATGGCAGGCCGCCGAAAGCCGGGAAATCGAGGCTTTGGCGGCGGAGGCGTTTCTGGCCCGCTGGAACCAGCAGCGGAGTCCTTAAAGGGGCCGGCGGAGTCCATATAATGGAAAAACCATGACGCCCGAAACGCTTACCGCCCACGCCATCCCCGCCGTACCGCTCACGCTGGAAGGCGCTAGTGTGCTGCACCAGATGGCACGCTTGCGCCGCCCGGCCTGGCGCGCCGTTCCCGCGGCCGAGCGCGCCGCGATCGTCGAGGAGGCGACCCAGGCGCTGGCCGCGCTGGAACAATCCGCCGATAGCCGCCAAAGCGCCGTGTACTCGCTGCTGGGGCATAAAGGCGACCTGCTGTTCCTGCACTTCCGGCGCGATTTCGAGGAATTGGAGCAGGCCCAACGCGAGATGGCGCGCCTGCACCTGTCGGACTATCTGGAACCGGCGACTTCGTATCTCTCGGTGGTCGAGCTGGGCCTCTACGAATCTACGGCCAAGGTCTACGGAGGGTTAACGGCTCAAGGCGTGCAGCCGCACACGGAGGAGTGGAACCGCGAAATCGCGGCAGTTCTGGAGCGACAGCGGCAGGCCATGGCGCCGCGGCTGTGGCCCGAAATTCCCGCGGCGAAGTACCTGTGCTTTTATCCCATGGACCGGCGGCGGGGGGAAACCGCCAATTGGTACCGGGAATCCATGACGGAACGCCAGCGCATGATGCACGAGCATGGCCTGGTGGGCCGCCGCTACGCCGGCGAGGTGCGGCAGATCATCACCGGCTCGATCGGCTTCGACGACTGGGAGTGGGGCGTGGACCTGTTCGCCGAAGATCCCCTGGTTTTCAAGAAATTGATCTACGAGATGCGCTTCGACGAGGTAAGTGCGGTGTATGCGTTGTTCGGCCAGTTTTTCATCGGCTTGAGGGTGCCGGCGGCGGAGCTGGGCCGCATCCTCGAATAACCTCTATAGGGGAAACAGCAGGCCTTGCGGATCGGGTTCCCATAGCTCGGGCCGGTATTCCATGGGCGCGGCCGCCAGGCCATGCCGCTCGCGGATCCGGGCTACGCGCGCGCGCAGGGTTTCGCGATAGGCCGGGCCCACATACGCACCGCGGCGGTACTGCCGGCGATAACGCGGCGCCAGGTGCGGAAAGTGGCGCTCCAGGAACGGCAGGAAGATCTTCTGCGCGCTGGGCATCAGGAACAGCGGCCCGCCGCTGAAGGCCTGCGCACCGGCGTCCCGCGCGGCCCGCGCCAGTCGGTCGAGCTCGCGCTCGCCATCGGTGAGCAGCGGCATGACGGGGTTGGCGAAAACGCAGACCGCCAGGCCGGCACGGGCGAGCGTACGCACTGCCTCCAGGCGCAGGTCCGGCCGCGGCGCGCGCGGCTCGAGCAGGCGCGCCAGCTTCTCATCGAGCGTGGTGACGGTCATGTTGACCGACAGCACGTTGGCGCGGGCGATTTCGCGGAGCAGTTCCAGGTCGCGCGTCACCAGGTCGGACTTGGTGGTGATCGAGAGATGCCGTCCGCGCTGGCCGGCGAAGACCTCCAGGATGGATCGCGTGCGGCCGAAGCGGCGCTCGGCAGGCTGGTAGGGATCGGTGGCGGTTCCCAAAGCGATCCGGTCGGCCAGCGCGATGCGGCCCAATTCCTGCCGCAACAGATGGGCGCCGGCGGACTTGGCGTAGATCTTGTCCGCGAACTCGGCGGCATCCAACTCCATGAACTCGTGGGTATAGCGCGCGAAGCAGTACTGGCAGCCGAATTCGCAGCCCCGGTAGGGGTTGATGGTCCACTGGAAGGGCATGTCCGGCTTGGTGCGGTTCAGGATGCTGCGCGCGGAGATTTCGAAGTATTGCACCTGCCGCTTGGCTTCGAGCAGTTCGCTTTGCGCCGCGAGCCGGGCGATCCCCACCAATGCCATTCCTTATTTTCTCCTTTTGTTCGCCTTTTGGCAAGGGTGGGGTAGAGCGGGCGGCAGGGGGGCGGGTGCGCGGGGCTACGCCCGTAGTTGCGGCGGTGGCTGCGGGCGTGCGTCCCGCACCGGCACCGAGGATCGTACGGCGGCCAGGAAGCCCTCGACGTCATCCGGGCTGAAGAGGATCGTCTTGGAAGCGGCGATCAGAACCACGGCAGCGCGATCGCCAGAGCCGCGGCGGGAGCCCTGTGCGCCAGCGCGGCGGCAAGGACGAGCACGCCGAGGCACAGGAACGTCGAGACGACCTTGGTGGTCACATCGTAGGAGGCATCAAATCGCATGAAGGGTACAGGCCGGGCAAGCTAAAGCATGCCCCACCTTGCTCCAAAGTCTTTCCATCCGCTTTGATTTATAATGGTTCGCTCGCGAGTGCAAAATTATGAACCGGCGAGAACTCATCTACGGAACGGCCCTTTGGGGCGCGGGGCAGAGGCTGGCCAGCGCGGCGGACCAAAGCCAGGCGGCGGGCGACGGCGACAGGATCGGCCGCGCAACCGCCGCGGCGCTTGCCATGCAGCGGCACGATTGGGAGCAAGGCGCCCTGGCGCAGGCTTTCCTGGAATCCGGGCAGAACGATAACCTGGTCCGGCTGACGCGCGCGGCCATGGTGCAAAAAACCGCCGATGGCCGGCTGGCGGTGATGGGGCAAGGCTCGGCCACGGATCCCACTATGGGCGGCGAGGCTTACCGGCGGGCGGCGGAATTGAGCGGGGACGCGGAGATGAAGAGCGCGGTCGAAGGCATGCTCGACTTCCTGCTGCATAAGGCGCCGCGGGGCGCCGACGGCGTCCTGTATCACGTGTTCGACGGGCCGCAGGTCTGGTCCGACGGCTTCTACAGCTCGCCGCCATTTCTGGCGGCCATGGGGCGGTACGATGAAGCGCTGGCGCAGGTGGAGGCGTTCCGCAAACGGCTGTGGAATCCCGATAAGAAGCTGCTGGCGCATATCTGGG
>CAYRWE010000380.1:0-3727 GCA_964427655.1 uncultured Solibacteraceae bacterium | reverse complement strand
TCGATTTCATCGGCTCCGATCTCAAAGATGTTCCGCGCCGTCTCGGCGATGCGGACTCGTTCCAATTGCGGCCATTTACCGGGGAATTCCCCGTGCCAGGCGGCCTTCAGACGGCCGCAGACCTCGGCCGCCAGATTCTCCGAAGTCGGCACGCGCACGCTGAAGGCCGCGATCTCGGCGTTGAGATTGCGCTGGTGAAAATGCCCCAGCACCTCGCGCGCCACCAGTTCATCCAGCCGGGCGGTATCCACCGCGCGCCCGCTGATCTCGTCGAGCGGCCCGCGCACGCTCACCTCGATGACGTAGTTATGGCCGTGCCCGTGAGGGTGGTTGCATTTGCCGTAGAGATCCCGGTTCTGCTCCTCGCTCAACGCCGGGCTGTCCAGCCGGTGGGAAGCGGCGAACTCGTAGCGGCGGGTCACGCGGAACACGGCGGCTCTCCGAAATAATCCACATAAAGATCGGCGGTCTCGTACACCCGCACCGCGTGCAGCCGGGCCGCACCGTTCGAGAAATGCGGATCGAGGCGCCTCCAGATCTCCCGGGCGATATTCTCGGTGGTGGGCACCACACTGTCGAACGGCGGAACCTCGCGGTTCAGGAAGCGATGATCGTACGGCTCGACGATCTCCCGGTTCAGAATGGCCTTCAACTCTTTGAGGTCCAGAACCATCCCTGTGACGGCGTCGGGCATGCCCTCCAGGCTCACCTCCACTACATAATTGTGCCCATGGCCGTGCGGATTGGCCGCGCCGCCGTACAGGTTCCGGTTTTCTTCTTCCGAAAGCCGCGGGTTGCGGCAGACGTGCGAGGCCGAAAACTCGATTTTCCGGGTAATGAGCATCGTGTCTTAGACGCCGAGGGGCCTGACCGAGCTACAATTTCATTATAGCTTTGCCCTCATGCGAACCACCAAGACAGACCGGCTTCTGCGCATCGCCATGGGCCTCCTTGTGGTGGCCCTGTGCTACGTGATTTATGCCGCCATCCACGAACGCGTCGTGGTCGCCGGAGATCGCGCCCCGGCTTTCACCATCCGGGCCGATAGCGGCCAACGCGTCTCGCTGCCGAATCTCGATGGCAAGATCCTGGTCTTGAATTTCTGGGCCACCTGGTGCCCGCCATGCGTCGAGGAAACCCCCTCGCTCAGCCGCTTCGCGCAGGTATACGCACCTAAGGGCGTGGTGGTGCTGGGCATCAGCGTGGATCAGGACCCGCAGGCTTACAGCGCCTTTCTGCGCAAGTTCAACCCAGCCTTCCTGACCGCGCGCGAGCTGAAGCTGCACGAGGATTTCGGCACCTACATGTACCCGGAGACCTACATCATCGATCCCCAGGGCAGGGTGCTCCAGAAACTCGCCGAGCCGGCCGACTGGATGGACCCCAAGATTACCGGCTATATCGATTCGCTGCTATAACATGCTCCCGGCGCTTCTCCTCCTTGCTTCGCTGGTCAACGATGTCCGCGACTTCCTGGCCCACCACGATCAAGCCGCCGCTGAGCACGCCGCGCGCGCCTATCAGGCGCGATCCGGCGCCACCCCCGAGCTGGCCGCCGCGTTTTCCTGGCTGGCTCGCGGTGCCCTGGATGCCCGCGATTACGACCGCGCCGACTCCTACGCCGCCGAGACCTGCAAGCTCTCGCTCGACCTGCTGCGCACGCGCAAGCTGGACGCGGATCCCTGGCTGCCCACCGCTCTAGGCGCCTCCATCGAAGTGCACGCCCAGGTTTTGCGGGCCCGTGGCGAGCTGCCCGAGGCCCTTGCTTTCCTGCGCGGCCAGCTCAAAGCCTACGGCACCACGTCGCTCCACGCGCGGATCGTCAAAAACATCAACCTCATCGATCTTGAAGGCAAGCCCGCGCCTCCGCTCGATGAACGCGAATGGCTCGGATCCCGGCCACCCACGCTCGAAAGCCTGCGCGGCCATCCGGTGCTGCTTTTTTTCTGGGCCCACTGGTGCCCGGATTGTAAGGCCGAAGCTCCCGTGATCGCGAGCCTATGGAAGACATACGCCTCTAAGGGCTTGGCCGTCATCGGCCCCACTCGCTACTATGGCTATACGGCCCGCGGGGAAGACGCCACACCGGCCGTCGAAAAACCTTATATCGACAGTGTGCGGCAAAAGTATTATGGATTTCTGACGGAAATGCCTGTGTCGATCAGCGCGGAGAACTTCGAGCGGTACGGCGCAAGTACCACGCCGACTCTGGTGCTGATCGACGCCGCGGGAGTGGTGCGCTTCTATCACCCGGGAGCCGCCTCCGAAGCCGACCTGGCCGCGCGTATTGACGCGCTCCTGCGGAAATAGAAAGCCCTCAGGCGCTGCGCAGCTCTCGCTCATCGACCGACTTCGCCCGGTAGCGGTGGTAGCGCTCGAGCGAGTCGATAAGGTCGTCCACCACTTCCTGCCGGGCGTACAGGTTCTCCAGTTCCCGGCGCAATCTCCGGGCCGGAATCCCGTGGCTTGTCGAGATCAGGGGTACTATTTTTTTTTGGGCGGCCATATATAGTACATGTGTACCAGAAGGTTTAATACAAAACAATAGGAAACTCTACTACTTTCGTATTAATCTGCGCCCCTTAGCTTTCCAGAAGCTTAGCAATCCTCTCGGCATCGTTCGGTACCACCACCGGTGGATTTCCAAAATTGGGAACAAGGGCTTTCCCGTCAGTTGTTTCCAATTCTCCCAGATGATACCGATATATATAGTCAGGATCCTTTAAGACGTTTCCGGTGAGCACCGCCACCACGTCCTCATCCGGCCGCATAATCCCCACCGAAGTCAGCTTCCGGATGCCCGCCAGCGTCGCCGCCGAGGCCGGCTCGCACCCGATCCCGCACTTCCCGATCACCGCCTTGGCATCGGCAATCTCCTGCTCGCCCACCTTCTCCACCACCCCGTTCGACGCGGTGACCTCGTGCAGCGCCTTGGGCCACGAAACCGGATCGCCGATCTTGATCGCCGTGGCCAGCGTCTGCGGATGTCCCACGGCATTCAAATGCGAGCGATCCGCGGCGTGCCAAAGGTCGTAGAACGGCGCCGACCCTTCCGCCTGGATCACCGCCAGCCGAGGCAAACGGTCGATCAGCCCCAGTTCGCGCATCTCTCGCAGTCCTTTGCCGAACGCCGAGCTGTTGCCCAGATTTCCGCCCGGCAGCACCACCCAGTCCGGCACGCGCCAGTCGCGCTGGTCCAGCATCTCCGTCATGATGGTCTTCTGACCTTCGATACGGAACGGGTTCATCGAGTTGAGCAGGTAAATACCCAGCCGGTCGGCCAGTTGGCGCACCAGCGCCAGGATCTGGTCGAAGTTGGCTTCCACCTGCAGCGTGCGCGCGCCGTATTCCAGAGCTTGCGCCAGCTTGCCCACCGCGATGTTGCCGTGCGGGATGAAGATCACCGGATCGAGCCCCGCCGCGCTGGCATAGGCGGCCATCGAGGCCGAGGTGTTGCCGGTCGAGACGCACGCCACCCGCTTGCGTCCCAGGCGCAGCGCCTGCGCCACGCCGCAGGTCATGCCATTGTCCTTGAACGATCCCGTGGGGTTGAAGCCCTGGTGCTTGAAGACCAGGCGATCCAAGCCTCCGTAGCGCGCCGCGCGGGGAGCCTCGAGCAGGGGCGTGTTGCCCTCGCGCAGCGTCAGCACGCAACCGTAATCCTCGGGAAACGGGATCAGCTCGCGGTAGCGCCACACGCCGCTCTGGTCGAGCGGTGCGTTCGAAG
>CAYRWE010000379.1:0-3735 GCA_964427655.1 uncultured Solibacteraceae bacterium | reverse complement strand
CGGCCTTGATGCGCGGATCGAGCGCGGCCTTGCGCAGCGACGACCAGGCATCCGCGACGGTGACCCCGGCGCGCTCGCTCTGGAAGAAAGGCAGCTCGACGGGCGGCTTCTCGGGCAGGTCGCCTTCCAGGCGCAGGACTAGCACGGAATTATCGGAGATTTGAGGCGGCCGTTCGCGGAACCGCAGCGCCGCCGCGAAAAGCAGTACGATGGCCAGGAAGACCAGCGCGACTCCCGTCAGCAAACCCAGCAGAAACTTGAGCATAGCTATCTCGACGGTACCATAGGGGGCGCCCCGGGACTGCTAAGGGAAGTACGGTTTCAGAAAGCTGTCCGCTTAGCCCCAGTACTCCTCGCCGGGGGTGAGGTTCTTCTTCAGGAAATCGGGATTGATCTCCAGCCCCAGACCGGGTGCCGTGGGCACCTTCAGCAGGCTCTTGCGCACTTCGGGCGGGCTGCCGGCCGCCATCTCCTCGATGAAATGACCTTGCCGCCCAAGCTGGCTTTCCGAGCGGTAGAAGTTCTGAATCGAAGAGCCGAAATGCGCGTTGGCGTAGGTCAGCACCAGCGAGCCGACGTTGTGCAGCGCCACCGGCGTGCGGAAGAGCGCGGCGTAATCGGCGATCTTCTTGGCGCCCGTGAAGCCGCCGGCGAAGGAGAGATCCGGGTGGATAATGTCCACCGCCTGGTTATCCACGAACGGCTTGAAGCCGCGCACCAGCTCCAGTTTCTCGCCGGTGAGCAGCGGCACGCGCGTGGAACGGCGCAGCGCCATCCAGGCCTCCGAGAAGGGTGGATTCAGGGCGTCTTCGATGAACAGCGGATTCATCGGCTCCACGGCCTTGGCCACGGCGATGGCACTGGGTGTATCCAGCTCGTTGTGGCAGTGCACGGCGATATCGATATCGTCGCCCACGGCCTCGCGACAGTTGGCGTAACCGCGCGCCACGTTGCGCAGTTGCTGGGTGGTCAGCGTCGCGGCAAAGCGCGCCGAGGGCACGCCCAGCACGCCATCGATGTTGTTCTTGAAGGCGGTAAAACCTTCGGGCATCTCTTTAATGCGCTGCGCCCAGGCGCGGCAGGAGGCTTTATCGAGCATGTCCAGGCCAATGCCGTGCGAGTACATAGGAATCGATTCGCGGAACGGGCCGCCCAGCAGCGTCGCGACGGGCACGCCCAGAATTTTCCCGGCCAGGTCCCACAGCGCGATATCGATGCCGCTGATGGTGGGGATGTGCGCCATGTAAGTGTGCATCAGCGAAGTCATGTTCTGGAAATGCACTTCGATGGTCAGCGGGTCTTTGCCGATGAGCAGGCCCTTCATGGTTTCGATGCGCGCACGCGCCATGGGACCGGTGCTTCCGGCTTCTCCATAACCGCTCAGGCCGCTATCGGTATCCACGCGGATGAGGCAGTTGCCGGCAATGTTCTGGATCTGCATCGCCCGGATGTCGGCGATCTTGACGCGATTCAGTGCGGGCGCGGCCAGCGCGCGGTAGCGGCTGAAGAGGCCGGCGGCGGGCAGCGCGACGGCCAGCCGGAGCAGATCGCGGCGGGAAAATGAGGGCATTTTCGAAGAACCTCCTTAGAGGAAAAGTATAGCGGGATTGCGGCGCAGGCCGGCGTTCGATTGCTAGAATGAACCCAGATCACGATGAAGACGCTCAATCTCCTGCTGGTCTGTTCGATCGGGCTCATCCTCGCCGGCTGTTCCGAGCCGGCTCCGGAAGCCGTTACGAAGGCGCCCGAGAAACCGCCGGAGCCCGTCACGGGCCAAACCGCGCTTTGGAAGATGTTCCAGGTGGCCCGCGCATGGGCGCCGGACGCCGAAGTCTTGCGGGTGGCTACCATTCATTTAACGGAAGTTCCCGAAACGCCCGGCAAGGCCGGCGCCTGGGAAGCCACTTTCACTTCGGCCGCCAAGGGGCACGCGAAATCCTACACCTATTCGGTAATCGAGGGGCAAGGCACGCTGCACCAGGGCGTTTTCGGCGCTCCCGAAGAGGATTTCACACCCAAGCCGGATGCCACGCCCTTCGCCATCGGCACGGTCAAGACCGATACGGACGCGGCCTTCAACATGGCGCTGGCCAACGGCGGCACCGATTACGAGAAGAAGGTTCCGCGCAAGATCATCAGCTTCGTGCTGGAGAAACTGCCCAAGTTTGCCAACCCGGCATGGCGCGTGATCTGGGGCGAATCGGCGGGCACATCGAGCTTCTCGATTTATGTCGATGCCACGGCCGACGATTTCCTGGAGCGCCTGCACTAAGCCCGGCTGCACTAAGCCGCACTACGCCGTCATCGCTTGGGCCGGCTTGAAGGTCAGCTCGCCGCCCGAGGGATCGCCATCCACCACCACCGTCTGCCCATCGCGCACCGCGCCCTGCAGCAGCAGACGGCCGAGCGGCGTCTCGATCTTCTTCTGAATGGCGCGCTTCAGAGGCCGCGCGCCGTAGTGCGGGTCGTAGCCCGTGCGCACCAGGTTGGCGCGGGCATCCTCGGTGAGCTGCAGCTCGATGTGACGATCGCCCAGGCGCTCGCGCAGCCTGCCAAGTTGGATCTCGACGATCTGCTTGAGCTGGTCTTCGGTAAGCGCGTGGAAGACGATGATTTCGTCCACGCGGTTCAGGAACTCGGGCCGGAAATGGCGCCGCATCTCTTCGAGCACAGCCTCCTGCATGCGTTCGTAGCCCACGCCATCGCCCGCGCCGCCGCGATACTCCAGGATTCGCTGGCTGCCGATATTGGACGTCATGATCACGATGGTGTTCTTGAAATCCACGGTGCGGCCCTGGCCGTCCGTGAGGCGCCCATCGTCGAGGATCTGCAGCAGCACGTTGAACACATCGTGATGCGCCTTCTCGATCTCGTCGAACAGCACCACCGAGTACGGCCGGCGCCGCACCGCCTCGGTCAGTTGACCGCCCTC
The DNA here is from genome assembly GCA_964427655.1 of uncultured Solibacteraceae bacterium. Classification (GTDB taxonomy): domain Bacteria; phylum Acidobacteriota; class Terriglobia; order Bryobacterales; family Bryobacteraceae; genus CAVQNQ01. The sequence continues at coordinate 803 of CAYRWE010000379.1, read as the reverse complement.
CTCGTAGCCCACGTAGCCGGGAGGCGCGCCCACCAGCCGCGCCACCGTGTGCTTCTCCTGGTACTCGCTCATATCGATGGTGATCATGGAGCGCTCGTCGTCGAACAGGAATTCGGCCAGTGCGCGGGCCAGTTCGGTCTTGCCCACGCCGGTGGGGCCGAGGAAGATGAAGCTGCCCACGGGACGATTGGGGTCCTTGAGGCCGGAGCGCGCGCGGATCACCGCCTCCGAGACCGCCCGCACGGCTTCATCCTGCCCGACGACGCGGCGGTGCAGCTCGTCTTCCAGGTGCAGCAGCTTCTGCATCTCGCCTTCGAGCAACCGCGTCACCGGGACGCCCGTCCAGCGGCTCACCACTTCGGCGATGTCCTCTTCGTCCACTTCCTCTTTAATGAGCTTGGATTGCGCCTGCTGCTTCGTGAACTCCTCGGACTCCTGCTGCAAGCGGCGCTCCAGGCCCGCCAGCTTGCCGTATTTCAGCTCCGCGGCGCGGTTCAGATCGTACTGCCGCTCGGCCTGCTCGATTTCCGTCTTGGTTTGTTCCACCTGCTCGCGAAGCTGCCGCAGCCGGTTCACGGCTTCCTTTTCGCCCTGCCAGCGCGCGGAGAGAGCGTCGAATTCGGCCTTGCGATCGGCTAGCTCTTTTTCCAGGCGCGCGAGCCGTTCGCGGGAAGCCTTGTCGGTTTCCTTGCGCAGCGCCTCGCGCTCGATTTCGAGTTGCATGATGCGGCGCCGCGTCTCGTCGAGTTCGGCCGGCATGGAATCGATCTCCGTGCGCAGGCGCGCCGCGGCCTCATCCACCA
>CAYRWE010000378.1:0-3749 GCA_964427655.1 uncultured Solibacteraceae bacterium | reverse complement strand
CATGCTCGGGCTGATCCGCTTGGGCGGGGGGCTGGGGATCGGCTCCATCGTGCTGCTGCTGCTCGGAACGCAGTGGTACCTCCTGTTCAACGTCATTGCGGGTGCGACCGCGATCCCCACAGACCTCAAAGAGGTCTGCAACGTGTGCCACCTCAAAAGCGTAGACCGTTGGCGCAAACTGCTCCTGCCGGGGATCTTTCCTTTTCTGATCACGGGCTTCGTAACCGCATCCGGCGGGGCGTGGAATGCGAGCATCGTGGCGGAGTACTTCCGTTTCCACGGCCGGACGTTCTCGACGGCGGGCTTGGGAGCGGTGATTAGCGGCGCCACCGACCGCGGCGATTTCGCGGTCCTGCTGGGCGCCACCGTGACCATGGCGATAATGGTCCTGATCGTGAACCGTCTCCTCTGGCGGCGGCTCTATGCCTTGGCGTCTACGCGGTTCAAGCTGGAAGCCTGAGCCATCACTCTGTATCCCTTCTCTCTGACTTGTTCACGCTCTGTCGCGTAGCTTGACGCTGAGGCGGTGGCGCTGCCCACGGCAACCGCGGCGCGGCGCGGTGTGCGAGATCGGAACCGCCGAGATTGCGCGGGCCGCGGCGCTGCACAAGGCGACGGCGACCGTCTCGTTGCCTCCGGAGGCCGGGCGCGGTTCATCGCACGTGATCGGCCGCCTCCGCTCGGGCGCGAACGGCGGCAGGCAGCGGAAGTCGGCGCCCTACGCCGTGCGCACGACGGCCGCGCGCCGTACCGTGGGCATCCGCGCGATTCGCCCACCGCGGCGGTGCAGCCTTTTCGGTTGTGCGAAGCTCGAATGAACGATAATACTTCGAAACCGATCGGCCGCGTTGGCTGGAGATACGAGAGGAGCAATAGAGTGAAGTTCTCACCTGCAGTATTGATTCTTGTTTGTGCGACGATCGCATTCGGGCAGCCTCCCGCCGCGGGGCGCGGGCCTGGCGGCGGGCGGGGTGGGCCCACTGTGATCTCGCCGCAGATCGAAAGCGACGGTCGCGTCACCTTCCGGATTCTCGCGGCTCAGGCGGCGACGGTGACCGTCACCGGCGATATCGGCCAAGGCCTGGTTGCACCGGAGCCTGGCGCCGAACCCGCCAATCCGGAGCCCGGGAACGCGCCGGGCCGGAGTTTTGGAGGTCCTCCGGCGATGGTCATGGTGAAGGGCGCGGACGGCGTATGGAGCGGGACGACGGTCCGCCGCATCAAGCCGGGCGCATGGCGATATCTTTTCAACGTGGACGGCGTGACCACGGTCGACCCCCGCAACGTAGATGTCAGCCCCAACCAGAGGCAGGTGCAGAGCATTCTCTACGTGCCGGGCGATTTCTCGGAGACGCGGGATGTCTCTCACGGGGCCGTGTCGGCGGTGCGGTACGTGGCCGCGACGCTTGGCAACGCGCGGCGGGAGATGTACGTGTACACGCCGCCGGGCTATGGGAAGAGTTCCGCGAGCTATCCCGTCCTGTACCTGATCCACGGCGGCGGCGATACGGCGATTTCATGGAGCACCGTCGGCCGCGCCAACGACATTCTGGATAACCTGATCGCGGAAAAGAAAGCTAAGCCGATGATCGTTGTGATGCCTTCGGGGTGGACGCCCTCAGGAGGGCAGGTGATGACGTCGGACGCCACCAAGGATCCGTTCACGGACGAGATGATCAAGGACATCATTCCGTTCGTCGAGGCGAACTACCGTGTTCTCGCCAATCCGGAGGATCGCGCGCTGTCGGGGCTGTCGATGGGTGGAATTCAGACGCTGAATATCGGCCTCCATCATCTCGGGACCTTTCGCTATCTCGCGGTCATGAGTTCGGGCTGGACGTCCGAAAATGACCGGGAGTTCTTCTACAAAACCGAGGCGGCTCAGATTCCGAGATACAATTCGCAACTGAAACTGTTCTGGTGGGGCTGGGGGGAAACCGATATCGCGCGAGCAAACGGCCTGGCGGTGATGGACAAATTCAAGAGCGCAGGGGTGAAGATCGAGACCATGGAAACCCCCGGCGGGCATGAGTGGGCCAATTGGAGATTGTATTTGCACGAGGTGGCTCCGAAGCTCTTCCGGTAACGCTGCACGGCCGCCCGCTGGCCACACGTGCGCCAGCCGGAGAGTGCCTGCGCCGCGCGCAGCAGCCGTGCCGCGGGGCGCGGCGCGGCGTGCTAGATCGGAACCGGCGGACGGCTCGATCAGGCCGCAACCATCCGTTCCTGCGTCCTCGACCACCCTCGACAGACTCGTCCAAAGCAGACGATCGTTACGACTGACTTCTGAGCCGCGGCTTGCCAGGCTGCTTGGTCTTGAGGTTGACGCTTATGGAATTAAGCCCCCAGCGTCTGGATCTCCTCGATAGTCCAGGCCGGCGTGCCGCCCGAGCGGGAGGCTACCAAAGCCCCCAGGCGGTTGGCGAAATCGGCAATGCGAGAAAGCGGCCAGCCCGCCGCGACGCCGTGCAGGAAGCCGGCCGCGAAAGCATCGCCCGCGCCCACGGTATCCACCACCTGGACCGGGTAGCCGGGTATTTCGACATACTCGCCATCGAGCAACACGGCACAGCCCTCGGCGCCGCGCGTAACGCACATGCCGCGCCAGCCGAACCGGCGCGTGAATTCGCGGCAGAAGGCTTCGAGCGAGGACTCGGGCAGCGCGAACATCTCCTGTAATGCCTGCACTTCGGAATCGTTCAGCTTCACGAGCGTGGCGCTCTCGATCAGCTCGCGAACCAGGGCGGGGCGGAAGGAATCCTTGCGCAGATTGATGTCATAGAAACGGCCGGCGCTCGGAAAGCGCTCGAGCACGGAACGCAGCAACTGTCGGGCGCCCGGATGCATGGAATGCAGCGTGCCGTAGCAGATCCAATCCGGGGGCGGCGAGACCAGCGCGGCGAAATCTGCGTCGTCGAGAGTCGCGAAATCGTAGGCCGCCAGCCGATGGATGATGTAACTGGGCTGGCCGCGTTCATCGAGCGCCACGGTCACGATTCCGGTTTCGCGGCCTGGCAGGGCGGGGACGAAGCGCGTGGAGAGGCCCAGCTCGCGGGCGCGAGCGAGAGCCCGGCGGCCGCGCTCATCGTCGCCCACGGCGCTGACCAGAGCCACGTCGTGCCCAAGCCGCGTGGCATGGGCAGCCAGGTTCAGCACGGCGCCGCCCAGGCGTTCTTCGTTGCAGAACAGGTCCCACAGGATCTCGCCGATGGCGATCAGTCGCATGGATGGATCGCCATGATAACGCAATGCGGACGCCCGCAAAGGTCGTGCCACGGTATATGCTAGGTCCATGAGACGTCGGAGTCTTTTACAGACTATTGGGACTGCCGGGTTGTTAGGCCTGGCTAGCCCGCGCGAGCAGAAGGCCCAGGAGCAGGCGGCCCGCGCCACCCGAGGGATGCCCGCGCCGCGGATCAAGGACATCGGCGTGATCGAGTGCCAGCCCGCCGGCGTCAGGCTGACGGTGGTCAAGATCACGACCGACCAGGACGGCCTGTACGGCTACGGCTGCGCCACCTTCACCCAGCGCGCCGACCTGGTGAAGCCCGCCGTGGAGCGCTACCTCAAACCGCTGCTGCTGGGCAAAACCGTGGATCGCATCGAGGACATCTGGCAGACGTGCTACGACAGCTCCTATTGGAAAAACGGTCCGGTGCTGAACAACGCCATCAGCGGCGTGGACCAGGCGCTATGGGATATCAAGGGGCGCCAGGCCAACATGCCCGTGTACCAGCTTGTGGGCGGCA
>CAYRWE010000377.1:0-3835 GCA_964427655.1 uncultured Solibacteraceae bacterium | reverse complement strand
ATGAAGAACATCGAGCAGCGGAAGCAGACCATCATGCGCGTCTGCCAGGCCATCGTGAGGCGCCAGTTGGAGTTCCTGGCGCAGGGCCTCGACCGGCTCAAGCCCATGATGATCAAAGAGGTGGCCGAGGAGGTGGGCGTGCACCCCTCCACCGTGAGCCGCGCCGTGGCCGGAAAATACGTGCACACGCCGCAGGGCGTCTTCGAGCTGCGCTATTTCTTCTCCGAAGCCGTGCAGGGACCCTCGGGCGGTTCCACGCCGCTGCTGCTGCTCAAGCGCATGGTGAAGAAGATGATCGAGGAAGAAGACCGCAGCAAGCCCCTCACCGACGAGCAGATCACGGCTCTCCTGCAAAACCTGGGCATCAACGTCACCCGGCGGACTGTGGCAAAATACCGTGAAGACATGAAGATTCCTTCCACGCACCAGCGCCGTATTCGCAACTGAAATTCCCCGGATAGGTTATAACTAAGACAGGAGAGGGCGTCGATGCCGTTTTGCGTTCACCAAGGGGGAACCAGATGAAGATCACCTATACGGGCAGGCAGGTGGAGTTGGCGCCGGCTCAGTTGAAGAAACTGGAGGCCCGCTTCGCCAAGATCGGTAAGCTCCTGGACGGGAGGCGGGAATGCGAGGCGCACGTGATTCTATCGCTCGAGCGCCACCTGCACTCCGCCGAAGTCACGGTTAATTACTACAACCATCAGCTCGTGGGAGTCGGCGCGGACAACGATCTGTTCACCGCCATCCATTCCGCGGCCGAGAAGCTCGAAAAGCAGGCCGTCAAGGCGCGCACCAAGTGGCGCGACATCAAGCGCGCGCCGCGCAAGGCGGCTGCCGCGGAGGCGGAAGAAAAGATCGCAGAGCCGCCTGCCGAGACCGCGCCCGAGCCGGAGGCCGAAGGCCTGATCGAGCGCCGCATCTACCACGTCAACCATCATCAGAAGCGCAAGCCCATGACGCTCGACGAAGCCCTGCTGGCAATGGAGAAGAAGCGGGACTACCTAGTCTACCGCGACGCCGAAACCGATCGCGTCTCGGTGCTGGTGCGCCGGCCGGATGGGGATTTCGACCTGGTCGAAGGATAGCGCCCGGCGATGAAGAGCAAGGCTGCCCGCCCGCCGGCGCACCCTGCCGAGCGGGCGCCGCGTAAGCCGGAACTGGTCATCATTACCGGACTGAGCGGCTCGGGAAAGGGATCGGTCCTCAAAGCGCTGGAGGATCTCGGCTTCTATTCGGTCGATAATCTGCCGGTGGAGCTGATCCCCAAATTCGCCGAGCTGACCCACGAAAACCCTTCCATTCACGCCGCGGCGCTGGTAGTGGACGTGCGCGAAGGCGAGGGACTCAAGCGCTTCCCGGAGGCGCTGGCGGCGATCCGGCGCAAGGTCCCCACCCGCCTGATCTTCCTGGAGGCCGACGACGGCGCCATCGTGCGCCGCTTCAGCGAGACGCGCCGGCCGCACCCGCTGGGCACCGACCGCTCCATCCCCAAGAGCATTCGCACTGAGCGCACCCAGCTTGCGCCGATACGCGCCATAGCGGACCTGATCATCAACACCTCCAAGTTCACCGTGCACGAACTGCGCGAGTTCATCGGCGAGCGCTTCGGCGGACAGGGCGATGGCTCCAACATTCTGATCTACGTCACCAGCTTCGGATACCGCCACGGCATCCCGCCCGATAGCGACCTGGTTTTCGACGTGCGCTTTCTGCCCAACCCCAACTATATTCCGCGCTTCAAGAACCTGACCGGACGCAATCCGGCGGTGGCCCGCTACATTCGCTCTTTCCCCCAGACGGTGGAGTTCATCGAGCGTATCAGCGACCTGCTGGTATACCTTCTGCCGCACTATATCCGGGAAGGCAAGAGCTACCTGACGATCGCGTTCGGATGCACGGGAGGGCAGCACCGCTCGGTGATGATGGCCGAGCAGATCCGCAAGAACCTTTCGCATGCCGGTTTCAAGGTGAAGGCCAGCCACCGCGATATCGTGAAGCACTAAGGCGAGCGAAAGCCTGCCCCGCCTTTACCATCACGCCGGACTTTCGGCGGCCCGTCCGCGGGCCACTTCCGCTACCGCATCCACGAATTGCCGGGCGACGCGCGGAGCGTCGAACTGCTCCACCCAGGCGGTTCCGGTGCGGGCCAGGGCGGCGCGGCGATCCGGATCGCGCCAGAGCGCTTCGATCGCCTGGGCCAGAGCGGCGGGGTCATCGGGGTCCACCAGCGTGCCGTGCGGAATCGTTTCGGGCATGGCGCCGGCTCTCGCGGCCACGATGGGGCGGCCGGCGGCCATGGCCTCCAGCAGCACGATGCCAAAGCCCTCCTGTGCGCTGGGCAAACAGAAAAGCGTGGCGCGGTTGTACTCGGCGGCCAGCGCCGCGCGCGAGACATCGCCCAGCCAGACAACCGTGTCCTCGAGGTGCAATTCTCGCGCCAGGCTGTGCCATTCGCGACGGAAGGGGCCATCCCCCACGATGCGGACAGCCAGATCCGGTATACGGCCGCGCAGCATTTCGGCGGCGCGCAGCAGCACATCCACGCGCTTGCGACGATAGAGGCGCCCGACAAACAGCACCGTGCAGCCCGGCGGCGCGGCGGCCGGGTTAGAGGCCAGCGCGCGGCGCCAGCGCGCCAGGTCGATCGGCTCCGGAACCACCGTGGGAAGCCGCTCGAGGCCGTAGAGTTCCCGCGCGCGCTCCGCCGAGTAGCGGCTGGTCACCAGCACGCGGGCCGCGCGTCGCACGTGCTCCCGCTCGCGGCGGGCCTGCATGGACATGGTGAAGCGCGCCGCGCCGCGCTCGAAGCGGATTTCATCGGCGATCACGCCCTTCAGGGCGGCCACGTGCGCACCCACCCCGGCGATGCGGTAGCCATCCAGATCGAACCCCACGGTCACGTCGTATGCGGCCGAGGGGCGCAGCCGCCAATTGAAAACCAGGCGCTCGAAGGTGTAAACCGGCAGGCGCAGGCGCGGGGTCTCGAACTCGACGGTGTGGCCCAGCTCGCCGAGAGCTTCGGCCAGCAGGCGAATGCCCACGTACGTGCCGCTGCCGCGCCGGATATCGAGAGGCGTCGAAGTGAGGAACCGCAGGCGCACTCAGAATATGATAACTAGAGAGGTGGCACCTATTTCATCCGCGAAAAAAGCCGTTTGCCTGTTGAGCGGCGGCCTGGATTCTTCCACTTGCCTGGCGCTGGCGCGGCGCGAAGGCTACGCCTGCTACGCGCTCTCGTTCGATTACGGCCAGCGGCATCGCGTGGAGCTGGAAGCCGCCGCCCGCATGGCCGCGCGGCTGGGCGCGGAGCGGCACGTGGTGGCCGCGATCGGCGGCCTGGATGCTTTCGGAGGCTCGGCGCTCACCTCGGCCATCGAGGTTCCCAAGGGGCGCTCGCCCGAGGAGATGGGCCACGGCATCCCGGTAACGTACGTGCCGGCGCGCAATACCATCTTCCTTTCCTTCGCGCTGGCCTGGGCCGAGGTGCTGGAGAGCTCCGACATTTTCATCGGGGTGAACGCGCTCGATTATTCCGGCTATCCGGATTGCCGGCCCGAATACATCGAGGCCTACCAGCGCATGGCCAACCTGGCCACCAAGGCGGCCGTGGAGGGGCGCACGAAGGTCGAGATCCACACCCCGCTGCTGCGGCTGACCAAGGCCGAGATCGTGAAGCTGGGGCGCGAGCTGGACGTCGATTTCAGCCTGACCTTCAGTTGCTACGATCCCACTCCGGACGGGCGCGCCTGCGGGCTGTGCGACGCCTGCCTGCTGCGTCGCAAGGGATTCGAAGAGGCCGGCCTTGAGGATCGCTGAGCTGTTCTATTCGCTG
>CAYRWE010000376.1:0-3840 GCA_964427655.1 uncultured Solibacteraceae bacterium | reverse complement strand
TGCATGGATTGCGGCGTGCCCTTCTGCCATCAGGGCTGCCCGCTGACCAACCTGATCCCCGATTTCAACGACCTGGTCTACCGCGGCCGCTGGCGCGAAGCCGCCCGCCAGTTGCACGCCACCAATAACTTTCCCGAGTTCACCGGGCGCATCTGCCCGGCTCCCTGCGAAGCCTCCTGCGTGCTGGGCATCACCGATCCGCCGGTGACCATCAAGCAGATCGAGAAGACCATCATCGACCGGGCTTTCGAGGAAGGCTACATCAAGCCCGAGCCGCCCGCCATTCACAGCGGCAAGCGCGTGGCCGTGGTCGGCTCCGGCCCGGCCGGCCTGGCCGCCGCCCAGCAGTTGGCGCGCGCCGGCCACGAAGTCACGGTCTTCGAGAAGAACGACCGCATCGGCGGCCTGCTGCGCTACGGCATCCCGCATTTCAAGATGGAAAAGCACCTCATCGACCGGCGCCTGGAGCAGATGCGCGTCGAGGGAGTGCGCTTCCAGACCAACGCTCACGTGGGCGCCGGCATTCCCGCCGCCACCCTGCGCAAAGAGTTCGACGCCATCCTGCTGGCCGGCGGAGCCGAGCACCCGCGCGACCTGCCCGTCGCCGGCCGCGAGCTCAAGGGCATTCACTTCGCCATGGATTTCCTGCCACAGCAGAACCGCCGCTGCGAGGGCGAAACCATTTCCCCGGCCGAGGAGATCCTGGCCACTGGCAAGCGCGTGGTGATCATCGGCGGCGGCGATACGGGCGCCGATTGCCTGGGCACCAGCCATCGCCAGCACGCCCTCTCGGTGACCCAGTTCGAGCTGCTCCCCAAACCGCCCGACGACCGTTCGCCTTCCACTCCGTGGCCCATGTGGCCCATGCAGTTACGCACCGAAAGCTCGCATGAGGAAGGCGGCCTGCGCGATTGGAGCGTTTCCACCGTCCGCTTTACCGGCGATTCCACCGGCCACGTGCGCCAGTTGCACGCCGTGCGCGTCGGGCCGCCGCCGCGCTTCGAACCGCAGCCCGGCTCCGAGTTTACCCTGGATGCCGACCTGGTGCTGCTGGCCATGGGCTTCACCGGACCCGTGAAGAACGGCCTGCTCGATCAGTTCGAGGTGAAGCTCGATCCCCGCGGCAACGTGGCCACCGACGATACCTCCATGAGCTCCGTGCCAGGCGTCTTCGCGGCCGGGGATATGCGCCGCGGCCAATCGCTGGTGGTGTGGGCTATCGTTGAAGGCCGCAAAGCCGCGCGCCATATCGACCGCTATCTAATGGGCGAAACACAACTGCCCTAAACCGCTCGCTAACGCGCACGGCTCCGAGCGCGGCCGCTGTACTTGCAAGAACTTACAGAGCCGCGACCGTCAGGGAGCGGTGGCCGCGCGTCACCCCCCAACACTTTGCTGGGGCTTGCGTGAAACGCAACCGCCCTGGAGCCCGTACAATGCAAGCATATGCTCAATTGCCGTCTTTGCTTGTACACAGCGCTCCTCTCCGCGATGGTTCTGGGGAATACACCCTTGGCAGCCCAAACTCTGCCAGGTAATTCGACAATCCAGGGCAGCTATTACTTCCGCCAGATGGGCGTGGACACCAGCACTGCCAACAACGAGGTCATTAGCGCTTCCGGGACCATGACTTTCGACGGCAATGGGAACTACTCCATCAGCGCCACGCGCCTGAACCCGGATGGCACTACCACCAGCCTGACCACGCCCGGCACCTACACCGTGCTCTCCAACGGTACGTTCACCATCACTCCGGGAGTGGATATCGGTAACGGCGGGGTGGCGGATTCGATATTCGGAGGGGTGGGGACGACCGGCTCGAACCACATTCTGGTCGGCAGCAGCACGGATTCTTACGGACCCACGCTGGACCTGTTTGTGGCCGTTCCGGTGGCCAGCAACAATGCTTCCAACGCCACTTTGAACGGAAACTATGTTGTGGCCAGCATGGAATTCCGGGGCGGCAACACCGATTCGAGCGTCAACACGTTCTTCTCCGTGACGGCCGATGGCAGCGGAAACCTGGGCAACGCCTCCATAACCGGAACGGTCGCCACCGTGGGCACCACCTCAACCACGCAGACCGCCACCGGCGCCACCTACTCGGTGGGTACCGCGGGCAATGGAACCATCACCTTCCCGGCTCCCAGCGGAGTGGCCGCCGCCAGCCAGTTGCTCTCGGGCGCCAAGACGCTATACGTTTCCCCGGATGGCTCGTTCTTCATCGCCGGCGGAGCTTCCAGCTACGATTTCGTCGTGGGGGTCAAGGCTCTCTCGGGCACCAACAACACCATGCCCCTGAGCGGGCTTTACTTCACCGGCATCGTGGAAAATGATCTCACCACTGGTGGGCTGGGCCTGTACTCCTCGCAGGGCGTGGCCAACGAAGTCAGCGGAACCGAGGTGGCTTACGAGCGGGCCACCGATCCGGTGGACTATTCTTACGACGACACCTATAGCGATTCGTTCGTTTTTGAGGGGAACGGCACCGTCCTCTACACGGACACGTCGGGGAACATCTTTTACCAGTATGCGGCGGGCGCCGGCGGCAACATGGTGGTCTCAGCGGGCGCGTCCGGTCTCTTTTATCTGAATGTCTACGTGAAATCCATCCCGGTGACCGGTTCGGGCGTCTTCCTGAATCCGCAGGGGATCGTCAACGCTGCCAGCTCCGCGCCGTTCGAGGCAGCCATCGCGCCCGGTGAATTCATAGCCCTCTACGGATCGAATCTGGCCAACCAGACCGCGCAAGCCACTTCGTTGCCGTTTCCCGCTACGCTGGGCAACGTACAGGTGACCCTGAACGGCACCGCCATCCCGCTCTATTATGTGAGTCCAGGGTTCATCGAGGGCATCGTGCCGTACACCTCAAACAGCGATAACAACCTCGATATGGCGCTCCAGGTGATCAACAACGGCACCAAGTCGAATATCGCGCAGTGGTACAGCGGATACAGTAACCCCGGCATCTTCACCATTTCCGAAAATGGGGAGGGCGATGGCTCCATCATAGATGCGGCCACCTACGCCGTGATCAATAGCAGCAACCCAGCCAAAATCGGCGAGCAGGTCGCGCTGTTTATGACCGGTCTGGGAACTGTGAACGCGAGCGTGGCGGCGGGCGCCGCGGGACCGGATAATGCCACTGCCGTTTTGAATATTTCGTTGGGGGGTGTTTTCGTCGATGGTGTGCAGGCCACCGTCAACTATCAGGGTCTGGCACCTGGACTGGCAGGGTTATACCAGGTCAACATTACGCTTCCGACAGGCATCACCACCGGCCAGAGCGACGACATTGGCATCGAAACCGTCGACCAGTACGGAAACGTCGTTTCCTACAACGATCAGGCGACTATCCCGATCTCGAATTGAGCGCCTTCGGGCGGCCCGGCATAATCCGCTGGGCCGCCATCCCCTTCAGCAGATCCGCGGTAGCTGCTCCCCGAAGGGCAAATCCACCACGCGCGTGCCGCCTACTTCGGTCCTGAGCAGCACCAGCCCGGGATGGGCCGCAACCGCCTCGCCGATTTCCACCGCATCGCGTCCCTCCGGCGTCGCTCGCATGGCCGCCAGCACGGCCGCGGCGCTTTGCGGAGCCACGAAGGCCGCCAGTTTCCCCTCGTTGGCCGCGAACAGCGGATCGATCCCCAGCAGCTCGCAGGCCGCCCGCACCGGCTCCTTCACCGGAATAGCCCGCGCTTCCGCCTCCACCCCGATGTGCGCCGCCGCCGCGATTTCCACCAGCGTCGCCCCCAGCCCGCCGCGCGTGGGATCGCGCAGCGCGTGGATCTCGCCCGCCGCGGTCATAGCCGCCACCAGCCGGTGCAGCGCGGCCGTGTC
>CAYRWE010000375.1:0-3874 GCA_964427655.1 uncultured Solibacteraceae bacterium | reverse complement strand
CCTATGCCATGGAAGCCGCCGCCCAGGCGGGCCTGCCATTCTACGTGCTCGACCGACCCAACCCCGTCACCGGCACGCACGTCGAGGGGCCGCTGCTCGATCCCGCCAATCAATCCTTCACGGGCTACTGGCCGGGCCTGCCGCTGCGCCACGGCATGACCATTGGCGAACTGGCGCGCCTCTTCAACGGCGAAAAGAAGCTCGGCGCGGCCCTGACCGTGATCCCTCTCGAAGACTGGAACCGCGGCGATTGGTTCGATTCCACCGGCCTTCCGTGGGTGAATCCCTCGCCCAACCTGCGCAGCCTGAATGCCGCCGCGTTATACCCGGGCGTCGGCATGCTGGAGTATGCCAAGAATTACTCGGTCGGCCGCAGCACCGATGCGCCCTTCGAGCAGATCGGCGCGGATTTCATCTCCGGCCGCGATCTGGCCGCCTATCTGAATAAGCGCCGGATTCCGGGCGTGCGGGTGTACGCCACCAGCTTCACGCCCGCGGATTCGAACTTCAAAGGCGTGCGCATCGAGGGCGTGCGCTTCCAGATCGTCGATCGCGAGCTGCTCGATTCCACGCGTCTCGGCCTGGAAGTGGCCGCCGCGCTCGAGAAGCTCTATCCCGGCAAAATCGATCTGGCGCTCTGCCTCAAGCTGATCGGCAGCGATGACGCCGTGCGGCGCCTTCAGGAGGGCGAGGATCCGCGCGCCATCCAGCAGAGTTTCATGGATGCGCTCGAGGGGTTTGCCAAGCTGCGCGAATCCTATCTGCTGTACCGCTGAGCGGCACTCAATTCCCGGAGCCGCGCCCGGTCTCAGGCGCGGGCATGGGCTTGCGCGGCAGCATGGCCGGCCGGGTGGCCGCGTTATAAACGACCCACGCCATGATGGCGGAGGCTTGTTCGAGATCGCCGGCTTGCAGGCGGTCGTACACATCCATATTGGAATGGTGCGAGCGCGTGGCGTATTCGAGCGGGTCCTGGATGAACTGGAACGCGGGCAGGCCCACGGCATCGAAGGAGACGTGGTCCGTGCTGCCGGTGGCGCGAATCGTGAGAGTGGTGGCGCCGAGGTCGCGGAAAGGCGCCAGCCAGGCCTCCAGGATGGGACGCATCATGTCGTTATCCTGCAGGTAGACGCCGCGAATCTTGCCGCCCCCGTTATCCAGGTTGAAGTAGCCGGAAAGCTTGCCGTAGTCGGCCTTGGGCTCCATGTCGGAAGGGTCGGCGAAGTGCTCGCGCACATAGGCCTTCGATCCCAGCATGCCCTGTTCCTCGCCGCTCCACAGCGCCACGCGCACGGTGCGCGCCATCTTCAGATCGAGCGTTTTGAGGATGCGCATGGCCTCCATGGCCACCGCGGCTCCCGCGCCATTATCGGTGGCGCCCGTGCCGGCGGTCCACGAATCGAGATGGCCACCCAGCATCACCAGACCGGTCTCGGGGCGCGCGCCGGGGATCTCCGCGACGACGTTGAGCACGTCGCCGGGATCGGTGACGCGGGCTTGGATATCGAACGTCAGCTTGACGGGAATCTTGTGCTCGATGAGCCGGGCGATGCGGTTATAGTGTTCGTTGGTCAGCACCACCGAAGGCGGCGGCAGGACCTCGTCGGGGTCCTGCGATCCCGCCGGCCCTCCCATGACCGTGCCGCCATCCGGCCCGCTGCCCGGCGATAGCACCACCAGCGCGCCTTCTTCCTTGAAGAACTTGTTGCGCTGCGCGCGGAATCCGCGGGCGTTTTCGCCGCGCCCACGTTCGGCCACATAAGGCGGCCGCTGCGGAAAGCCCAGCGGCAGGCCGGATGGATTGCCGGATTCAGGATCGGGCGCGGTCGCCGCAGCCGCCAGTTCGGCATCGCTCAAACGGTGCGCCATGGGATTCACGGCTAGCTCGGAAGCGTGCGGCGCGGCCATCAGCACGATCTTTCCACGGAGCTGGCCCTTGAGCTTGTCCATATCCTCCGTGCTGTTGACGACCGCCATCACGGCCTCCGCGGTGACTGGACCGCCAGTGCCGGCCGACCAGGGCTGCGCGAAGCCGACCAGCGGCATGAACTCCGGTTCCTTCATTTCGGCCGCGAAATGAGTGCAGATCCAGCTCTGCCCGAAGGGTCCCCACGGCTCGAGTTTGATCCTGGCGATCCCCCATTGCTTCATCTTCCCTGTGGCCCAATCGGCTGCGGCCTTGAATCCCGGCGAACCGGTCAGGCGCGGACCATAGACGTCCGAGAGGTAAAAGGCAGTATCCATCACCTTGGAGTTGGCGCCGAAGGCTTCGCTGCGGATGCGGTGAGCCACTTCGAGATCGATGCGCTCAGGTTTCTCCTGGGCCCACAGGCAGATCGCCAGCACCGACACCCCAAGGGCCACCACCGTTTTGCGCATGTCCGAAACCTAACACGCTTGGATCGGGCGTTTCAATCCGAGGCGCGAAAGCTTTCCTAACCGTTTGCGCGCTTCTCCGTCTATGCACTGAACAGGAGGTTCGCATGAAGCACCATACTTTCTGGTATGCGGCCGCGGCGGCGCTCTGCGCGGCGTGGCTGCTGCTCCCCGTCCATGGCGCCGCGGCGCGCCGCGTCATCGATATCGGCGTCGAAGGCGCTGCCGATAGCTGTGCGGAACTGCGGGTGCACTCAACCGGCGAAGTGGCGCGGGCGGCCGAGAGCTTCTCGCTCTCGAAGGCCGAAGCCCCCACGCTCCAGGTGAATGCTCCCCAGCATAGCGTCATCCGCGTGCGCGGCTGGGAGCAGAGCCACTACGGCCTGGAGGTCTGTAAGATCGCGGCGGCCGAAGACACTAAGACCGCCGGCGATCTGCTCAACGCCATCTCGATCGCGCACACCGCCGGGCGTTTTACGGTCAGCGGCCCGGCGAGCGACGACGGAAAATGGCAGGCTTATGTCATCGTGCACGCGCCCAAAGACGCATCCCTGGATCTCGAGACTCACAACGGGCCGATCAGCGTGGCCGGCGTCAGCGGCACCCTGAAGGTGCGGGCCGTCAACGGGCCGATCTCCATCCACGACTCTTCGGGCACGCTGGAGGCCAACACCGCCAACGGGCCGATCTCGTTCTCGGGCGGCGGCGGCGACGTTCACCTGAACGCCCACAACGGCCCGATTGCCCTCAAGCTTGCCAATGACGTCTGGGATGGGCCGGGGCTCCAGGCCAGCACTGTCAATGGGCCCGTGTCGCTGCGACTGCCCGATAAGTTCCGCTCCGGCGTGCACATCGAGAGCTCCGGCCACGGCCCAATCCATTGCGGCGCGAGCGCCTGCGCCGGCGCCTCGATGAATGCCGCCCCGGGCCGGCGCATCATAGAGTGGAAGGGCACGAACGGCACGGTTCGCGTCTCCACCGATAACGGTCCCATCGCGGTGAGCGGCGGCAAACCGACGCACATTATTTGAAGCCGTCTATAGCTTCAGGCGGCCGGAGCGCGGCCGGCTGACGCGCGCCGCGAGGCGTAATTCGCGCCGGCGCAATCCGGGCGTATCCTCGACCGCCAGGGCCGCGCGCGTCATTTCGAGCGCCAGGCCACAATTGCGCTCGCGGTGCTCGTAATGCTTGGCCAGATGTTCGAGCGCGCGCACGCGGTACGGGTTGCGCGATGCGGCCAGCTCGGAGACGGCGGCCAGCGCGGCTTCCTGGCGGCCTAGGCGCTGCTCCAGGCCGGCGATATCCCAGAGGGTCTTGAAAAGCAGGTGGTCCGGCAGGCCCAGGTCCACCGCGCGGCGTAGCAGGCTCAGAGCCTCTTCACGGCGCTCTTCGCGATCCAGCCAGCGCGCCAGGCCGATCAGGTCGGCGCCATGCAGCAGGTTGGCGTGCTCGGGCGAGCGGAAGGCGAACGGCACGATGGCCGTGAGGCAGGCCAGCG
>CAYRWE010000374.1:0-3897 GCA_964427655.1 uncultured Solibacteraceae bacterium | reverse complement strand
GCCGGCATCCAGGCGCTCGTACTCGCCGTAACCGCGGCTCTCCATCAGGTGGCGCGAGAAATCCATGTAAACCAGCCCTTGATACGCCTGCACCACGCGGTCCTGCAATCCGGCCGGCACGCCCAGCTCGCGGGTCTCCGTCTCCAGCGCCAGGTTGGCCTGTTGCGGAAGCGGGATCTGCAGTCCGTAATATTGCACGAGGGCCCGCAAAGAGGCGGTAATAATAGCGCTCGATCCACCCAGCCCCAGCCGCTGCGGGATATTGGATTCGTACTCCAGGGTGAAGTTGCGTTCCTCGAGCTCGATGCCCCGTTCGCGGCAGTAATCGAGTAACCGGACGATCAGCGCCTGAATGATGCGGATGCCGCCGTAGTAACCCCGCCAGCGCGTCGTCCGGTATAGGTCGTCCAGGCTTTCGAATACCGGCAGGTCCGCTTTCGAGGGCTTGATCTCCAACCGGCCGCTGGGGTATAGCAATACGCGCGCTCGGAAGTTGGAGAGAGTGAACGAAATGGTCTTACCGAAGTAGCCGTCGCTCGGATTTCCCAGGAAACCGGCGCGGGCGTATCCATAAGTTTCAATCATCTTAGGTTCCGGATTGCGGAATCGAGCAGAATAGTAACCGGCCCGTCGTTTACCAGCCTGACTTGCATGTGGGCCTGGAAAACTCCGGTCTCCACCGGCACCGAACCGCGCTTCGCGCACTCTACAAAGTAATTATAAAGACGTTGCGCCTGTTCGGGCAGAGCCGCCAAATCGAAACTGGGCCGCCGTCCCCTGCGGCAATCGCCGTATAAGGTGAACTGCGAGACAATCAACAGAGCGCCGCCCGCTTGTCCTACGTCGCGGTTCATCTTCCCGGCTTCGTCGGGAAATATTCTCAGCCCCAGCAGCTTGCCGGCCAGATAATCCGCGTCCTCCGTAGTGTCGCTCGCCGCCACGCCCACCAACACGACTAACCCGTTACGTATAGAGCCGGCAGTACTGTCATTTACGGTTACAGCCGCCTCTGTTACCCGCTGGATGACCAATCGCATGATTCGCGCTCGATTTAGGCTTCGGTCTTCTTAATCTTGACACAATCTGACTGACTTATATGTTACGATTGACCGAAGGTGAATTCATGGCTAGAGGCAGAAGCCCGCAGGATCTAACGACACTACAGATGGCGCTGGTCGGCTATCAGATCGAAAAGCAGAAGATAGACGAGAAGATTCGGGAGATTGAAGCCCAGCTCAAGGGAAAGCGCGCCGCCGCTCCTTCCGAAGTGGCCGCTAAAAAGGCCTCGGGTGTGAAGCGTGTCCTGAGTCCGGCCGCCCGGCGGCGGATCGCCGCGGCGCAAAGGAAACGGTGGGCCGAGCATCGCAAACAGGTCAAGCAGGCCACCAAGGAATCCCAGGCATAATAACGGTCGAGAGATCCCGGTAGTAGCATGATTCCCGTCGTGGCGTCTCGCCTTACCGGGGACTCACGGCGGAATCCCACCCGAAGCGGGTAACCAGACTGGGGACGGAACCCTCCGCCGCAATCTTTCCGGCCTGGAAAAAGACTGCGCGGGTACAGAGCGCCTGGGCAAAATGTATGTTGTGAGTCACCACGATCTTAGCCTGCGGCAGACGGCTTAGAAGTTCCGCCAGCGCGCACTGCCCGGGCGGGTCGAGAAACGTCGTGGGTTCGTCAAGCACCAGAATTTCAGGGTCCGTCGCCAGAATTCCGGCGATCGCGACGCGTTTCTTTTCGCCCGCGCTCAAGTGATACGGGGCGCGGGCGGCCGCCGCGGCCATCCCCGTGGTGACTAACGCGTCGGTGGCCCTCTTGATGGCTTCATCCGGGCTGGCCCCGCGATTCAGCGGCCCGAAGGCTACGTCTTCCAGCACCGTCGGCATGAAAAGCTGGCTCTCGGAATCCTGAAAGACCATCCCTACTTTGCGGCGGATCGTCGGAAGGTTTTCTTTGTTCACCGCGAGGCCGCAAACTTCCACCTCGCCCTCGCCCGTCAGCAGGCCGTTCAGGTGCATGACGAAGGTAGTCTTACCGCTTCCGTTGGCACCCAGCAGGGCCACGGCTTCGCCTTCTTCGAGGCGAAAATCGATTCCCTTGAGCGCGTGCGTGCCGTCCTCGTAGCTATACCGCAGGTTGCGCACTTCCACCAGCGGCGCCATCAGGCCATTCTCTCCACGGCCACCCGCACGGCGATGGGCGCGGCCACCGCCAGCACCGCGAAGACTCCGTCCGCCGCCCGGAAGCGCGCCACCGCCAGAGTCCGGAGCTGGCCCGTGAAGCCGCGCGCCAACATACCGCGGTGGATCTCTTCGGCGCGCTGGTAGGAGCGCGCGAACAGCACCGCGAGCGCTCCCGCGGCCGCGCGAAAGCCGGCCAGGCCGCTCCGCGTGGCGCCGCGCGAGGCCGCTGCAATGCGCATGTGCTGCGCCTCTTCCGAGATCACAAATAGGTAGCGGTATAGGAACTGCGCCACCATCAATAGGAAGCGCGGCGCGCCCATGGATTCAAGCCCGGCGAGCAGAGCGGGCAGCGGCGTGGTGGCCACCACGAGCAGCACCGCCAGCGCGGATAGATAGCTTTTCAGAGCCAGTGCCAGCCCGCGCGCCGGATCGCCGGCCAGCCAGCATACGGCCGCGAATACCAGTGAGAAGGGCAGCACCAGGGCCGCGCGAGCCAGCGCGCCGGTCACCGGCAAACGGGCCAGCAGCGCGGCCGCAATCAGCAGCAGCGCCAGGCCCGCGGCCACCTCCGGCAGCGCGCGATGCGCCGTGGCCGTGACCACCAGGAATACCAGCAGTCCCGCGATTTTGGCGCGCGCATCGCGCCGGTGCAGCGGGCTCGCGCCGCGGCTCCAGCGCTCCAGCACCACGTGATGCAATTCAGGCGCTCCCGCGGCGCGCGGCGACGCGTCCGATGGCCAGGCACACGCCGTAGATCAACGCCAGCCCCGCCAGGCCCGCGCTGGCCTTGCGCAGCCAGCCGGAAGCCACGAAGGCAGTCTCGTAGCCGGTGAAAGGTGTGACTAACAGCGCCTGGGCGCGCGCCGCGATGCCCGTCTGCAGGGCCAGCCTCTGGATGCCGTCCGGCGACGTGGAGGCGAACAAGACGCCTACCGCGGCCAGCAGCACGGCCACCAGCGCTACCGCTCCGCGCAACCGCGAGCGCGTCGCCGCCGGCCGGCGAACGAACCCCGGCTGGATGGCTTCGAGCGCTTCGACCACCGCCAGGGTGATGGCGCCTTCCAGGAGCGCCGAGACCACGAACAGCGCCAGCGAAACGCCCAGCAGCCCGGCCGGCATGCGCACACCGGAAATCAGCAACTCCGCCAGCGCCAGCACCGCGCTTACCAGCACCGAGAGCGTTCCGCCCGCGAAGATGGCCCAGCGCCGCCGCGCCCCGCCGCCCCACAAGTAAAACGGCAGGTATCCCGCCAGCACGCCCATCAGGGCCATGTTGACGATGTTGGCTCCCAGCGCCAGAATTCCGCCGTCCTGAAAAACCAGCGCCTGAATCGTCAGGATGGCGCACATCACCACCGCCGCCGGCGCCGGCCCCAGAGTGCAGGCCAGCAGCGCCCCGCCCACCAGGTGCCCCGTGGTGCCGATGCCCACCGGAAAATTGATCATCTGCGCCGCGAAAACGAACGCGCCCATGACGCCCAACAGCGGCACGCGGGCGTCCTCGAAGCCCCGCTGCGCGCGGCGCGCCACATATCCCACGGCCGGGATCGCGGCGGCATCCAGCGTCGCCCACACGGGTGTCGCCAGGAATCCATCCGGTATATGCACGGCTGAACCCACGGTAGCACGATTGCGAGGATCGTGCCACTTGGCGAACCTCCGGTGCTACCATTGTTTACGCATGGGCGAGCTGAGCCGGATCGGCGTGGCCATC
>CAYRWE010000373.1:0-3984 GCA_964427655.1 uncultured Solibacteraceae bacterium | reverse complement strand
AGCGCGCCCGCACCGTGCTGGATAATGGTTAATCTGTTCGCCGCAGACCACTAGCCATGCCGAGACTGCCCCTGATTACTGCCTCTTCGACCGGGATTCAGGAGGCGCGACCGGCTCATTTGCGTTTCTGGATGCACTCGCGCCCTTCGCAACTTTTCCCCTTTGGCAGGGTTTAGCAATTTGACCTAATCCGATGCTCGGAGGAGTTTCACAAGATATGCAGAGCCGCTGCGCAATTCCAACCCACAATTTGGCTTGGCTGTCACGCCTCGTTCTATTGCCCGCCCTGGGCGTGACGCTGCTCGCCCAACCGCAGATCGGAGGCGGCCCCTGCACCTCGGCGACGCTGAGCGGCAACTACTCCTTCACTCTCAGCGGGCGCGACGTTGCCTCGGCCGCCACCTTATCGGCGGTATCCGTTGGCGTTGGATCCGCCACCTTTGACGGGCTCAGCAAAGTAACGTTCACATTGACCGGCAATACCGCCAAATCCCAGGGCGTTGCGGAAACTCTATCCGGTGTCTACAGCCTGGCCGTGAATTGCACGGGCACGATCGCCATAAACTCGGGCGGAACCGCAAGCTTCACGCTGGTCGCCTATAACCAGGGCAAATCGTACCTCATCGCTGGAGAAGACGGCACCTACGCGTACAGCGGCAGCGGCAGCACCTTGCCCGCCACCTGCTCGGCCAGCCAGCTTAACGGCACTTATTCCTTCAACGGCAGCGGCTTTTCGGTCACGTCGGGAGACATTTCCGGCGTCACGGACTTTTCCGGCCTCATGCAGTTCGATGGCACCCAAGCCGCCACGGCCAACTGGTATATCTCGAGCGGCGGCGGCACGAAAGTGGTCGCTGCTTCCGGCTCCTACAACGTTTCGTCGAACTGTAGCGGAACGGCGAGCATGACCGATGCTTCCGGCAACACCTATACTCTTCAGTTGACCGTCACCTCGACCACCGGGGGTTTCGTCTTGGGCGGTTCAAGCCCGCAAATGGTGTTTACGGCCTCCGGGAGGACGCTATGAAACGGCTGCTTGCAGGATTTTCGCTGTTCGCCTGCGTTCTCGCCGCGCAGACCCAGACCGTCCCCGTCACTTGTTCCGCGGCCACGCTGAGCGGAACCCGATCGCTGGTCCTCACCGGCCGCAGCGTTCTCTCGACCGGTCAATTCTCGAAAAGCTATTACGGGGTCGGGACCGCGACCTTCGACGGCGCCGGCAACGTGACCTTCAATTTGACTACCGACACCAATCAAGCACAGAACGCCGTTCAGACGCTTTCGGGAATCTATACGCTCCCCTCCAACTGCGCCGGCACTCTGAACATCATCACCGGCGACGTCGCGGCTTTCACTCTGATTCCTTATAACAGCGGGAAGAACTTCACTCTCACCGGTGAAGACGCGACCTATAATCTTAGTGGCAGCGGCGCGACTCAGCCCACGGCCTGCCTCACCAGCACGCTCTCCGGCGCCTACACATTCAGCGGCAACGGATTCCCGATCGCCTCCTCCGTTATCGCCGGGGTCGACACCCTGTCCGGCCTTTTGCAGTTCGACGGCGCCGGATCGATTAGCGGCACATGGTCGGTCGCCACCAACGGCGCTCTCACGCCGGCCGCGGTCAGCGGCACTTACTCCGTATCGTCGCCCTCGTGCGTCGCCAGCGCGACCATCTCCGACGCGAACGGAAATGCCTATTCGCTGGCCTTCACGGTTACTTCCACCGATGGGGCCAACTTCAGCGTCATCGGCGCATCCGCTACGAGCCTGTTCTCCGCCTCCGGCCATTCCACCTTCACCAATCCCGGACTTGCCGTCGGCAATGCCGCCGGAGTAACGGGTGGAACGCCTCCCGGCAGCCTTTTCAGCATTTACGGATTCAACCTCGCTAGCGGCCAGGCGCAGCCGACCAGCTTCCCTCTGCCAACTACGGATGGTTCCGCAACCGTCACGGTGAATAATGAAGCCGTACCGCTAACCTACGTCGATAAAGAACAGATCAACGCGCAAATGCCGCTCGACATTCAACCCGGGGTCGCGACGCTGGTGGTGAAGACCGGAACCGCGCAAAGCAACTCCGTGGCGATCGCAATTCCATCCACCCCGGTGCCTGGAGTTTTCATTTACGGCAGCAATCACGCGGCCGCGCAGAATTATCCGTCCTACACGCTCAATTCCTCGTCCGCCCCGGCAATCGTCGGCGAGGTGGTAATCGTGTATTTCACCGGCGGCGGAGCCGTGCACGGCGCCAGTTCCATCATTACCGGCCACGCAACCCCCAACGAAGTCTTCCCGGTCACCGCGTCTTACAGCGCGACCGTCGGCGGCGTCGCGGCCAACGTCGGATATGTCGGCCTGACGCCGGGATTCGCGGGTCTCTATCAAGCCAATCTTACGATCCCCAGCGTCCCAGCCGGGCAGCACCCGTTGGTCCTCACGATCGGCGGCGTCGCGTCGAACTCGACCACCATCTCGACCAAATGAGGGACGTTCGGGACGTCAGCCCTCCGACCATCATGGGATGGGCAAAATCCTGCTCAGGATCGGGGGATCGGAGATCATGCACCTCCAGACCCGGAGGCCGAGAAGCCGACGCAGCCCAACGCCGTTATGAGCGGCCGATTTGGCCTAGCCCGTCGTCTTCAGCCCGCCGGCGATCGCGTTGACCGTCACCAGCAGCGCGGGGAGCAGACGCTCGGCGTCTTCCGGGCGGTCCTGGCGCAGCGCCTCGCGCCACTCGCGAAGCAGGGCGATCTGCTCGCGATGCAGGCGCAGGAGGGCGTTGCGGCGAATCTCTATCGCCATCACCAGGCGCGGACGCCGCTGCTCCATGTGGCCGCCGTAAAGCTCGCATAAGATGTCGCGGGTGCGCCGGTGCTCCTCCAGGATGCGATCCAATACGGCGGCGCGCAGGCGCTCGTCTTCCACCAGCGAGGCGTACTCGGCCATCAGCGCGGGGTCGGCCGCCACTACGCTGAACTCGACGTTGTGCAGCAGGTAGGAGAGGAACGGCCATTCGCGGGCGGCGCGCGCGAGCCGGCGCCAGCCCGCCGGATCGGTATCGCGCACGCGCTGGAAGCCGCTGCCCACGCCGTACCATCCGGGCACGTTGAAGCGGGCCTGGCTCCAACTGAAGACCCACGGGATGGCGCGCAGATCGTCGATGGTGCGCTGGCCCGTGCGCCGCGCCGGCCGCGACCCGATGTGGCTGCACTCGATGGCGTCCACCGGCGTGGCCTGGGAGAAGAACTCGACGAAGCCCTCTGTGCCGATGAGGCCGCGATAGGCTTCCCGGCTGGCCACCGCGGCGGCTTCGAAGAACTCCGCCGAATCGCCGTGCGGATCTTCCAGCTCGCGTTCGTGCACCAGGGTCCAGCGGGTCACGCCCGCCAGGAGCCGCTCCAGGTGCGTGGCCGCGGTCAGGCGGTTGGCGTATTTCTGCGAGACCACCTCGCCTTGCTCGGTGACGCGCATCTCGCCGAGCAGCGTACCGGGCGCCAGCGATTCCAGGAAGACGTGGGTGGGGCCGGCGCCGCGGCCAATGGTGCCGCCGCGGCCGTGGAAGAAGCGCAGGTCCACGCCGGCCTCGCGGGCTACCGCGGCCAGGCCGATCTGCGCCTTCCGCAGGTACCAGTGGCTGGCCAGAATGCCGCCATCCTTATTACTGTCGCTGTAGCCGATCATCACTTCCTGGAGCGGCCGCGTGCGGCCGTCGCGGTCGGCCAGGTAGCGCAGGGTGCGGCGGGTCATGGGGTGGGCCAGGAAATCGGTCAGCACGCGCGCGCTCGCTTCCAGGTCTTCGATGGTCTCGAACAGCGGTGTGACGGGCATCTCGCAGGCCAGCCCGTGAGCCGTGCCGCGCATCAGGCCGGCTTCGCGTGCCAGCAGGTAGACCTCCAGCAGATCGGAAGCGTGATGCGTCATGCTCACCACGAAGGAGCCGATAGCGCGCGGGCCGTGGCGCTCCATCCACTCGCGCAC
>CAYRWE010000372.1:0-3991 GCA_964427655.1 uncultured Solibacteraceae bacterium | reverse complement strand
GCGCCACCTGCGTGCGGCTCTTCTCGCGCACCAGGTGATTGTGCACCGCGGCCAACGCCAGCAGGCTGGGAATCGCGGCATAGTCGGGGTCCAAGCCGCGGTCCGACAGAATCAGCAGCGAATAACCCGACTGAATGGCCAGCGACGCGCGCCGGCAGAGCTGATTGAGAGCCCGCTCCAGGCCTTTCGCGCCCTCATCGGCAGGGAACAGCAAGGGAAGCGTGGTGGCCAGGAAATCGCCCTGCGAGACGCGGCGCAGCTTTTCGAGATCGCGATTGGTCAGGATGGGGTGCGGCAGCTTGAGGGTATGGCAGTGCTGGGGGGTCTCATCCAGGATGTTGCGCTCGGTGCCGATGAAGCTGGTGAGCGACATGACCATCTCTTCGCGAATGGGGTCGATGGGCGGGTTGGTGACCTGGGCGAAGAGCTGCTTAAAGTAGTGGAACAGCGGCTGAGGCTTATCGGAGATGCAGGCTAGCGGCGTGTCGGCGCCCATGGAGCCGATGGGTTCCAGGCCGGTCTGCGCCATGGGTCCCAGAATCATCTTCAGATCTTCGTCGGTATAGCCGAAGGCGCGCTGCCGCATGACCAGGGTGTGCTCGTCGGCGCCGTGCTGGCGCGGCGGATCGGGGAGCTGGTCGAGGGTGATCTGGTTCTCATGAAGCCAGAGCTGGTAAGGGTTGCGGCCGTAAAGCGAGGCTTTCAATTCCTTGTCGGAAATGATGCGGCCTTCGACCGTGTCGACCAGCAGCATCTTGCCCGGCTGGAGGCGGCCCTTAAGCTTGACGTCCTCCGGTTTGACGGGCAGGACTCCGGTTTCGGAGGCCATCAGCACCAGGCCGTCGCGCGTCACCAGATACCGCGCGGGGCGCAGGCCGTTGCGATCGAGCGTGGCGCCGATCGAGCGGCCGTCGGTGAAGGCCATGGCGGCCGGACCGTCCCAGGGCTCCATGAGCGAGGCGTGGTATTCGTAGAAGGCCCGCCGCTGCGGATTCATGTAGGGGTTGCCATCCCAGGCTTCTGGAATCAGCATGGCCATGGCGTGCTGGATGCTGCGGCCGCTCATGACCAACAGCTCGAGGGCGTTATCGAAGTTGGCCGAATCGCTGCCGCCCGGCTGGATGATGGGGAACAGCTTCTTGATATCGTCGCCGTAGAGCGGGGAGGCCAGCACGGACTGGCGGGCATACATCCAGTTCACGTTGCCGCGCAAGGTGTTGATTTCGCCGTTGTGCGCCACGTAGTGGAAGGGGTGGGCCAGTTGCCAGGTGGGGAAGGTATTGGTGGAGAAGCGCTGGTGCACCAGGCACAGCGCGCTGATGACTTCGGGATCGCCCAGCTCGGGATAGAACTTGGCGATTTGCGGCGCCAGCAGGAGGCCCTTATATACAATGGTGCGCGCCGAGAGCGAGGGCATGTAGAAGGAGGCTTTGTCGGCGAGTGTGGAGGCCGCTACTTCGGCCTCCGCGCGCTTGCGCACGATGTAGAGCTTGCGCTCCAGCGTATCCTCGCTCATGCCCCGGCCGCGGCCGAGAAAAACCTGTTCGATATAAGGCTGGGAGCCGCGCGCTACGCGCCCGATGGCGCTCCCCTCGATGGGTGTATCGCGCCACCCGAGAACGGTGAGGCCTTCCTCCCGCGCGATGCGCTCGACGATGCCTTCGCACTGCAGGCGCGGATGGCGCTCGACGGGCAGAAACGTCATGCCCACGCCGTATTCGCCCGAGGGCGGCAGCGTGAAGCCCAGCTTGGCGCACTGGCGCGCGAAAAAGGCATGGGGGATCTGGATCAGCACGCCGGCGCCATCGCCGGTTTCCGGATCGCAGCCGCAGGCCCCGCGATGCGTCAGGTTGATGAGGACCTGGATGCCCTTGAGGATAATGTCATGCGACTTCTGACCATTGATGCTGGCGACAAAGCCTATGCCGCAGGCATCGTGTTCGTCGCGCGGATGATAAAGGCCCTGCGCTGGGGGTAAACCGGTGCTGCCGTTGATTTCAGTCATGGCTCTTCGTGGGGAATCCGGCAGTCCGGAAGGGTAATCCGGCCGCGCGTCTTCACAAACTGTGGGCGGTTGCCTTGAGGTTCAGTGTATCAGCTTTTGACAGTATTAGACAACAGAAAAAGAATTCATCTATAAAATCAGCCAGGCTTATGTTATGCTGGGTCTAGTGTCGTTCCCGGAAGCACGACTTTTCAAAGAGATAGCTGCCACGCTCAGCATGAGTAGAGGCGCCGAGCATTGCGGAGTGAGTCAATCCGCGGCTAGCCAGCACGTGCAGGAGGTGGAACGCCGTCTGGGAGTGGTCCTGCTCGACCGCACCAAGCGCCCCATGGGGTTGACCGCGGCGGGACGGCTGTACGCCGATTTCTGCCGCGACGTGCTGCGCCGCGAACAGCAGTTCACCGAGGCGCTCGAAGAGCTGAAGGGCGACGTGGCGGGCGCGCTGCGGGTGGCGTCCATTTATTCAATCGGTCTTTCGGAAATGAGCCATTTGCGCGAGGAATTTTCGCGCCTGCATCCCGCCGCCAGCCTGCTGGTGGAATACATGCGGCCGGAAAAGGTCTACGAAGCCGTGCGCAACGATGCGGCCGATTTAGGCCTCGTGAGCTATCCGCAATCCAGCCGCGAGATCGCCGCCATACCGTGGCGCGACGAGGAGATGCAGTTGGCCGCGTCGCCGGCGCATCCGCTGGCGCAACGCAGCGCGGTGTATCCGGCCGATCTCAACGGGCTGGACTTCATCGGCTTCGACGAAGACCTCTCGATCCGCCGCGAGATCGACCGCTTCCTGCGCGCGCAGGGCGTGGCCGTCAACCTGGTGATGCACTTCGACAACATCCAGACCATCAAGGAAGCCGTGGCGCTGGGTTCGGGCGTGAGCCTTTTGCCGGCGCGCACCATGCAGGCGGAGATCGCCCAGGGCCGCCTGGTGGCGCTGCGCCTGGAGGCGCCCGAGCTGGCGCGGCCGGTCGGGATAGTGCATCTGCGCCGCAAGAAGCTGAACCGCGTGGCGCGGGAGTTCCTGGCGCTGGCGTTAAGCGCGGGCGAGACGCCGGAGATCCTCGAGCCGGCGCTGCGATCATAAGGCGCGGGGGGCGGGGCTTGGCCGGCGATAGCTATTAGAATCTGCCTGAATTCACCGGAGACAACTTGAAAAATAGCCTGTTTCTCTCATTAATTCTCACGGCTGCCGCGGCGGCCACGGCCCAATCCGATCCGTGGGCCGCGCTGCGGGCTTTCGCGGGGAAATGGGAAGGGCCGAGCTCGGGAAAACCTGGAAAAGGGTCCACTTCTCGCGAATACAAGTTCCGGATGAACGGCCGCTTTCTGTATCAGACCGATACATCCGTTTATCAGCCGCCAGACCCGGCGGCAAAGCCCCTGGTGCACGAAGATTTCGGCGTCTTCAGCTATGACTCGGAGCTGAAAAAGATCGTCTGGAGGCAGTTTCACAGCGAGGGGCTGGTGAACGAGTACATCCTGGAATCGGCCGGCGCGGATGGGAAGTCTCTCGAATTTGTAACCACAAAAATCGAAAATCTTCCGGGCTTCCGCGCCAAAAAGGAATATCGGATCGTTTCCTCCGATGAGATCGCCGAAACATTCTTCTTGGCCGCGCCAGGCAAGGATTTCGAGGTCTATACGACCGCGCGCCCGACCCGCGTGAAGTGATCCGTTGGGCGTTCGAAGCGCCAGTTTGCAAGCCGCCGCTCGGGCGATCGCATTACCGCTCTTCCCCTGTTTCGTTAGACAATGAAGTTGTGCGCCGCGGTTAACGCCACGGCGAACAAACCGGGGGTAAACTCCACTTTGGCTAAACAAATCGATGTTACTGAACTCATACTGCGCGACGCCCACCAGAGCCTGCTGGCCACGCGCATGGCGATGGAAGATATGGTCCCCGCCTGCGCGGATCTCGACCAGGCCGGCTTCTGGTCGGTGGAGTGCTGGGGCGGCGCCACTTTCGATGCCTGCATCCGGTTCCTC
>CAYRWE010000371.1:0-4013 GCA_964427655.1 uncultured Solibacteraceae bacterium | reverse complement strand
AGAAGCCCGCATACTGGCGGATGGTCCACGGCTGCATGGCATACATCGTGGAGTAAGGGCCGCGCAGGTAGGGCGGCACGCCCGCGGCGTAATCGAGATGCTCCAGGCCTTCGAGGTCCGCGGCGGTGTAGACGGCCTTCACCGGGATGTGCTCGGGCGTCATCCACAGATGCGCCTGGGCGTCCGCCGTATGCGGCACGGCGCTCAGCGGCAGCGGCTGGTAGGGAATCTTGCTGAAATCCGGTTTCATGCGCTATGCCTCCATCCGCAGGCGGTTCTGCCATTCGGTGAGCGTCTGAACCGCGTCGCTTTGGATGTGAATGAAGCCCTGGACGCCGGCCGCCTCGAGCGCTTCGATCTGGTCCTTGGGGTTGCCCGCCACCAGCACCGGCACGGTGACCTTGGGGCAGACATCGCGCGCCATTTCAAGATACTCGGCGTCCGAGCTGCACAAGAGGATGAGGTCGGCCTCGACGCCGGCATACTCCTCCGATTCCGCGATGTCGAAGCCCGCGCAGCCGAAGAAATTCCGGCCGAAATTGGCGCGCGCCCCGCGCATCTTGAGATCGCCGCGCTTGAGCAGCAGCAGCTTCGGATAACGGCCGGTGCGCGCCGCGTAGCGCGTGGTGCGCTGGCGGATCTTCTCGAAAGGCTCGGCCAGGCGGAACGCCGGGAAGGGCGATTTCTCGGCGTCCTCCGGCGGCACCACGTCCGAGGTTTTTTCGGTCAGGTCGGGAAAATTATTGACCCCCACCAGCGTGCGGCGCCGGCCGGCTACGGCCTTCTGGCGCGCCGCGCGGCTGGCCGCCAGGGCTTGCGCCACCGATCCCGATGCGCAAGCTTTGGCGTAGCCGCCCGCGGCCTCCACCTGCTGGAAGAGCTTCCACGCCTCGCGTGCCACCGCGTCGGTGAGGACCTCGATGTAATACGATCCGCCCGCCGCATCGGCCACCGTGTCCAGGTGCGCCTCTTCCCGCAGCACCCGCTGAACGCTCAGGGCCAGGTGCTCGTCGAAGCCGAACGGCTCCACCATCAGGCGCTGGCAGCCGCCCAGGGCCGCGGACATGGCTTCGGTGGTGGCGCGCAGCAGGTTCGAGTAGCGGTCGCACACGCTCTTGTTGCGCCGCGACGTGCGCGCCAGAATCCGTATGCGCCCGGCCGCCGCGTCGCCGCCGAAAGCCGCCACCGCCTGCGCCCACAGCATGCGCGCGGCGCGCAGTTTGGCGATCTCCATGAAATAGGTCGAGCCGATCGCGAACACGAACTCCACGTGTCGCGCGGCCCTGTCGACCGGCAGCGTGGCCGCCAGGTTCGCCAGCCGCTCCACGCCCGCCGCCAGCGCGTAGCCCAGTTCCTGGATCGCATTCGCTCCGGCTTCGTGAAGCTGATCGGCGCGGATGGCGCCCGCCGCAATCCCGTGCTCCTGCGCCGGCTCCCAGGCAGCCGCGTCGCCCCGCACCGCCGAGGCTTTGCCGTCGAGATCCTCACGGCGGTAGTACGGCCGCACGGCGATCGCTTCTTCGGTACGCCAGACGAGCCTTTTTTCGTAATCGGCGCCCTTCAGATCGCGATGGATGGCGGCTTCCCATTCGGCCGTCGGCGTGGGCGGGAAGGCTTTACTCAATTCGAGGACCTCGGTTCCCGGCGCGGCATCAGGCATGGCTGCCCTCCTCGACCACTTCGAGCAAATATCCGAAGGCAGCCGTCGCGGTGCTCTTGGGGTGCACGAAGAAAACCGTGGTCCCCCGCGATCCCTTGCGCGGAGCTTTATCGATGATATTGAAGCCGTGCGCCTTCATGTGATCGAAGGCCTTCTGAATATCGGCCACCCGCAAAGCCACGTGCGCCAGCCCGCCGCGGCCGCCGTTCTTCTCAAGTTGCTTGGCCACGGGCGACGCCGGGCCCAGCGGTTCCAGCAATTGCACCAGGTTGGGACCCTCGCCCACCTGCAAGAGCACCTCGCGAACCTGGTCGTTCCCCAGAACGTCCTCGCGATGCACTTCGCGAAATCCAAGCGCCTGGTACGCACCGACGTGCGCCTCCAGCTCGCCGGGCTTTACCGATATGGCAACGTGATCGAAGAAAAGAAAGCCGGGTACCTGATTCAATTCCGATGTCATGATGTTTTATTCGAATTCCATTACGATCTGGCCGGATTGCACGGCCTCGCCGGGCGCCACGTTAACCTTGGCCACCTTCCCCGAGACCGGCGCCGTGATGTTGGTCTCCATCTTCATGGCCTCCAGCACCACCAGCACATCGCCTACTTGCAAGGTCTGCCCGGGCTGCGCCAGCACGCGTACCACAGTGCCCGAGACCGGGCTGCGGCAGACCTTCTCCTCGCCGCCCGTGGGCAGGGCCACCGCCGGCGCGGGCGACGCCGTCAGCCGGACCGACGCCGGTTCCACGGCGTATCCGCGCGGTGCCATCGAGGGAGCCTCGGATTCGGCTACTTCCACATCCACTTCGTAAGTTTTCTGGTCGAGTGTGATCTTGAGTTTCACGAATTATCCTAGTGCAGACGATGCGATGCCTGTATGGAAACGCGGCCTTCCTGGGCCCACGCGCGCGAGCCGATCAGCCGCACCTGGCGTACATGCACACGCACGCCGAAATATGCCGCCAGAGCCGCCGATATGGCCAGCAGCTCCTCTTCGGAAATCGTTTCGGCCGGCGGCTCGGCCGCGGGTTCCACCGGCTTGGCCGCCGGCGCCGGAACCGCGGGCGCTGCCTCCGGCGCGGCGAACCGCGCTTCGACCCGCGCCAGCCGCCCCGCCAGCGAGGCCAACTGGGCCTGGATCTCCGCCAACGTCTCTTCGATAGTGGGACTCATAACGGTGGCACTCATAACGGCATCAACCCATGCTTCTTGGCCGGGCGCAGTTCGCGCTTGGTATGCAGGTATTCGAGCGCCCGCGCCACGTACCGCCGCGTGAGCGAAGGCTCGATCACCGCATCCACCAGCCGCCGCCCCGCAGCCACGTACGGATTCGAGAAAACATCACGATAGCGCGCGATCACCTCGGCGCGCTTGGCCGCTTTGTCCGGCGCATCCTGAATCTCCTTGCGGAATACGATCCCGGCGGCTCCCTCGGCCCCCATCACCGCTACTTCCGCGGTGGGCCAGGCGAATACGCGGTCCGCGCCCAGATCTTTGCCGCACATGGCCAGGTAGGCCCCGCCATAGGCCTTCCGCAGAATCACGGTCACCTTGGGAACCGTGGCGGCCGAGTAGGCAAACAGCATCTTCGCGCCATGCCGGATGATGCCCCCGTGCTCCTGCTGCACTCCGGGCAGGAATCCCGGAACGTCCACCAACGTGACCAGCGGAATGTTGAAGGCGTTGCAGAAGCGTATGAAGCGCGCGGCCTTATTGGAAGCGTTGATATCGAGCGCTCCCGCGATCACGCTGGGTTGATTGGCGATGATCCCCACGCTGCGCCCGGTCACGCGCGCGAAGCCCACCACAATATTGGCGGCGTAAGAGGACTGCACTTCCAGGAAATCGCCCTCATCCACCACCGCATGGATCACGTTGCGCACGTCGTAACCCTGCTTGGCTTCCACGGGAACCATGGTTTCG
The DNA here is from genome assembly GCA_964427655.1 of uncultured Solibacteraceae bacterium. Lineage (GTDB taxonomy): Bacteria > Acidobacteriota > Terriglobia > Bryobacterales > Bryobacteraceae > CAVQNQ01. Next base: position 430 of record CAYRWE010000371.1, on the reverse strand, counting down.
AGCGCCGGGTTCGCATCCACGTTGCTCTCGCCGGCCACCTGGGGCGGATCTTCCAGGTTGTTCGAGGGCAGAAAGCTCAGCAGCTTCTGGCACAGCGCCACCGCATGCCGGTCGTCTTCGGCCACGAAGTGGATCACCCCGGAGCTCACCATGTGCGCCTCCGGACCACCCAACTGCTCGGCCGTGACGACTTCGCCGGTGACCTGCTTGATCACCTGCGGGCCGGTGATGAACATCTGCGCCTGGCGCGTCTGGATGATGAAATCGGTGAGCGCCGGGCTGTAGGCCGCGCCGCCCGCGCAGGGGCCGCAAATCAGCGAAATCTGGGGCACCGCGCCCGAAAGCATCACGTTGGTGTAGAACACCTTACCGTAGCCGGAGAGCGAATCGATGCCCTCCTGCACGCGCGCCCCGCCGGAATCGTTGATGA
>CAYRWE010000370.1:0-4039 GCA_964427655.1 uncultured Solibacteraceae bacterium | reverse complement strand
CGAAGTGGTCGCGAATATACGCGCCGTTGACCCACACTTTGGCGTAAGCGGTCACGCCCTGGAACTTCAAGACGACGCGTTTACCCGCAAAGTCCGCGGGAATCGCCATCTTCGTCTTGTAGGCAATCTGCAACCCCTGCGGAGCCGCCTGCGACCCGCGCCCCCTACCGCCGGGCGCCCCCTGCGCATCGATCCCTTGGGTGGAGAGCTGTCCAGGAACCGTCACCTCGCGCCAGGCGGCCGGATCCACGGAGTTGTTCCAGAAATCCGCCGGCGGCGCGGCGTTAAATTTCCATTTGCCCTGCAGCGAGACGACCGGCCGGACCACGCCTGCAACCGCGGCCGGCACGGGGACCAGAACGGGTCTCGGCCAGACTTTGTTTTCGGGTGGGACGGCCGCCAGCGCAACGGCTGCGGACGCGATCGTTATGAGAGAGCGACTCCATATCTTCCTGGCTGGCATCGATTGGCTCCAGAGGTTAATGTTAGCGCTGCGCGGCCCCGTACAATCGCTCGCTCCACTCCGCCGGCTAACCCCTCCTACAGTGTTAGTTTACGGCCATAATAAGACCATGGTGAGCTGGGTTCGGGCCGCGGTCGGCTTGACGATCGCCTTTGCAACGGTCTTGCCGGGCCACGCGCAAGAGACTCAGGATACCCTCGTCAGCCATTTTCGAAAAGGCCAGGCGGCTGCCGCGGAACAGCATTACGAACAGGCGATCGCGGAGTTCCGCGAAGTGTTGAAACTCGATGCAAACTCGATCGAGGCGCGGTCAAATCTGGGCCTTATGTACTATCTTTTGGGGCAGTACGAGACGGCGATTCTCGAGCTATCCAAGGTCACCCAAAGATCGAGCGGGATACTACCTGCGCAGTTGTTCCTGGGCATCAGTTACCTGCGGATTGGCCGCGCGGACAGGGCCTTGGAACCACTTCGGCTGGCGCTCGAGATCGATTCCAGGAATCCCGAAGCCATGCGCGCGCTGTTCTCCTGCGAGCTGGCTCTGAGAAACTATCGGGCCGCCAGCCGAAGATTGGAGGCGATTGCCCGTACCGGCGATCCGCTGGATGGCCACTATCGGGCGGCTCGAGGCTACGTCGAAATGGTGACTGACCTGACGGGTGCGTTGGCTCAAAACGGTGGGACCTCGCAATGGGCGCTTCGTCTGGCCGGGGATCTCGCAGCGGACCGAAAGGCCTGGACGGAAGCCATTGAGGAATACCGGAAAGCCGTTCTGGCCGATCCCACCATGCCCGGCGTGCGCGCCTCCCTCGCGATCGCATTGCGAGAGGCGGGCCAATCCGGCGACGGCGAGACCGTCGGCGACCAATCACGCGCCAGCCTTGAGCATGTGCCGGCGGGGGATCTCGCTACAGGGCTGTCGCAGTTAGCGGGGTACCGGCTGGCGGATGCAGCCGACGCGTTTGCGGCGGCAATGGAAATAGCCGATACCGCGACCGAGGCGCGGTATTACCTGATCCGGACGTACACGTTTCTGGCGGGCGAGAACTTTGCATTTTTGATCGGCGCGGCTCCTGACTCGGGACGCACGCACGAACTGGAGGCCGACCTGGCCGCGCTACGCCGTGATTTTCCGAAGGCCGCAGCCGAGTATGCGATTGCCGCTGACAGATTACCCGAGGACGCTGAGATCCGCGAGAAACTCGGGGAAGCGGATCTGGCGTTGGGGCGGATGGACGAAGCGAGATCGGCATTGGAGAAAGCTGTCAAACTGGGCGCCGGAAACGGCCGGGATCACTACGTTCTCGGCCAGGTTCTGCTAAACCACAACGAAGCCCAAGCCGCCATCGCTGAGTTGAAAATAGCGGTTCACTACTCGCCGAAATTGCTGGAGGCGCATGCGCTGCTGGGCAAGGCGTACCTGCACGCGAACCAACCGGCATTGGCGATTCCCGAATTCGAGAAGGCCCTGGCACTCGACTATTACGGAGACCTGCATTTCCAGTTATACAGAGCTCGCCTGGCGACGGGCGATACGGCTGGGGCGCAGAAGGCGCTGGCCATTTCAAAGGAGATGAGGAAGAAAACCGTGAACGCCGAGGGCGCCAAGCTAGGTAACGCAGCGGGCGAACCTCCGCCAAAAGGAGAGCCCGACCAGTAAGGCGACTATTTGCCCATCGGGGTAGCGGCGACGATTCCCCGCTCTTCATCAATGGTGACGAGCCGGTCGGCGGGTACTCGCAAGAACTTCTGGGTAATGTGGGATGGCCAGACAATTTCCAGGCTGGCGCTGGCTTCCGAACCCAAACCGAAATGCAGACGGCGGTCGTTGACGGAGAGAAAGCTGGATTGTGCGCACACCTCCTGTAGCTGCTTCTTGCTTCCGTAGAAGCAACACACGCGGGCTCCGATGGCGCTGCGGTTCGACTTCGCACCGATGAGCTTGACTTTTAGCCAGTGATTGGCGCCGGAGACGTCGTTGCGCAGCAGGGATGGCAGCTCGTTCAAATTGATGATGGCGATATCTACATCGCCGTCGTTGTCGAAATCGCCAAAGGCGCAGCCGCGGCTGGAGTGCGCTTGTCCAATGGCCGGGCCGGCCTCGGTAAGTAGTTCCTCGAAGCGGCCATTACCCAGGTTGCGGAACAGTACGCGCGGGCTGCGGGCCGCGTATTGAGGCAGAGTCTTCTCGACCTCAGGGAATACGCTGCCGGTGACCCAGAAGAGGTCCGGCCAGCCATCGTTGTCGAAGTCCATGACGCCGGCGCCCCAACCGGCATATCGTGTCTCCACGTCGAGGCCTGAGGCTGAGGTCACATCCGCGAAATTCGCGTTTCCGCGAGCCGCGTAAAGATTCACTGTATCGTCGCAGAAATTGGTTTTCAGAATGTCCAGCCGGCCATCCAGATTGAAATCTCCGACACCTATCCCCATGCCGGCCTGCTCCTTGCCGTCCTCGTTGAGCGCCAGACCGGACTCCGTGCCGGACTCGACGAATGTGCCGTCGCGCCGATTCAGGAACAGCAAGCTGGGCGTGGAATCGCCGGCGACATAGATATCCGGCCAGCCGTCGCCGTTAAAGTCGGCAGCTACGGCGGTCAAGCCATAACTGCCATCCACAGACGCTATGCCGGAGGCCGCGCTGACATCCGTGAAGGTGCCGTCACCGTTGTTCCGGTACAAGGCGCAGACATCGGCGGGCAGGCCGCGGGGGCCGCAATTGATGGGTACGCCCTTGAAATTGCAGCGGGAATCGCGGCCGGCGGGAGGGACGCGGGTGGGGTCGAATGCGGCATAGTGAGATACGAATAAGTCCAGCAGGCCATCGCAATTGTAATCGACGAACGTGCATCCGGTTCCCCAGCGGCGCCTATGGTTAAGAAGTCCCGCCTGGCGGGTGACATCGGTGAACGTACCATCTCCGTTATTCCGATACAGCACGTTCTCTCCCCAATACGTGATAAAGACATCCTCGTATCCGTCGTTGTTGTAATCCCCAATAGTCACACCGGTCGCCCAACCCGTCCGTATCAGCCCGGCGCGCTCGGTAACGTCGGTAAAGGTCGCGTCGCGATTATTGCGATAGAGCCGGTTCGAGGCGCCCGGAGGGTCGCCCTCCAGGCGGGTGCCGCAAAGAACCAGCATGTCCAGCCAACCGTCGTTATCGTAGTCGAAAAGGGCGATGCCGCACCCGATGGTCTCTAGAATGTACGTACTGCGATCCGCAGCCCCATAAATCACTGGTTCCCGGAGGCCCGCGGCGGCGGCGACATCGGTGAACCGCGCGGCGTAGGGGCGATGAGAAGGCTCCGGCCTTGGCCGCGCGGGAATACCGCGCGTTGCCATTTGCCCGAACACCGAAGTGGCCGCAAACGGAGCGGCAAACAGCAGGTCTCGGCGGGAAACGGCTTTCTTCACCCCTTCTTTCCGAGCATCTTCAAAAACTAAACCGCAGAGCAAACTGTATCAGCCGCGGGTTGTTAATCTGACTGGTTACCTGTCCGAATTGAGGAGTGCCAAACGTCTGGCCAGGGTAACCAAACTGCGGAGTGTTAAAGATATTAAAGAACTCCGACC
>CAYRWE010000369.1:0-4048 GCA_964427655.1 uncultured Solibacteraceae bacterium | reverse complement strand
TTCCTGAAGCACGGCCAGCACGGCTGGGCGGCCATCGCCTGCCCGCCCGAAGGGGACGCCGCGGATCTCCTGGCCTTCGGTCTCATCTGGCTGGCGTACCTGCGGGGGCGCGAAACCCGCGTGACGCTGGAAGGGTTAGCCCTTTATGTTCCCGCCGGCCGACACCGTGCCCTGGCCCTGCGCCTGTTGTGCCTCAATCCGGCAGCCGCGCAATTCGAGCTGTTCGCCTACACGCCCGAGGACACGGTCACGCGTCTGGATCCGCGCGATCACGGCAACCTGGATACGCACGTCGATCCCTGCCGCCGCGCCGCTCCGGGCGGCTCCGCGCTGGCCGCAAGCGTGGCCGCGCTGCCGGCGGTCGAGTGTATTGCCCGGCACGACGGGCGCGCCAGCCTGCGCGTGCGCGGCCTGGAGTTCGCCGAGATCTCCGATGGCGAGCTGCTCTTCGGCCTGGGAGAGCGCCGCCCCGCGCTCCCGCGGCACCTTTCCGAAATCGTGCGCCTGGTGGAGGAGTTGGACCGCGCCCGCTCTCCGATGGCCTCCGAGCGCCAGCATCCGCTGTACCGCCAGTACCCCGAAGCCTGGTTGGAATCGCAGGTGCGCGCCGCCATCGAAACCGTGGATGCCTCGCTCGTTCCCGAACCGGTCTACGGCCAGATACCCGCCTTCGCCGGCGGAGAGCGTGGGGTCATGGACCTGCTAGCCATCGGCCACGACGGCCGCCTGGCGGTCCTCGAGCTGAAAGCCTCCGCCGATCTTCACTTGCCGCTTCAGGCGCTGGATTACTGGCTGCGCGTCAAGTGGCACCTCGACCGGGGTGAGTTTTCGTCCCGCGGCTACTTCCCCGGCTCGCAACTGAGGTCCGAACCGCCGCGTCTCCTGCTGGTCTCTCCGTCGCTCGAGTTCCATCCCACCACCGAGACGCTTCTGGGCTTCTTCTCGCCGGGCATCGAAGTGGAACGTATTGGCTTGGGCGCGGACTGGCGCCGGCGGATCGAGGTCATGTTCCGCCTGCAAGGCGCCGAGCGGCCGCGATGACGCAGCCGGTTTGTGGGCGTGGGCACAGGGCCGCCCGTAGGCAGCACCACCAAGCGGTAGAATGGCCAGGGAGACTCGACCCATGCTGAATGTCGTCAGACAGGTCCGCGCGGCCTTTTCCGTCCTCAAGCCCGACGAGGCTCAGCGGCGCGCCGCGCGGCCCGTCCACATCGGCCTGGTGGCGGTCGATGACGCCGGCTATGCCGAAATCGAGCGCTTCCTGATACCGGAAACCGCCGACGTTCGGCTGCACGCCGCGGCCCGGCGGCTGGTGCACCGGTCCAACGACCGCACGGTGCCTCGTACGGTCGATTTCGTGCTTTACCAGCAAGGCTTGCATCGGCCGCATGGGGCGGTGTCATTCAACCCCGCCAACCCGCGCGCCACGGTCTCCGAGATGCTGCGCGGCAACGACGAGTTGGCTCTCACGCTGGCCCGCAACTTCCCGGTATTCCGCCCCGTGGTGGTGGAACGGCTCATCCATGGCGTTTCTCTCGAGAACGCTCTGTTCGCCTTCGCGACCGCGCTGCCGGACATCGTGCCAAGCCTTATCGAGCTGCCCTGGGCGGTCGGCGAATTCGCTTCGGATATAGCCTTTCTGACGGCCAACCAGATCCGCATGGCTTTCCTAATTGCGGCGGCCTGCGGCGCGCCGGTAGGGTTCAAAAATCAGAAGGGCGAGATGATCACCATCGGCGCCTCGGCTTTCGGCTGGCGCGCCATCGCCCGCGAGTTAGTCGGTAAGATCCCCTTCGGCGGCGGTCTCATCCCCAAGGCCGCCATCGCCTATGCCGGCACGTTCGCCGTGGGTAAGGCACTGGCCTATTATCACGACGCCGGCAAGCCCTTCACCCGCCAGGAGCGCAAGGCCGTCTACCTGGAGGGCCTGGAGAAGGGCAGGGAAGTGGCTGAGAGCATCGGCAGCGCGGAAGGCCGAAGCTAACGAACTTCCCGAGTAACCTCTCCGCGGTCGAATTCCGCCGGCCCGGTGCTATACCGCCAATTGCGCGTGGGAATACGCCTGGCGGGTCTTGAAATCCTGGGAACTCAAATCGCGCTTGCCTGGATAGTCCTATAGGCGCATACTAAACCCCGTCGAAATGCGCGAACTCCTGCGTTCAGCCGAACGCGGCGGGTTATTGTGTGTGCGGACGGCTTCGGACCTCCGGCTTATGATACTCCGGCCGGCGGCAACTTAGTAACTCGCCTTGGACCATAGGAGCGAAATCGTGAACAAGAGATGGGTGAATGCGATCCCAGTACTAACTATTCTGCTGGCGTTCGGCGCATGCCTGGCCCGGGCACAGGGCTCGGGTGCCGGCCAGGAACAAGCTCAGCCAGGCGCGCAAACGCTGGCACCCACGGCCTTCCAAACCGGCCCCAACGTCTGGTTCGCCCCGCCGGGAACTTCGATCGGCATAAACCGCACAACGGGTGCAGTCAGCGTGGCGCTGCCGATCCAGCCGATCGATGCCTCCCGCGAGCAGATTGCGCGTTTCGATAACTGGAGAAAGCATCCGTATCCGGGCACGGGACCGTACCCGTCCACGCGCGAAGAAGACGACGCACTCCCCACCCACACACTTTATTATCCGGCCGACCTGAGCAAGGTTCCAGGTAAGCTGCCAGTGGTCCTGTTTGGAAACGGGGGCTGCCGCAATACCTCCGTCGAGTTCACGCGGTTCCTCGGAGAGATGGCGTCGAACGGCTACTTTGTGGCCGCTATAGGACGGGGCGACATTCCTTTCATGATCGTCAGTGTCGGCGCGCCGCTGGGCGGGAACGAGGCCATTGGAGAGCGCCGGCCGGGCGACACGCGGCCGCTCATGAACCCTAGTCCGGCCGACATGCTGAAAGGCCTGGACTATGCCATCGCCGAGAACGGCCGCCAGGGTAGCAAGTTCTTCGGTAAACTCGACGTCTCCAGGGTTGCGGTACTCGGCCAATCCTGCGGAGGCACCCAGGCATTCCGGGCGGCGCGAGACCCGCGCGTGACCGCGGCCGTAGCACTGAACAGCAACTTCCGCTCGCGCAAGAACGCCCCCTCCACGGGAGGTTTGGCCGCGACGCGCGGTCCGGATCCTTATGCCGATTGGTATGTGGAGGATATGAAAATTCCTATCGCTTACTTTACGGGCGGCCCGGCGGACTACAGCGCATACACGAATACGGAGATCAGTTTCCGCGAGATGGCGAGCCGCCAGCCGGCGGTGAAGGTCGACATGCCGCAAATGGGGCACACCGGGGCTTACCCGATGCCCGATGTGCGCTGGACCCGCGCGGTTGTAGGCTGGCTGGACTGGATCCTGAAAAACGACCAAAATGGCAAGGCGCTGTTCGCCGGCCCAAAATGCGGACTTTGCTCCGACCCGGACTTCTGGATAAAGACCAAAGGTATCGACTAATAACTTGGTCATCGAGGCCGGATTGGTTCTTGTGCCTGGCAATCGTCAGTGCCGGCACAATCGCATTAAATTGTCCTTGACATCGTGGTCCAAAGCCTTATAATCCGAACGTTGTAGAAAAGTGCATGAATTCTCGCATTGTGGGGTGAGGAGGTTACACGTGCACAGACTTCTCCCGCGCGCCGCTCTATTAGCTGTCATCTTAGCGGTATGCGCCTTTTCACAGACCGCTCAACTTACGGGAGTTGTTACCGATACGAGCGGCGCTGTCGTTCCCGGCGCCAAAGTTACCGCCACGAACATAGATACGGGCGTAGCCGGAGACAGCACGTCGAATGACAGCGGAAATTATCTCATTACCGCGTTGCTGCCCGGAAGATACCAGGTGACGGCCGAGAAAACCGGGTTCAAGCTAATGAAGCTGGGTCCGATCACGCTGGCTGTCGATCAGGTGGGCGGTCTCAACTTTACCATGGAAGTTGGCGCGGCGCAGGAGACCGTCACCGTAGAAGCCTCTTCGGTTCTTCTCGATACGGCCACGGCCACGGTCGCCAACATGGTGGAAAACAAGCAGGTTCTCGAACTGCCTCTGAACGGCCGCA
>CAYRWE010000368.1:0-4051 GCA_964427655.1 uncultured Solibacteraceae bacterium | reverse complement strand
AGGCCAGCCAGCCGCCCATGATTCCGTAGGTCTTCCACATCTCCGGCCAGATGCCGAACGCCAGAGCGCCGATGATGGCGCCGCCGATGGCGGTAGACACGAGTTTCATTTCCGCCTCCCTGCCTTTTGTGCGCCCGCTTACTCCAGCTTCAGCAGCGAAAGCGTGGCGGGCGATTCGTGCTTCTGGTTGACCTTGTCGGGGTCCCCCATTACCGCATCGAAATTCGAGACCACCAGCATACCCCGCCACACGATGGGCTCGCCGGGTTCGTTCAGGTCGCCGTTGCGGCCGCCGGTATCGCCGTTCTGCTTGAGCACCGAGATCTGGCCGGCCGGGGTGACCTTGGCGATGGCATTGTTCGAGAAATCGGCCACGTAGAAATTGTCGGCCTTGTCGGCGCAGATGCCGTCGGTGGTTCGCATTCTGGCTTTGGTCGCCTTATCCAGGAAGCCCGGCAGCTTGGGGTCGAGCGAGTAGTCGAGATCGGTCTTGGCGAAGAGCGTGGTGCTGGTGAGCTTGCCGGAGTCGTCGAAAGTCAGTTTGCTGATCGCGCCATCGCCGAAATTGCCGACATACAAATTGCCCTTGCTGTCGAAAACGATGCCGTCCAATCCATACTGCGTGAATTTGTTCTGGGTCACGAAGCTGGTCACCAGATTGGGGTCCTGCAGCGTGTTACCCACCTGGATGTCGCGGCCGTTGGCCGGGAAACGGTAGACGGCGCTGGTGAGCAGGCCATCCGGCCGCTTGACTTTAGGCAGCGTCGAGACCGACACGTACAACTGGCCGTTGCGATATCGCAAGCCGTTGGGATGGCTGATGCCCTTGGCCACCACGATGGTTTCGGCAATCTGGTCGCCGTGGAGATTCAGGCGGAGAATGCGGCCCTGGTTGATTTCGCCGTTGGCGCCGTTGCCCGTCTTCCAGTTCTGGTTATCGACGACGTAGAGTTCGCCCTCCGGCCCGAATTCGATGCCCATTGGGCAGGCTCGGCCGGTTTCCGCCAACACCGGGACCTCGAACCATTTGCGAACTTTGAGATCCGTGCCGATCTTGGCGATTGCGGCCGGGACGGCGGGCTTGTTGTCCGCGCCGGCGCTGGCGAAGTTGGGGACTGCCAGCACCAGGTCGCCATCCGGCGCGATAGCCATGCCATCCGGCGTGACGGCGAAATCCGGCAGCGTGATGAACGCTTGCGGCGCTTGGGGAGATTCGCTCTTGCCGCATCCACTTACGATCACGCCCGCCACGATCAGCAGCCCTGCAACGATCGCCATGGACCAGGCGGTTTGCTTGCGCATATTTCGACTCCTCGATTGAATTGCCCGGCGCGCCGGGAATCGCGAGCCGTGCCTGTTGGCCGCGGCTTCTCGCGAACCTATCATTACAGGATTAGACCCCATGGTAATCCATTTCGGCGCAGTGCGCGCCGCTTTGCTGCGGCCCGGCCGGCGGCCGATGGACATGCTATCGTTTGCTGTATGAAAGTTGGACTTGTGTGTCTCTTTTCGGCCGCCTCGATGTATGCCGCGGCCGGATTGCAGCCCACCGGGTTGCGCTGCGAATACCGCGAAAACCCGGAAGGCATCGACGTCGCGGCGCCGCGCCTGACCTGGACGCTCACGCCCGCAGACCCCAAAGTCCGCGGCCTCCAGCAGAAGGCCTATCGCATTCTGGTAGCCTCCACCGAAGCGGGCCTGCGCGGCCAGCACGGCGATTTGTGGGATTCCGGGCGCGTCGAATCGGCCCAATCCGTCCTGGCGCCCTATGGCGGCAAGCCGCTTTCGAGCGGCGCCTCCGCCTTCTGGCAGGTCCAGGTCTGGGATAGGGACAACGCCGCCAGCAATTGGAGCGCGCCCGCGCATTGGTCCATGGGCCTGCTCCACAGCGAGGATTGGAAGGGCCAGTGGATCGGCCGCGAGGAACCCGGCGTCTACAAAGAGGGCAGCCCCTACACCAATCTGCGGAACGCGCGCTGGATCTGGGAATCCGCCGACGCCGCGACTTCCGCTCCCGCCGGCGACCGCTATTTCCGCTTCAAGTTCACCGTCCCCGCCAATGGCGCCATCGTGCGCGCGTGGGCCGTTTTCGGCGCCGATAAGAGCGCCAACGTCTATCTCAACGGCTCGCCCATCGCCACGGCTTCCGCCGCCTCGATCCCCCAGGTGCAGCAGGTCGCGCATGTCATACGCACCGGCGGGAACCTGCTGGCCGTCAAGGCCTCTCACGGCGGCGCGAACACGCCCGCAGGGCTGATCGGAGCGATCCGCGTCGAGTTCGCCTCCGGCGAATCGCTGGTCTTCCAGACCTCCAACGAGTGGCGCGCATCCGCCCAGCCTGAATCCGGGTGGGAGAAGCCCGGCTTCAACGATATCGCCTGGCAGCCCGCCAAGGATCTGGGTACGTTTGGAATGGCTCCCTGGAGCGACGCCGGATTCGGCGTCGAGCATCGCCTGCCGGCCCGCATGTTGCGCAAGGAATTCGCCGTCGAGAAGCGCGTGCGCCGGGCCATGGTCTACTATTCCGGCCTGGGCCTCTCCGAACTGTGGCTCAACGGCTCCAAGGTGGGCGACCACGTCCTCTCGCCCGGCCTCACCGACTACGATAAGCACGTTCTTTACGAGAGCTTCGACGTCACTCGCCTTCTGACACGCGGCCGCAACGCCGTGGGCTTATGGCTGGGCAACGGCCGATTCTTCGCGCCGCGCTTGCAGATTCCGACATCCACGCGGACGTTCGGCGATCCCCGAGCCATCGTGCAGCTCAACATTGAATATGAGGATGGCAGCACCGCCTCGGTGGTTTCCGATAGTTCCTGGCACGTCACCACCGCCGGCCCTATACGCGCCAACAACGAATACGACGGCGAGGAATACGACGCCCGCATGGAACTGCCCAATTGGAGCAAGCCCGGCTTCGACGAATCCTCCTGGGAACCCGCTCAAGCCGTCGCCGCGCCGACCGGCACGCTCGTTTCGCAGGCCGCCCAGCCGCTGCGCGTCATCGAGACCCTCAAGCCCGTCAGCATGAAGAAGCTGGCCCCTGGAATCTACATCTTCGACATGGGCCAGAACATGGTGGGCTGGACCCGCCTGCGCGTTTCCGGTCCCAAGGGCAGCATGGTCGCCCTGCGGCACGCCGAAACCCTCCGCCCGGATGGCTCGCTCTACACCGACAATCTGCGCTCGGCGCGCGCCGGCGACACCTACATCCTCAAGGGCGACGGCACCGAGGTTTACGAGCCGCGCTTCACCTATCACGGCTTCCGCTATGTCGAGGTCACCGGCTTCCCCGGCGAACCCTCGGCGGCGGCTCTGGAAGGCCGCGTGGTGCACGACGACATGGAGCGGCTGGCCGATTTCACGAGCTCCAACGAGCTGCTGAATCGCATTCACAAGAATATGTTCTGGGGAATCCGCGGCAACTACCGCAGCATCCCCACCGATTGTCCGCAGCGCGACGAGCGCCAGGGCTGGCTGGGCGACCGCTCGCAGGTCAGCCGCAGCGAATCCTACATGTTCGACGTGGCCGCGTTTTACACCAAGTGGACCCGCGACCTGGAAGATTCCCAGCGCGCCGATGGCGCCATCTCGGATGTGGTTCCCACTTACTGGCCGCTCTACAACGACGACCTCACCTGGCCCAGCACCCTGATTTTCATTCCCGGCATGCTGTACGACCAGTATGGCGACCGCGCGCCTCTCGAGCACGCCTGGCCCTCGATGCAGAAGTGGCTGGCCCACGTCCGCACCTACCTCAAGGACGGCCTCATGCCGCGCGATACGTACGCCGATTGGTGCGTTCCGCCCGAAGATCCCACGCTGATCCACTCCAAGGACCCCGCGCGCATCACCGATTCGACCCTCATCGCGACCACCTATTACTTCAAGCTGCTCACGCTCATGGGCCGCTACGCGCGCCTGCTCGATAAATCCGTCGAAGCCGAGTCTCTGGAGCGCGAAGCCGGCCAGGTCAACGGCGCTTTTCAGAAACGATTTTTCAAGCCCGCCAGCAGCATCTACGATAACGGCACCCAGACCTCCAGCATTC
>CAYRWE010000367.1:0-4067 GCA_964427655.1 uncultured Solibacteraceae bacterium | reverse complement strand
GTGCGCGCCGCCCTCATCGTGGCCGCCACCATCCCATTTTCACTGTTGTTCGCCTCCATTTGCCTGGATCTCAGGCACGTTCCGGCAAACCTCTTATCGCTGGGAGCTTTGGATTTCGGAATGGTCGTGGATGGAACGGTGGTCATGGTCGAAAACATCGTCCGGCATCTGGGCCAGAGCGACGAATCGTCAAGATCAATCCCGGACCGGATTCGGGCCGCCGCTCACGAAGTGCAGAGGCCGGTGTTCTACGCGATTACCATCATCATCACCGCGTATCTGCCGATCTTCACTCTTCAGCGGGTCGAAGGCCGGCTGTTCCGGCCGATGGCCTGGACCGTGGCATTCGCACTCCTGGGCGCGGTAATCTTCTCGATGTCCGTAGCTCCGGTTCTGGCCAGCTTCCTTTTCCGAAAAGGAACTCGCGAATGGCAGAACCCGGTGCTGATTTGGATTATCCGGCTATACCAGTATGCCGTCACTTGGACGGTCCGTCACCGCTGGTCGATGGTTGTAGTCTGCGCGGGCGCGGTCTGTGCCAGCCTCTGGCTGATGCAAGGCGAGAGGATCGGGTCGGAATTTCTTCCCCACCTGGACGAAGGAGCGCTGTGGGTACGCGGCACGCTGGCTCCCAGCACCGGACCCACCGAAGCCATACGGCTCGCGAATCAGGCTCGGATCATCCTGTGCTCGTTTCCCGAAGCGACCCAATGCTCCAGTCAAACCGGGCGCCCGGACGATGGAGAAGATACCACCAGCTTCTTTAACACGGAGTACTTCGTCGATCTGAAGCCCAAAGAGCAGTGGCGTCCGGCATTTCATCAGAACAAAGACGAGGTCATCGCGGCTATGGACCGCGAATTGGAGAAACTGCCCGGAGTGATGTGGGGTTTTTCCCAGCCTATAGCCGACGACATTGAAGAAGCCATCAGCGGAGTTAAAGGACAGCTTGCCACGAAGATCTATGGCGAGGATTTGCGCGTTCTCGAGGACAAGGCTAGACAGATTGCCGATGTCATGCGCCAAGTCAGGGGAATCGAGGACCTGGGGGTTTTTCGAGTCACCGGACAACCCAACGATAACTTCGTGGTCGATCGCGAGGAAGCCGCGCGCTATCAAATTAATGTCGCGGACGTTCAGGATGCCATTAATACCGCCGTGGGAGGGAACGCTCTTACTCAGGTGCTGCAGGGCGAGGCGCGCTACGACCTGGTAATGCGCTATCTGCCCGAGTTCCGCAACACCAAAGAGGCCATCCAAAACATCCGTCTGCTGGCGCCTACCGGCGAGCGGGTTTCGCTTGGCCAACTCTGTAAGCTGGAAGAGCGGGATGAAGGCTCCGAGATCTACCGGGAATCGAACGAGCGGTATGTGCCGATCAAGTACAGCGTCCGTGACCGCGACCTGGGCGGAGCCGTCGCGGAAGCAATCGATAAGGTGAACAAGCAGGTTGAACTTCCGCGCGGCTACCACATTAACTGGGAGGGCGAATACGAGAGCCAGAAGAGGTCCCAGGCGCGGTTGGCCATTATTATTCCCATAACGGTTTTCTTCATTTTCATGATCATTTACGGCGCCTTCGGTTCCGCGAAGTGGGCGGCCCTGAATCTGGTCAACCTCGGCGTGGCGCCCCTCGGAGGCCTGCTGGCGCTCTACATAACCGGGACGCACTTCAGCGTATCCTCGGGCGTCGGCTTCCTGGCTTTGTTTGGCGTTTCGGTTCAAACCGGCGTGATCATGGTGGAGTACATCAACCAATTGCGCGCGCGCGGGCTTTCCATTGAACAAGCGGCGATTCAAGGGGCTGTCAGAAGGCTCCGGCCAATCATGATGACCATGTTAGTAGCGACGCTGGGTATGTTACCCGCGGCCATGTCGCACGCGATCGGCTCGGACTCGCAGCGGCCGTTCGCCATCGTCATCGTCGGCGGTTTGATCGTCGATTTGATGATGAGCACCTTCCTGCTGCCGACATTCTATGTCTGGTGGGCGCGCCCGACCGACCATCTGCCGGATCCCGAGGAGGGGGAGAGTGTACCCGCCTGAGGAAACTTCGTAGGGCGCCGGACCTCCCGCTTCGACTGCGGATCGACTATCCTGGTGGTTCATCATGACTCGCCAGGACTTTCTGAAACTCGCCGCCGCAGCCACCGTTGCGCGCGCTGCCGGCGCACAGCAGCCCACGCCCAATCCCGATCTGGGCTTTACCGATACCCCCATGCTGCCGGGTCTGCCCTGGCACGTGCACGACCCCGCCCGGCCGCATCCGCCCGTCGTCACACCGGCCTCCACCCCCGGAGGCCCGCCCTCGGACGCCATCGTGCTCTTCGACGGTAAGGACCTCTCCAAGTGGATGCAGCAGGGGCGCGATGGCAAATCGGTCGACGCTCAATGGGCGGTCGAGCGAGGCTATTTCCGCGTGGCCCCCAATACCGGCGGCTTGCGCACCCGCGAGAAGTTCGGCGATTGCCAGTTGCACGTCGAGTGGTCCGAGCCGCCCGAGATCACCGGCACCAGCCAGGGCCGCGGCAACAGCGGTGTGCTGCTGATGAGCCGCTACGAGGTCCAGGTGTTGGACGCCGTCAACAACCCCACCTATGCCGATGGCCAGGCCGGCGCCCTGTACGGCCAGTGGCCGCCGCTCGCCAACCCGTGCCGCAAGCCCGGCGAGTGGAACGTCTACGACATCGTTTTCGAGGCGCCCCGCTTCGAGGGCCAAAAGCTCATCAAGCCAGCTTACTTTACGGTCTTCTTCAACGGCGTGATGGTGCACAACCGCAAAGAATCCCTGGGACCCATGGTGTACCGCCAGGTGGCCCACTACGTTCCGCAGCCGGCCGAGGATTCGCTCGAGCTGCAGGACCATCACAATCCCGTGCGCTACCGCAACATCTGGATCCGCCGCACGCGCGCCTACGACCAGCCCGAAAAGTAGGCGCCCGGCGGCGCATCTCAGCGGCCTTTAGCGATGCCTTCGCGCAGCGCGTCCATGTAGCGAGTGCTGTCGCCGCGGGTGGGCATAATGTAACTTCCCTCCCCGAGCTCGTTCCAGGCTTCCACAAAGATGAGCGGCGTCTTGGGCGTGACCCGCATGTTGGGATGCTCGTGCCAATAGCGCAGCGCCGCCGTCACAAAGTCGCGCACCTCCTCCGGTGAACGCTTGTACCAGTAAGGCGTCGATCCCCAGGGCCGCGCGTCCCATCCATCGGTGACCAGCGGAATATAGGGCTTGCGGCCATCGGCGGCAAACTGATTCCAGATCTCGTAGGAGGCTTTGACCATCACCGAATAGGGGTTCTCGCCCGGTATGGTCTCGGGCGTATTGGGATAGTTGTAACCGGAATAGGCGTCATAACCTTCGCCCTCCAGCCTGTCCAGATAAGCCTTGGGATTGTCGCGGGCGGGCCGTGCGCACGCCACCACGAAAACTCCCGCGAGGCCGGCAGCCTTCGCCGCCGCGCGCGGCTTGTCCCAGGCTTTGGCGATTCTTCACTCCCCGCGCGCGAACAGACCCAGCACTTCGCGGCTGGCGGCGAAAGGGGTTATCTCGCCGCGGTCCACGGCCGCGCGCAACCCGGGCAGCCGCGCGGCCACACGCGGGTTGCGGCGCAACCCGTCCTCGAGACCCAGGGCGACCAGTTCGCTCATCCACTCCACCGCCTGCGCGCTGCGTCGGCGGGCGATCCAGCCCGAGGCCTCCATCGCGCGGCGGTGTTCCAGAATCAGATCCCAAAGATCCACGATGCCTTCCCCGTGCAAAGCCGAACACGTCACCACCGGTGGCGTCCAGCCATCCGGCGATGCCGGGAAAAGGTGCAGCGCGCTGGCGTATTCGAAGCGCGCCCGCTCGGCCCGGGCCTTGTTTTCGCCATCGGCCTTGTTGATGGCCAGGGCGTCGATCATCTCGAGGATCCCGCGCTTGATCCCCTGCAACTCGTCGCCAGCTCCCGCCAGTCCCAGCAGCAGGAAGAAATCGGTCATCGAGCGAACCGCCGTTTCCGACTGCCCTACTCCCACCGTCTCCACCAGGATGTTGCCGTAGCCGGCCGCCTCGCACAGCAGGATGG
>CAYRWE010000366.1:0-4076 GCA_964427655.1 uncultured Solibacteraceae bacterium | reverse complement strand
CCGATGGTACTGCACAGGCGACTGTGTGGGAGAGTAGGAAGTCGCCCGGTTTAATTTGTGAAAAAGCCTCCTTTTCAGGAGGCTTTTTTGTTTTCCCCGTAACTTTTCACCGGCCTCTCGCCCCCGTCCGTCGCCGGTCCTGCATGATATAGTCGAAAAGCATTTGATAGCTTCCGCGAATCCAGCCGAGTGTTTCCGAGCGACGGCCCCGCCGTCCCGCTTATTCCCTCGCGAGATGAGCTCGCTCTCAAAGCGTTAGGAGATTAACTGTGAATATTTTCGTGGGCAACCTCGATTACAACGTCACCGAGGAGACTGTCCGGAATTTGTTCGAAAGATACGGCGCCGTCAACAGCGCCCGCGTCATGACCGATCGGGAGACGGGGCGCTCCAGGGGTTTCGCCTTCGTCGAGATGCCCAACGATACCGAGGCCGGCCAAGCCATCGCGGCCCTCAACGGATATAACCTGGACGGCCGCGGCCTCAATGTGAACGAAGCCCGTCCCAAGCCCGAGCGCGGATTCGCCGGCGGGGGCGGCGGACGCTTCGCCGCCGGGTCCGGCGGCGGCAGCCGGCCTTCGGGTGGCGCCAACCGGTTCAGCGGCAGCGGTGGTGGCAGCGGCAGCGGCGGCCGCCGCGAGCCTCGCTGGTAATCGCCTGGAATCCGGCCAAAGCTCGGAAGCGTTCCGAAAAGCCCGGGGGCCCCAGCCGCCCGGCTAGACTCCCCCGTGGGTGCCGTTTTCGAGGAACGCCCGCAGGCGATGGCTGCGGCTGGGATGCCGCAGCTTGCGTAGCGCCTTGGCCTCGATCTGCCGGATGCGCTCGCGCGTCACCGCGAAGTTCTGGCCCACCTCTTCGAGCGTGTGCTCGCTGCCGTCCTCCAGGCCGAAGCGCATCTTGATGATCTTCTCCTCGCGCGGCGTGAGCGTCTTGAGCACTTGCGCCGTCTGCTCGCGCAGGTTCAGATCGATGACCGCGTCGGAGGGTGAAATTCCGCGCTGGTCCACGATGAAATCGCCCAGGTGGGATTCCTCTTCCTCCCCGATGGGCGTCTCGAGCGAGATGGGCTCCTGCGCCACGCGCAGCACCTTGCGCACCTTCGAGACCGGCAGTTGCAGGCGCTTGGCGAGCTCCTCGTTGGTGGGCTCGCGGCCCAGCTCCTGGATCATCTGGCGGGACGTGCGGATCAGTTTGTTGATGGTCTCGATCATGTGGACCGGGATCCGTATGGTGCGCGCCTGGTCCGCTATGGCGCGCGTAATGGCCTGCCGCACCCACCACGTGGCGTAAGTCGAGAATTTGTAGCCGCGGCGGTACTCGAACTTATCCACCGCCTTCATCAGCCCGATGTTGCCTTCCTGGATCAGATCGAGAAATTGCAACCCGCGATTGGTGTACCGCTTGGCGATGCTCACCACCAGGCGCAGGTTGGCCTCGATGAGCTCTTTCTTAGCCGCCTCGGCCTCCTGATGGGCCTTGAGGATGATCTCGACCGTGCGCCGCAGCTCGGCCGCCGACGCCCCGAACTGCTCCTCGAGCTGTTGCAGCCGCTGCCCGTGGAAGCGCTGTTCCTTACGCAGCTCGCGAATGCCCTCGGCGCGCCCTCCGGCCCAGGTCTCGAGCTTGCGCTGCACGCGGGCGATCTCGCGCTCCACCGGCATCAGCTCTTCCACCGCCCCCCGCACACGGTCGATCAGGTGGCGAATGAAGGGGCTTTGAAAACGGATGTAGCGAACCATGCGCGAGGTCCGCACGATCAGCCGCCCCAACTCCCACAACTGCCGCCGGTACTGCTTGGGCTTCATGCCGCGCGGGATGGCTTGCAGTTTCTGCCGGCATTGCAGGATGCGCTTGTAATGCCGCGCGATCTCCTCGCTGGCGCGGAGGAACTCCTGCCGCTTCTCCTCCACCAGCTCGTCGGTCAGGATGGGGTCAGAGATCTGAATCACGTCGCGCGCCGAAAACCCGTCGCGCGCGATCTCCTCGCTCATGGCCAGGATTTCGTGAACCACCAGCGGCGCGCGGGAGAGCGATTTCAGGACCGTGTTCTGGCCGCGCTCGATCCGCCGCGCGATCTCCACCTCGCCCTCGCGAGTGAGCAGCGGCACCGTGCCCATCTCCCGCAAGTACATGCGGACCGGGTCGTTGACTTTTTCGCCGACGCCGGCCGCCAGTTCCAGATCGAGCAGCTCTTCCTCTTCGAGCTTCTTCTCGAAATCTTTGGCTTCCTCGAGGATTTCGATGCCGGCGCCATCCAGGCCGGCTAGGACGTCTTCCAGCTCGGCGCCCGTCGAAAGATCGCCGGGCAGAATTTCGCTAACCTCGTCGTACAAGACAAAGCCCTTCTCTTTGCCCATCTCGACGAGACGCTGCAAGCCATCGAATTTGTCGTCAGACGCCACTGAAGCCCCGCACTCCCGGCGGACGTTGATCCCAAACATTGTATATCACGGCGATTCTCCCGGCGTGCCGGTAAACACCCGGTATCGGGCGGCTCATCCGGCAGCCTCCCGCGGCCTATCCAGCCGCTGCAGCTCGGCCGCCAGCCGCAATGCCTCGGCCATGTCGCCGGCGCGCTCGGCTTCCTTCACGCGCGCCTTCAACTGCGCGCGGCGGAACTGCTCTTCCGAACGCTTCATGCTCTCCAGGCAATGCCGGCCGTATTCCGGCGTGATCTCGTGCTGCTCCGCCTCCTCGGAAAACAGAACCTCCGCCAGCAGGCTCTGATCGCCCTCCTCCAGCCGTGCGTTGAGCGCCTCGAATCCGACCGTCTCTCCCGCCGTCGCCATTCCCAGAACGGTCTGGAAGATCCGCCGCGTAACCAGGCGGTTCAAAATTTCGAGCCCCGCGAGATCGCCCAGCAGAGCGTCGCGGCCTCCGCCTTCCGCCAGCACTGCCGCCAGCAGCCCCCTTTCATCGGCGCGCACCGCCTCGCGGGGCCGCTCGATGGTCTTCTCCTGCCGGTCCGCCGCGGATTTTCGGAAGCTCTCGAGCACGGCCCCGTCGCTCACCCCGATATAGCCCGCCAGATCGTGCACCACCGCCAGCCGCTCCAGCCGGTCGGGAATGCGCTGCACCGCGGGGAGCAAAAACTTAAGCACCGCCACCACGCCCTCACTCGAGTGCACGTCGTATCGGGTACGCGCACGATCCGCCAGCCAGTAAAAATATCCCTTGGCGCCGTTCAGGCGCTCCCGGTAGGCCTCCGCGCCGCGCTCCTTACAATACTCGTCCGGATCCAGCTCGCCATCGAGCTCCATGATGCGCACCTGCATGCTCTCGTCCAGCAGCAGGTTGATCGACCGCTCCGCCGCGGCCGCCCCCGGAGCGTCCGGATCGAAATTCACCACGATATGCTGCGAGTGGCGCTTCAAAGCCTGGATCTGCGCCGTGGTCAGTGCAGTCCCGCAGCTCGCCACCACGGCCGGAAAACCGGCCGCCGAGACGCCGATCGCATCCATGTAGCCTTCCACCAGAATTACCCGGTCATCTTTGCGAACTGCCTCCTTGGCCCGGTGCAGGTTGTACAACACCGAACTCTTCCTATATATCGGCGTTTCCGGGGAATTCAAATACTTGGGATTATCCTCGGCTGCGAGGGCCCGCCCCCCGAAGGCGATCACGCGGCCCGATTCGTTGTGGATGGGAAACATCAGGCGGTTGCGGAAGGCGTCGTAAAAGCTTCCGTCGTCGCGCTTCCGCACCAGCCCGCAGACTTCCAGCCGTTCCGCCTGGAACCCCCGCCCCTCGAGTACCCGTAGGAGCGCGCGGCCCGAGCGGTCGGCGTACCCCAGCCCGAATTTCTCGATGGTCTCGGGCGCCACGCCGCGCTTGGCCAGGTAGGCGCGCGCCGCTTCGCCCGCCGGCCCGGCCAGGCTGGCGCGAAACTGCTCCTGGGCCAGCTCATGCATCTGGAAAAGGGCGTCGCGCAGCCGGGATTCTTCGTCGGCGTATTGCGTGCGCTTGGGCATGGGAATGCCGTAGCGCTCGGCCAGGCTCTTGAGGGCCTCGTAGAAGCTCACGTGCTCCATTTCCATCACGAAGTGGATGGCGTCCCCTTTGGCATGGCAGCCGAA
>CAYRWE010000365.1:0-4112 GCA_964427655.1 uncultured Solibacteraceae bacterium | reverse complement strand
GACATCCACGCCCTGGTTGGCCTGCCCGCGCGCCACGCGCCCCAGGCGGCCGAAAATATCGGAAAGAAATGGCATTATCGTCCTCCGTTACGATTCGAGCCCGGTCAGCAGGCGCCGCGCGGCGATCACATCCGCCAGCAGGAAATGCACGCAGGAGAGGATTTCGTCCGTGTCGTCCGGACCCATATCCTCCAGTTTGCAGAAGTTATTCAGGGTCACCGCCACGCCGTCGCCGTCCGCCGCGTAGAGCTGGAAATACGAGGTGGAAATCCCGTTCTCGGCCGACAGCATATCGCGCATGATGGCCGGCGTGATGGCCGCCTCGGGAACCACCGTGCAAACCAGCGAGAAGAAGACGATGTCCGCCTGCAGCACCACCCGCCGCCGGCTCGGAGACTTCGTAGCCTCGTTCCGCCAGTAGCGAGTGAATATGATCCAGATGTGCGCTGGTTGTGGTTGTCATAGGCTTCGGAATTGCACTCCTTAGTCGATACGCGTATCCGCGCGGGAGAGTTCCGTGGGTTTGTCGGGCAGCCGCCCGGGCGCCCTTGAACACAATACCATAGGCCTGCCAAAGCGCCCGCCACGGGTTCGAAAAGTAACGCCTATGTAACTGAGTGCGAAAGTCCGCTGGAAAAACTGTTACTCCCGCGGCACCGGGGGTGGCGGCTACTTCTGCGGCGCCGGAGTGGTGGCGGTTCCGGATGAAGCGGCCTGCAGGAGCCTCGCGGTGCTGTCCGGGACCAGGCTATCGATCATTTTCCAGCCCTTACCGCTCTGGCGCAGGGCGGCGGATTGGCCCAGCGCCCACATGGTCTTCTCCACCGGAAACAGCTTGCCCAGGAAGAAGTGCCCGCCGATGTCCGCCATCTTCCAGTTGGCGCCGCCATCGTCGCTGGTCAGAAGACCGTCGTCATAGGTCATCCACAAGCGCCCCGTGGCATCCTGCGCAATCGACGTCAGCCAGTTCTGCACCGGGCATTTCTGCGCTTCCCAGGTCAAGCCGCCATCCTTGCTGTGCAGGACCTGGCCGCCGAAACCGGTGATCCAGCCCTCCTTGGCATCCTTGAAATATACGCAGGTCAGGGACCACGACGATTGAGTGGTCTTGATGGTCTGCCAGGTCTTCCCGCCATCGGTGGTGCGCAGGATGGTCCCCGCCCAGCCCGCCGCCCACCCCTGGTTCGCGTCCAGGAAGAAAAGCGCCTCGATGGCCTGGGTTGTGCCGGACTTCTGGGCGGTCCAGGTCAGCCCGCCATCGGTGCTGTGCACGATAGCGCCTTCGAAGCCCGCCGCCCAGCCCGTTTCGCCGATGAACGTGACATCCAGCAAGTGATCCTTGGTCCCGGTGCTCATCTGCTTCCAACTCTTGCCGGCATCCGTGGTGCGCAGCAGGACGCCGTCGTCGCCCACCGCTACTCCGCGGTCGACATCCAGAAACGCGAAGGCCCGCAGCCGCCCGTTGGCGCCGGTGTTCAGCGAATTCCAGGTCTTGCCGCCATCTTTGGTGAACCAGATCTTACCTTGCTGGCACAGCGTATAAATGGTGGACGAAGTGGGCGCGGCGGCATCGCGCAGCCAGCAGGATGTCTGATCCTCGACTCCGGTCAACGGCGTGGCGGGCGGCTTGTCCGCGGCCGGTTGCTGCGCCAGGGCTGGCGGCAGCCCAGCTACCCAAAGCGCACCGATCGAAACCAACCCCGCCAACAATACGGACCGTCCCGACATAAATCCCCCAATTTGGGCATCCATACGCCTGCGGCCGAGGCTCGCCAACGAAGTTCCTCTGGCCGCGCCGCCACAGGCGGCGCCAGATGGCGCGGAATGCCGCCCAATTTAGAACCTGGGTATCCGATTAAATAATGCGTCGCGGACGCGCCAAAGGTTACACCCGACCCGTTTCGACCGGCTCGCGCAACTCCTCCCGCCCGCGCGCCAGGGCTTCCACGTCCATGTCGAACCACTTCTGGCTCTTCACTTTATGGCGCAGCGCCGCCAGAATGTAGGGCTCCTCGAGAAGTTCCGTAGCTTCGAGCAGCGTGCCCAGCATAAGAATATTGGCGGCTTTGGAGGTTCCCACCCGGTCGGCCAGTTGCGTAAAGGGCTTCACGATCATGCGCAATCCGTCACACGCGCAGCCCTCCGGCAACTCTTCGCCGTTGTAAAGGACCGTGCCGCCCGGTTCCACGCTGGGCAGGAATTTGCGAAGCGAAGGCTCGTTGAGTGCCAGCAGGATATTGGGCCGCGAAACCACCGGCGAATCCACAGGATCGCTGGATACGCGCACGTGACAATTCGAGGTTCCCGAGCGCATCTCGGGGCCGTAGGACGGCAGCCAGGAGACCTGGTACCCGGCTTTCAACCCCGCTTCCGCGAGCACGTCGCCCAGCATGAGCACGCCCTGCCCGCCGAAGCCCGCGATTTTGATGCGCGCATCCAGCCGCTTCGGAGTAACCGCCGCATCGGCAAAGAGCGGCTCGTCTTTGATCAAGCCCATGATGCCGGGAATCTCTTCCAAAGCCGGCACCGGAGCGGGTGCGGGGCGCAGTTGCGCATCCTTCGTGCGATCACGGAAGTTGCCCAACGGGAAGACCGGCAGCATCTGCTCACGCACGAAACGCTGCGCTTCAATAGGCTCCAGCTTCCAGATTGTGGGGCAGGGCGACAGCACCTCGACGAACGAGAATCCCAGGCCCTTGACCTGGACCTCTAGCGCGCGCCGCACCACCTTGGCCGCCTGCATGATCTGTTTCACGCTGCCCAGAGCCACGCGCTCGATGAAAACCGGCGCATCGAGGGTGGCCAGCATCTCGCACACGTGGATCGGCGCGCCTTCGGTCCACATGTTGCGGCCGAAAGGACTGGTGGTGCTCTTCATGCCCAGCAGCGTGGTGGGCGCCATCTGGCCCCCGGTCATGCCGTAAATGCCATTGTTGATAAAGATAACCGTGATGCCTTCGCCGCGATTGGCGGCATGTACGATTTCGGCGGTCCCTATGGCCGCCAGATCGCCGTCGCCCTGGTAGGAGAGCACGATGGCATCCGGCCGGCTGCGCTTTACCCCCGTGGCCGCCGCCGACGCGCGCCCGTGAGCCGCCTGGATATTGCCGACGTCGAAGTAGTAATACCCGAAGACCCCGCAGCCCACCGGCGTCACCAGCACGGTGCGGTCCTGGACCCCCAGGGCGTCGATGGCTTCGGCCACCAGCTTAGAAGCGATGCCGTGCCCGCACCCCGGACAGTAGTGGGTCTGGTCGTGCATCTCGGCCTTACGCTCATAGCAATCGTAGAAAGCCTCGGGTTTGGCGTGCGATACGGCGTAGTTGCCGGCCGCCTGGTGAGTCTCCGATTGCTTAGCCCCGGAATGATCAGCCATGGATGAGCGCCTCCTCCGGATTGGCCGACCGAGCCAATCCCGCGAATTTCTGTTCGATGAACGCCAGCACCTCTTCGGCCGAGGGCACATTGCCGCCCAGGCGGTTGTACAGCTCCACCGGACGGCGGCCCTCCAGCGCCAGGCGCACGTCGTCGCGCATCTGCCCGGTGCTCATCTCCACTACCGCGAAAGCCTGGGCGCGGCGGCTCAGCTCGCGTATAACCTCCGTCGGGAAAGGGTATAAGGTGATGGGACGCAGCAAGCCCAGCGCCAGCCCGCGCGCGCGTCCCATCTCCACCACGGCTTTCAATACCCGGCCGACGATGCCGTAGCCCACCAGCACCAGGTCGGCATCCTCCGTGCGCCACTGCTCCGCCCGCACAGCCTCGCGTTCCGCGCGCTGGTACTTGGCCTCCAGCTTGCGAACGTGGGCCTCCATGCCATCGAATTCGAGATAGATCGAGGTGATCAGGTTGTGACGCGTCTCGGCGGTCCCGGTAACCGCCCAGGCCGGCGGTGGCGGGACGGGGATCGGCTCGGCGAAACTGACCGGCTCCATCATCTGGCCGATATAGCCATCGGTGAGCAGCACCACGGGATTGCGGTATTCATCCGCCAGGTCGAAGGCCAGGGTGGTCAGATCGGCCATTTCCTGGACCGATGCGGGCGCCAGCACCAGGGTGCGATAGTTGCCATGGCCGCCGCCCTTGACGACCTGGTTGTAATCGCCCTGCTC
>CAYRWE010000364.1:0-4150 GCA_964427655.1 uncultured Solibacteraceae bacterium | reverse complement strand
CGCGGGGTGACGCAGATTGTTGTTCGGTATAGGCGTGTCCAGGCCCCTTGACCCCATTCGTTAAGGGAACGCGGCCTCATACCCTTCCCCAGCCCCCTCCCTCAAGGGAGGGGGAGAAGAAAGTGGGCTTTTTCAACGACTTCTCCCCCTCCCTTGAGGGAGGGGGCTGGGGGGAGGGGTCGAGACAAGAGTCAGAACTTATGCCGCTTGGTATCATCCCGCTCCAGCAGACGTTTGTTCGGAGCGGACCTCCGGTAGGTTGGGCAGGAGTCAACTATGCGATTTCATCGGCTCGGATGGATCCGAGACCGGACTGAACAACATCGAAGGAAACTGAAAACTGCCTGCCAGCCGATCGGCCCAAACGCGGGCAGGTCTCGGCGGCGCACGAAACCCGCGAGCGCTGACGCGCCTAGGGCGTGATGACCGGAGGCGAAATCGCCGGAGGTCTGAATCACGCGATCAAACAAAGAGTTAGAGCGGGATCAGCGCGCCCTTCAGCGCTCATCCCGCTCTAGCCCGGCGGTTGCATCGGGGTCTTGGGAACCGCCTTTGACGCCAGGTAAGCACCCGAACTGATGCCCAGCAGCCATTGAAAGTTGGCGTCCGGCACCGGCATTGATGCGCCGGAGGCGGTGACGTGAGCCAGTGCCGAATGCAACATGCCGGTGAACACCACCCCCAGGGCGATCGTCGCCACCAGTTGCTGAAGGCGGCTGATGTCCACGTCATTGCGGTTGGCGACCTCTTCCCCGAGGTAGAGGTCCGCCCAGCTCGCCTCGTCGGACGTCAGGTTTCGATCCAGCGAGCCGAGCTGAGCGTCCTGACCCGGCGGCGGTTGCGGTGCCGGCAAGGCGAATCCCTGACTTTGCGCCGCGACCATAGCCGGTGTCGGGGTTGCTGGCGTGCTCGCCTTGGGGTTCAGCACCACGGCGCTCACCACAGGCGCGCCGGACACAATTGCGAGCAGCCGCCAAAGATCTGGGCTCGCCGTCGGCAGCGGCAGGCCGTGGCCGAGATTCCACGCCGCCTCGGTGAAGTAGGCGCCGAAGATCAGCACGAACCACATCACCCATTGGAGGCGGGCAAGGCTGAGCCGATTGCGGGCGCCGTCGATCAGCACGCCGTCGAGGCGTCGCCTGGCGAGCAACCCCGCGGTAACGCAAAATGCCAACAGCCCGGCTTCGCCAATCAGCCAGGGTACTGTCAGATCCATAGATGCGGGCGGTTTGTCCTGTGGGGCTGTCGGTAGCGGGAGATGGCCGACGTAGTCGCGAAACCAGACGATTGCACCAACGAGCGCCAGGGTGAGGATACCCCAGCCGAGGACCGGAGAGCGCGGCGCCATTGGCTTTTGTTTCGGAGCACGAGGCCCGATGTGGTGGGAATGTGAGGCCTGCGCGGGCTGCCCGATCCACCTCCTTAGCCAGGTCCGTCCCCCTAGCCAACTGCGCAGCGACGGCGGCTGCAGGGGCGGCAGCGATCGTACCTCGTGACGGCAGCTGGCTAACGCATGGACGAACGCCATTTCGTTCATCGACTTTCCGGGCGGGAACCACTCATCTAGCGCGTGGGGCGCGTTAACGACGCTCAGGTGGTTCCCATCTTGCCGATTTAGCCACAGCGCATGGAGGGCCAACCTGGGGACGAAAAGCAGCCTGGCGTCGTCGGTGTGATTTCCTTCCGACTCCAGCTTCTCCAGCAGCGCGTCGAGGCCGATTATCATTGCATGACCGGGGTCCGTCCGGCGCGGGTTCGTGCCCGCGCTGCGATAGTCCGCCGCGAAGCGTTCCAACTCGGCCTTGGTCCAGCGGACCCGATTGCCGGAGTCGCGGGCGACCGCGTCGAGTCGGCTGTGTTCGGCGACCCGCTGCTCGATCACCCACACCGGCAGATCGCGCAACGCCTCGGCGGTCCGCGACCGCGAGGTTGGGTTGGCGCGACGTGTCGGACCCCGCGTCATTGGCTGGGTCCGAGGTTGTAGATCGAGGCTGACCAGCGGCCGAGATTGTAGGCTGCGTTCAGGTATCCATAGCTTCGCCGCATCTGTCCCTGCCCCGGATCGTTGATGAGCAGGTCGCCGTTGAAATAGTAGCCGGCCACGACGACAAGGTGGCTCGTGCCGCCATTCCAGAGCAGCGCTGCGTTTATCGGGCGGCCGGCGTTGATCTCATAAGTGATCTCGCCAAGGCTCAACGCGCGGTCGATGTAGCCAGGCTGGATCCCGTGTTTCTCGTAGACGGCATTCGGCCAATGCGCCTGGTCGCACCCAATAGTCGCGCAATCGGGACAACATGCCATGTCAGCCGGGTTAGCGATGGTGCCGTCCGGGTTCGGACAGGCCGAACTGAGCCCCAATGTGACAAGCTCGCAAAGATCTGTGGGGTCCCCGAGCGCCGCCAGCACCATTTCGCAGCACGCAGCCCAGCAGAGGTTGGAGAACCTGCCCTGGCCGTACATGGGCACCGCAAGTCGCACACTGTTCGGGTCGTCGATCGGCAGCGGTTGGTCTTGATCGGCTTGCAGCATGATCCCGCCTGCGCCCTGGCTGCAACTCATTGGCTCTGCGACGACGGCGCGGCGGCCGGAGGCACAGTGTACGCTGGACTCACATCCAGCAGTCCCTTGTTGAGGTCAAAGAACGTTGCCGCTTCCAGGCCACGGAACTTGCCTCCGGCATCGAAGACGAACTTGTAGAGGCCGGGGCGGAGCACTGCCTGATCGAGCGCAGAGGGCGGAGGCCCGCCGCCCGGATTGCTGCCGGGCGTGGGAGTCGCCCCACTGGTCGCTGTCTTGGCGGCCTTCGCCGCGCCGCCGGCACCGCCGCCGGCCACCGATGAGACGATCGATCCCAGCGCCGTTAGCGTTTCCGCGGTCTTGGCGTCCGCGCTCGCATTGAGCGAGGTGAGCATCCAACCGTCCACCAGCGTCGGCTGGAACGACGAGGTGCCCCACAGGCCAGTCTTGCCAGTGATGCCCATCGGATGCTGGTAGTCGGGCAGGTAGACTAGTTTCATCATGTACTGCGGCCCTGACGCAGTGAAACTCACATCGGCAGTCGCGTTGGAGGGCTGTGACGGCTGGCTGCCATTCTGCCCTGAGCCATTGTCAGTCTGGTTATTGTTGCCTCCGCCGTTGGTGGTGGGGGTGGACTTCGGGGCATTCGCGCCCGTGGCATTAGCGCCTACTGGCGGCGTGACTGTCGGCGTCCCCTCTATGGGTGCCGGGTGCAGCGCAGCCGGACCCGGCACCGCCGGGTGTGCCACGACCGGGGGCGCCTGAGGCGTTGTATCCGCTTGGGTGCCCGCGCCATTTTGCGGCGGTTGGTTGCTGGATTGGACGGGTGCAGCCGCCGGCGCGGGGATAGCGGCGACGAGCAGGTACGGTGCCGGCAAGTAGTAGACGATGCCGGTTGGTTTGTTGGTCGGCGCCAGGGTGGTCGGATCGAGCGCTGTCACATCCACGCTCGCACAGCCACTCAGGCCCGCAATCGTCAGGCAGCACATCGTCTTGCGAAACACCTACCACCCCCCTGATCCAGCCCTTAGCCGATCTCCGCTCGCGCGCACTTCACAAGCGGCTTTGCTCGCCGAAACGGTGAACAAACACCTCAGGCGACAAGTCCCGCGACAGCGTGCAACCCGCAGGACAAAAGACCCGAGAAATCCCACTTTTTACGCGAAACGTTAACCATAACAAAGATGGAATGTCATCAAATTTCTCGTATCACGAGCTTCCGCCAAGACCGAATTATTCCTATCAGGAGCGAAGATGAAGCAGCCACGACAGGCTCGTCCGCCGCGGGTGCGTCCTGCCCGCCAGCCGCTCCCGAAAGCGCACGCCGTCAGGGTCCGTGAAGGGTCAGAATCGGGCCTTTGACTGCCAGCCCGCGTAGGCCGGCTGCACTCTACCGTCGCAACGGTGGGCGTCGCGGCGGCCCGCGTCGGCGCACCACGCCCGCCTCCACGCAATCCCCTTGCGCCGCACGCCATCGTGTGCTAGGAATATATTCGTGAAAGCCGCGCTACCCCTCCCGGTCCAAGCCTACGCCCCCGACTTCGCCCGCCGGCTCGGCCTCATCCTGGCCGCTCTCGCCGCCCTCATCGCCCGGCACTTCCTGCGCGAGCCCCGCCTCGCCGCCCTCATCGTC
>CAYRWE010000363.1:0-4236 GCA_964427655.1 uncultured Solibacteraceae bacterium | reverse complement strand
AAATCCGAGCTGGGGCCGGACGTTCCGCTGCACTTTTCGCAGTTCCATCCCGAGTACCTGCTGAAGGACCTTCCGCCGACGCCGGTCGAGACGCTGGAGCGCGCCAAGGCCATCGCGGACGCCGAGGGCCTGCATTACGTTTATATCGGCAACATTCCCGGCCATCCCGCCGAAAGCACTTACTGTCCGAAGTGCCGCCGCGCGGTGGTGGAGCGCGCCGGGTTCACGGTGAAAGCCGTTCATCTCAACCACGGCAGGTGCCAGCACTGCCAGGAGGCCATCCCGGGCATGTGGGATGGGTCGCTTCACTCATGAGATATTCAGTGGTCAGCCCGATCGGGGTCCTGGTGTTCGTGGCGGGATTCCTGATGATTTATGAGAAGGAGATTGCCCACGCGGAATCGCAGAAGGTGCGGCCGATGGCGGTGGCCGGATCGTTCTATCCGGCCGACCCCGCGGAGCTTTCCAGGATGATCGACGGTTTCCTGGCCAAAGCCACGCCGCCGCCCGTGAACGACGTGGTGGCGATCGTCTCTCCTCACGCCGGCTACGAGTATGCCGGCCCGGTAGCGGCTTACTCGTATGCCTTGTTAAAAGGCCGCACGTTCGACCGCGTGGTGGTGATCGCGCCCTCGCATTACGAAGCGTTCGACTATGCCTCGGTCTACGATGGCGCGGCCTACACCACGCCGCTCGGCCAGGTTCCCGTGGACCATGCGTTTGCCGCGAAGCTGGCCGGCGCCAGCTCGCTCATCAGGCTCTCGGGCGCGGGCCACACGCCCTCGCGCGATAAGCCCGAGCACTCGCTCGAAACGCAGCTTCCTTACTTGCAGAAGACCATCGGCAAGTTTCAGCTCGTCCCCATCATCATGGGCGACCAGAGCTACGAAGCCTGCCGCGCGCTGGGCGTGGCGCTGGCCAAACTGGTGAAGGGCACCAACACGCTGATCGTGGCCAGCTCGGATCTCTCGCACTATCACCCCTACGACGACGCCGTGAAGATCGACCGCAAGACGCTCCGTGCCATCGAGGAGTGGGATTACCTCAGCATGTCGCGCAATTTCGACCAGCGTGTCTGGGAAGCCTGCGGCGGCGGACCGATCATCGCGGCCATGATCGCCTGCGAGCGGCTGGGCGCCACTCAGGCCAAGGTTCTGAAGTACCTGAACTCGGGCGACACGGCCGGGGATAAGAGCCGCGTGGTCGGTTACGGCGCGGTGGCGTTTTATAAAGCGGCGCGCACCGGCGCCTCACGCGAGGAAGCCTTTTCGCTCAGCCGCAATGAGCGCGACGAGCTGCTCAAAATCGCCCGCCGGTCCGTGGAGACCGCCGTCAAACAGGGCAAGCCCGACAGCAGCCCGGCCACCGGCATGAGCGCGCTCGAACAGGAGCGCGGCGCCTTCGTGACGTTGCGCGAGCACGGCGAGCTGCGCGGCTGCATCGGCTACGTCTCGCCTTTCAAACCGCTGTGGGTCACTGTGCGCGATGTGGCCCTGTTCGCCGCTCTGAAAGACACGCGCTTCCGGCCGGTCAAGGCGGCGGAGTTGCCGGTATTGGAGTACGAAGTTTCGGTGCTCTCGCCCATGCGGCGCGTGATGGACCCCAAGGAAATTCGCATGGGCACCGACGGCCTGCTGATCCGCCAGGGCGATGTGGAAGGCCTGCTGCTGCCGCAGGTGGCCGTGGAGGAGAAGTGGGACCGCGCCCAATTCCTCGAGCAGGTCTGCTTCAAGGCCGGCCTGCCCGCGCACGCGTGGCAGGACCCTTCGGCCGATCTCTTCCGCTTCACCGCGCTGGTCTTCGGCGACCCCAAGCCGGCGGAACCTATCTTCCCTGCGGAGGATTCTCCCGCTAGCCGGACCGACGCCGCACGGCCAGGGGCGCCAGGCTCACCAAGGCCATAAGCCCGGCAGTGCGCACGAAGCCGAACACCGGGATGAGGTAGACGCTGAACAGAATCGCGCCGGCGCACGAACCGGCCAGGTCCAGGGCATACGGTGCTCCCGGATTACCGCCCTTTTCGCCGCCGAAGAAGACCCGGCTGGCCACTCGGAATTGGTATCCGCCCAGCGCGCCGCACAAGATCGCCAGAAGCGGAAAGAGCCACTGGCTTAGGGCGCTCGCGGCCCAGTGCGCCACTGCCATGCACAACCCCGTCAGCACCAGCGGGGCAGCGGCTCCCAGGATCTGCGGTGCCGCGAGCGAGCCGCGCCCGCCGCGGCGAAGGGCCAGCCAGCTCCCTGCGGCCATCCCCGCCATGAACGCGCCGATTACGATGGCGAGCTGCCGATAGAGCGACCCGTAAATCGCCTGAAACGCCAGCAGCAGCAGGATCTCGAGCCCAATCATGGTGAATCCCATGGCCGCCGTAGCGAAGCCCGGTGGGGCATGCTTTAGCTTGCCCAGTGCCAGGGCCGCCAAGCCCAGCAACCCCGCCACAACCGCCACCACCGTGCCGTAATCGACGCGCGCGAGGTCCCGGAACGCCACGCCATATCCCGGCCGGAAGCGCCCGCTCCAAAACGCCAGGTTGAAGTAGTAGGCCACCGGGGCGAAATCGCGATTTACGGGCGTCCGCGGCTGGGGACGGATCTGCGCCTCCAGATCCGCCACGCGGTCCGGCATCATGCGGAAGGGCAAGTAGTAATCGCGCACGTAGCGCGTATCGAGATGCCGCTCGCGCAGGCGCGCCAGGAACTCATCGGCACTCGCCGGCAGCACGCCCTTGCGCCGCGCGGCCAGAAAATGGATGGGGTCGCCGGGGATCATCGCCACCTCCGGGAAGACCGTGCCCAGCGTCTTGCGGATGGAGCGAAGAAAATCTGCCAAGCCCGGGCTGAGATAATCCTCCGAGCCGGTGAGCTGAAACGCGAGAACTCCGGAATCGGTGAGCCGCCGCGCGGCCTCGGCTAAAAACTCGACGGTGTAGAAGCGGTTCAACTGGGCTGTCTGAGGGTCAGGCAGATTGACGATGATGACGTCGTAGCGTGCGCTGCCGCTCTTGAGGAACCAGCGGCCATCGGTGACGTGCACATCGACGCGCGGATCGGCCTCGATGGGTTTCCAGAACGCGGGGAAGTACAGGCGGGCCAGGTCCAGCACCGCCGGATCGAGCTCCACATAATCGATGTGCTCGACGCTGGGATGCCCCAGCGCCTGCGCGAGGCTGCCGTTGAGGCCGCCTCCGATGAGCAGCACGTGGCGCGGCGCGGGATGCGCCAGCAGCCCGTAATGCACCGCCTCTTCGGCCGCGGCGGGATCGGGCGCGGTGAACAGCACCAGGCCGTTCTCGTAGAGGCTGCGGCTGCCGCCGTTATCCACTACTGCCAGATTGCCGTAAGCGGAGTTGCGCGTGGCCAGAAGCTTGAAGCCGCGCCAGGAGTGCGCCACCGAAGCCGCGTCTACGCCGGGAAGCGCCAGGGCCAGCCCTGCCCAGAGGCAGAATGCGGCCGCCGGGACCAGTTTCCAGGCGCGCTCGCAGGCCAGAATACCGCCGATGAGCGCCACGCCACCCAGCGCCCAGGCGATCTGTAGCGGGCCCACGCGCTCCACCAGCACCAGGCCCGCCAGCAAGCCTCCGGCCGCCGATCCCAGTGCTTCCAGCAGGTACACCGCGCCGCCGGCCTCGCCCGCCGCCAGCGACGTTCGCGCGCTCCACCAGCGGCTGCCCGCCGCGAAGAGGGCGCCCAGCGGCAGGCACACCGGGATGAGCACAGCCAGCGACACCAGCAGCATGGCCATCGGGCCGAGGCTCTCTCCGGGTACGGTCTGGAGCGCGGGCCTCGCCGCACGCACCGCCAGGACCGCGCCGGGGAGCGCCGCGGCCAGCACGGTTTCGCAGACCACGATCCCGAGGCGCGGCCTACGCAGCCGCCCCGCCAGCGCCGCGCCCGCGGCCGTCCAGGCCAGCCAACAGGCCAGCACCAGCCCCACGGAGATCTCGTTCCCGTGGAAGAGCACCATCAGCTCGCGCAATAGCACGATCTGTGCGATGGCCGCCGTGAAGCCGATCTGGACAGCCAGCGCGCGAACTCCGAATCCGGCCCGCACCACTCCAGGATTAGCCGCCGCGCGCGCGAAGTCAAAGCGTCCCAGCGCTGGCAGGGGCGCCCCGCGCGGCTCGTGGTACGATGAGAAGCGTCACGCGGCGAAGTGGCGGAATTGGCAGACGCAACGGACTCAAAATCCGTCGTTCTTCACTGAACGTGTGGGTTCGACCCCCACCTTCGCCACCAG
>CAYRWE010000362.1:0-4252 GCA_964427655.1 uncultured Solibacteraceae bacterium | reverse complement strand
CGCGCCCGCACCGTGCTGGATAATGGTTAATCTGTTCGCCGCAGACCACTAGCTCGCAACGATGTTATCTCGTGCTGTATAACTTGGCTTGCGGGGATCTCCGTCCCGCCTGAGCTATGGACGACCCGCTGAAGGTTTGTCAGGACAACACCTCGCGTGCTCATGATGCGCCTCCCTCGTCGTCCCCTGACTCAGCGCCGTCGTCAGGTCACGGATCGAGGTCTGCAAGGCCTGCTCCATGTATGCCCTCCGCGTCGAAGTCCTCTGTACCCATCCAGAGTCTCCCCGGGAGGTGCCGTCTTGAAAAAGCACGGCTTTCAGTTGGAACGGCGTCGCCGTGCAGTCAAAGTGGCACCGCACGGTGACTTCTTGCCCTCCGGATATCGGTTGCGCGGCCAGAGGCTCGGTAGCCGCGTCGTACAACTGCCAACTTTGGGCACTCGCAGGGCCCGCCTCGGCGGGCGGGAGCGGGAGATCATAGGTCAGGGCAAAGGCGATCACCGTGATCGTTCCGCCGTTCCGGACGGTCAGCGTGCCGCCGCTAGAGGGCGACACCGTTACGGGCGCCGGCGCCTGAGCCCGCGCCAGAGACAACCCGATGAGCGAACACACGGCAAAAATAGCGACGTATCTGTTCATGGCGATCCCTTTCCGCTGTCCTCCCCGGCAGCCGGGAGCAGCTCCTTTCTAACGGTTCATTCTAGTAAAACACCTCGAAGTAGTAGCTGTCGTAATACTCGTAATAAAGCGTTTCCTGTATCGGCGAGGAACAATTGCTACAGCTCTGGCATTGGGAAGTGGCGGACTGCGCCATAAATGTTTCATATTGAATTTCGATATCGTCTTCACCTTCATACGATGAGTACATCTGGTAGTAGCCAGAAACCGAATAGGCGCCAATGTCATTACAATCCAGTCGTTATACTCGGCGATTGTTGTGCCCGGGACCCAGCCCGACCCAAGATAGTAATATTCGGGCCCATACCATCCTTGCACCTCTACGGAAAAATAGATGGACATATCCCCCGAAGCATCGATTTGGGTCTGGCTCGTATCGATAGCAGATGGAACCTGCGCCGCGGCCGGTGACTGCGCGATGGTAAGGAAAGCGGCGAGACTAGCCAGGCAACAACCAAACTTAATAGGCTCATGTGCTCGCATCGTACTGTACCTTTCGTCCTGGGTCGGAGGCTGAATTCTGAGTAAATAGTATGTTCGATAATTCATAGCGGTCTGAGGTAAGCAGCACCATAACCGAATGTGTTAGAGAAATTACAATCACAAGTGGCGCGCGCCTTGGACCATCATCGGGGCATTGTCGGGATGCAGGAGAGAGCGGGCGAGATTGCTTCGATCAACGGAGCGGAACGCGAATCCTTCCGGTTGTTGCGGCTACAATAAATCGAGGGGCTTCGGCTTGGAAAATAAGGAAATCGCGCGCATCCTGTGGGAGACGGCCGACCTCATGGAGATCGCCGGCGAGGATGGCTTCCGCATACGCAGCTACCGCAACGGCGCCACCGCCATCGAGGGGCACCCCGAGCGCGTCCAGGAGCTGCTGGCCGATCCCGCGCGCAATGTGACGGAGATCCCCGGCATCGGCAAGGGCCTGGCGGCGGTGCTGGCGGAGATCGTGGCGCGCCGTTCCTGCGAGCGGCGCGACCTGCTGCTCGCCAAGTTCCCTCCCGGGGCGCTTGAGTTCCTGAAGATCCAGGGCCTGGGACCGAAGAGCATCGCGCTGATCTTCGAGCATTACCGCATCGGCTCGATCGACGAGCTCGAGCGTTTGTGCCAGGAGCAGAAGCTGCGCCTGCTGCCGCGCATGGGCGCCAAGCTGGAAGAGAAGGTGCTGCGCTCCATCGCGCAATACCGCCTGCGCACGGGGCGCTACCTGCTGAGCTACGCGGAAGGCGTGGCGGCGGAGCTGGTGGCGGAGCTCGGCCAGGTGCCCGGCGTGGAGGCCGTCACGCCCGCGGGAAGCCTGCGGCGCGGGCGCGAGACGGTGGGCGATCTGGATCTGCTAGTGACCGGCCCTGAGGCCACCGCCGCGCTCGAACGCTTCATCGCCTGGCCGAGGGTCGAGGAGGTACTCGGCCGCGGCGAAAACAAAGCCAGCGCCAAGGTGGGGCGCGAGGGCTTGCAGGTGGACGTGCGCGCGCTGCCGCCGGCGAGCTTCGGCGCGGCCATGCAATACTTCACCGGCAGCAAGGATCACAACGTGGCCATACGCACGCGCGCCGTGAAAATGGGGCTGAAGCTCAGCGAATACGGTCTTTTCCGCGTGGAAGACGAAGCGGTGGTGGCCGGGGAAACCGAAGCCGGCGTCTACGAGGCCCTCGGCCTGGCCTGGATTCCGCCCGAGCTACGGGAAAACTGCGGCGAGCTCGAAGCCGCCGCCGAAGGCCGCCTGCCGCATCTGATCGAGCTGACGGACATGCGCGGCGATCTGCACATGCACACCACCGAGACCGATGGCCGCGCCACGCTTGAAGAGATGGCCGCGGCCGCGCGCGAGCGGGGCTACGAGTATATCGCCATCACCGATCATTCGAAGGCCCTGGCGATGGCGAACGGCCTCGATG
The DNA here is from genome assembly GCA_964427655.1 of uncultured Solibacteraceae bacterium. Classification (GTDB taxonomy): domain Bacteria; phylum Acidobacteriota; class Terriglobia; order Bryobacterales; family Bryobacteraceae; genus CAVQNQ01. Next base: position 1,670 of record CAYRWE010000362.1, on the reverse strand, counting down.
AGCGGCGCGCGGTGGCCTTCGCCCGCCAGGTGCGCGAGCTTAACCGCGACGGCCTGGGCCTGCGCATTTTCTCCGGCATCGAGTGCGACATTCTGAAAGACGGCGCGCTCGATCTGGCCAATGACGCGCTGGCCGAGCTGGATCTGGTGATCGCCAGCGTGCACAGCCACATGAACCTGGAATCCGCCGAGATGACCGACCGCCTGCTGCGCGCGCTCGAATGCGCGCACGTGCGCATTCTGGGCCATCCCACCGGACGGCTGCTGCTCGAGCGCGATCCCTATCCCTACGATTTCGAGCGCGTGGCGGCCGAAGCCGTGCGCCGCGACGTGTGGCTCGAAATCAATTCCAGCCCCGAACGCCTGGATCTGGGCGGCCCGCTGATCCGCACCGCCAAAGCCAAGGGCGCGCGCTTCACCATCTCGACCGACGCGCACCATCCCAAGCACCTGGCCGGGATGCGCTACGGCGTGGTGACGGCGCGCCGCGGCTGGCTGGAAGCCGGCGACGTTATGAATACTCTGCCGGCGGACCGTTTCGCCGCCGCGCTTCGGACAAGATCATGAAAATCACCTCTTCACGCGAAGTCTACCAGTGCAAGCTCTTTCGAGTAACCGAAGACGAAGCCGTCGATCCCAAGGATGGCTTCGAGATCAAGCGCTCCGTGGTGCGCCACGCCGGCTCGGCCGTCATGATGGCGGTGGACGATAAGAAGCGCATTCTGCTGGTCCGCCAATACCGTCTGCCCGCGGAGAAATATCTTTGGGAGCTGCCCGCCGGACGGCTGGATCCCGGCGAGAAGCCGCTCCAGGCCGCCAAGCGGGAGCTGGCCGAGGAGACCGGCTACAGCGCCCGCAAATGGAGCCGGCTGGCCTCGTTTTGGGTAAGCCCCGGCTATGTCGAGGAGCGCATGACGATCTTCCTGGCCACGGACCTGAAGGAAGGCGAGGCCACCCCGATGGATGACGAGCGCATCGAGACTCGCTGGTTCAAGCGCAAGGAAGTGGCCGAGATGATCGCGAGCGGCAAGCTGGAAGACGCCAAGACGATGGTCGGCTTCCTCCTGTGGGAAAAAGGGCGCTGACTTTCCGGGCCCAACATACTAACTCACCGCGGAGACGCGGAGGCGCGGAGATTCGCGGAGTATAAGCTACTACGGTAGAAAGGCCGCCGATCGCAGGCCGTCCGCAAGCGACAGCCGCACGGACCTCCGCCACCTCCGTTCTCTCAGGTTTTGACTTTCCTTTCCTTTGTTTCTCCGCGAACCTCCGCTCCTCCGCGTCTCCGCGGTGAGCTTTTAACTAGTTCACGCTAGACTAAAAAAGTGGAAGAAGAGGTCCTCGGCAAAGCTTACGACGGCCGCCTGATGCGCCGGCTTCTCGGCTATATGCGGCCCTACAAGCTGCTGGTGGCGATCTCGCTCGTGTTCCTGCTGGTGCAATCGGTGCTGCAAGTGCTCGGGCCGCTGCTCACCAAGGTCGCGGTCGATCGCTACATTCAGCCGAATCCGCATCGCGTCCCCACTTTCCTCGATGCGCTCCTGCCGGCCGATGCCTGGGGCGGCCTCACGCGCGTCGCGCTGCTCTATCTGGCGCTGCTGGCGGGCACCTTCGTTTCCGAGTTCGTCCAGATGTACGTCATGCAGTACACCGGGCAGCTCGCCATGTTCG
>CAYRWE010000361.1:0-4320 GCA_964427655.1 uncultured Solibacteraceae bacterium | reverse complement strand
TCGGCATCGGGATGTCGAAAGAAGATTTCGACATGGTGCGGGAATACTCCGAGCGCCTGCTCGAGCTGGTTCCCGAATCCACCGTGGCGATGGAAGGGCTGGCGGCCTGGGCCTGTGCCGCCGGGGATCTGGCGCTCACCGCCAAGTTCTGCACGCTGCTGGTCTCGGCCGTTCCGGCGCATTTCGAAGGATGGTTTAACCTGGCCCTGGCGCACCAGAAATCGGGACGCTGGGAGCAGGCCGCCGAAGCTTACGAGGAGGCCCTGAAGCAGCGTCCTCAATCGAGCGAGGCCTACACCAATTTAGGAATCGTGCGCGAGCAGCGCAACGACCCGGCCGGCGCGCGCGCGGCTTACGAGCGCGCCATGCTGGCCAGCCCGGACGCCCTGCAGCCCATGTGGAACATGGCCCTGCTGATCGAGCACACCGGCCCCTCCGAAGAGGCCGAACGCTGGTATAAGCTGGTTCTCGAAAAGGCTCCCAAGGAAGAAGAGGCGCGCTTCCGCCTGGGCTATCTGAGGCTCCGCCGCAAGGATTTCCGCAGCGCCGCCGAAGCTTTCGAAGGCTGTCTGAAATATCGCCCCAACTGGCCCGAAGCTTACTCTAACCTGGCGCTGGCCTATAGCGGCCTGGGAGAGCGCGACCGCGCCGAGCGGCTGTACCAGAAGATCCTGGAAGCCGATCCCAACTCGGCGGATGCGCTGCGCGGCATGGCGTCGCTGGCGCTCCAGGCATCCGATTTCGAAACCGCCCTGCGCTACCACGCCAAGCTTATCGAGCTGGGCGAGCGCGCTCCCGAGGTGCTTTACAATACGGGCCTGATGTACGAGAAGTCGGGCCAGCTCGATCAGGCCGCGCGCCTGTACCGCGAGGCCCTCGAGCGCCAGCCCGAGATGCCGGAAGCTCTGCTGAACCTGGGCCGCATCCTGGAATCGGCTGGAAAATCCGACGAGGCGCGCACCTGCTGGAGCAAGGCCCTGGAGGCCGAGCCGGCGCTGGCTCAGGGCTACTTCGGTCCGGCTATCGAGTAGCCGTCCATGCGAGTCTCTCTGCCCTCCAACGTCGCGCTGGAGTTCATCGCCTGGGTTGTGTGTTTCGCGGCTTTCCGGATCGTGCAGCGCAGGCTGTACCGCCGGTATCCGGGCATCCGGACGGTGTGCCGCGTGCTCTTCCTCGCGACCGCCGTGGTCGCCGTGGTGCCCGCGCTGTGGGTGCTGGCGACGGGTTTGCGCGATGCGCGCCTGCTGGGACTGGTCAATCACTTCTTCGGTATGGGAGTGTTTCTCCAGACCTCGCTGCGCTCTCTGCTGCTTTTGAGATGGCTCCCCTGGGCCAGCCCGCATGCGGCCGCGGCGGCCGTCGATATGCCCATGCTCAGCATGCGGACCGAAGCCGAGCTGCTGGGGTTCCTGATGGCTCTCAGCGCGGCCACGCGCGCGGAGTCCCGTTCCGAGCCGCACCCGCAAAAAGAGTAGAAGCCCGCGCCATCACCAGGCGATCCGGGCCGGAAAATACTCCGCCACGAGCTCTTCGTAGAAGGGTTTCACCTCGGCCAGCGGCGGCCGCGCGGCGCTCTTCGAATATAGGTCGTAGGGATTGAACTTACGCACCCACTCGAACATTGCGCGGTCCTGCGCGTCCATCAGATAGGCATACTGCCCTTCGCGGTGCGCCGCGTAAAACGAATGGTAGCGGATCATGTAGAGCGCCTCGAGCGGCAGGTAATCCTTAACTACCTGGTATAGATACTCGTCGTGCCCCCAGGAGAGATCCACGTTCGAGAGTCCGCAATTCTCCGTGTAGACGCCCAGGCGCGTCTGGTATTCGGGAACGCGCGCATCGGGGTTGTCGCGGAAAAACTCGGGATAAACGATCTTATCCGACCAGGCGCAGCCCACCGGAAACGTGTCGCCCACCACGGCCCACTGCGGCTCGCCGTAGAGACACAGCACCTTGCCGAGATCGTGCAGCAGGCCGGCCAGCACCATCCAGCGTGGGTGGCCGTCCCGGCGGATGGCCTCGGAGGTCTGTAACAGGTGCTCGATCTGCGAGAGATCGGTATCGGGATCGCTCTCGTCCACCAGCGTGTTCAAGTATTCGAGCGCTTCCCAGATGCCCATATCGCGGCTCTTCCGGGCGCCGTAGCGGAGCTTCTGGGCCCGCGCGAAGTCGCGCGTCTGGAAGGTGTGGTTCAGGCGATAGAACTCGCGCACGCCATCGGGCGCGGTCGAGTCGTATTTGCGGAAGTCCGCGGTTTTGCGATTGGGATCGTAGCGCCCGGAGACGAAATCGTCCCATTGGTCCAGCGAAGGGAGTCCCTCCATATGGCGGTTATCTTATCACGGGGTTCAGGGCAAGCTAAAGCATGCCCCTACAGCCGCCCCAGCACCAGCGCGATGGCCTCCATCAGTTGGTCCACCGTATAGGGTTTTTGCAGGAAGCCCGCCACATCCTTGCCGGCAAAGCGCCGCGTGGCTTCGTCTTCTCCATAGCCCGTCGAAAGAATCACCGGCACGCCCGCGCGGATGGCCTTGAGCCGGTCCAGCGCTTCTTCTCCTCCCATCACGGGCATGGCCAGGTCGAGGATGACCACGGTGACTTCCTGCCCCAGCCTTTCGAAAATCTCGACCGCCTGCGCGCCGTTGCGGGCCGGCAGCACGCTCCACCCATTTCGTTCCAGCGCCGCGTGGGCCAAGTTCTGGAGTGTTTCTTCATCGTCGACGAACAGGACGGTGCCGCTGGCGGGCAGCGCGCGGGGCGCTACGCGAGCGCCGCGGCCGGCCAGTACGGACGGAAGCGCCGGAAACAGGACCTGAAACGAAGATCCCCGGCCGGGCGTGGAGTACACTCGCAGGGCCCCCTTGTGGCTTCGCACGATACCCGACGCCGCAGCCAGCCCCAGGCCCCTGCCCTGGAACTTGGTCGTGAAGAACGGGTCGAAAATCCGCGCCTTGGTGGCCTCGTCCATGCCCGTACCGGTGTCGCGGATCTCGATGGCGACGTACGGCCCCGGCGTCAGGCCATCATTAGGAAAGTCCCGCTGGATGTCGTCGGCGCTCAGGTCCAAGGTGCCCGTCCGAACCAGTACCACACCGGGGCTGCCCTCGCCGATGGACTCGGCGCCGTTAATCATCAGGTTCATCACGAGCTGCTGGATTTGCCCGGAATCCGCCTCGATGGCCGGCAGTCCCGCTTTCAATTCAAGCTGAACCTGTACCAGTTTCGGAATGGACGTATTGATCAGAGGCTCGATCTCGCGGATCAGTTGCGAGACATCCATCGGCTCGACAATGAACCGGCCCTTGCCCGCGTAGGCCAGCATCTGGCGCGTCAGATCCGCGGCTCTCTTGCTGGCGCTGATGATTTCGCGGAAGTATCTTCGTTCCGGCGAGGAGTCCGGGAGATCCGCCAGCCCCAGGCTGGCGTTACCCATGATTCCGGTGAGCAGGTTATTGAAGTCGTGCGCCACGCCGCCGGCCAGCAGCCCCAGGCTCTCCAGCTTCTGCGTGTGCTGGAGCTGCCGCTCGAACTGTTTGCGTTCGGTGATGTCGCGGATGTTGAACTGAATCTGCGCGCGCGGCCCTTCCATGTAGGCGTTGGCCACCACCTCCACATGAATCGCGCGCCCGCTCTTGGATTTCACGGTCAGGTCCGGGAAGCGCTCCATCTCCCGCTCGCGTATCCGCGCCAGTACGGACTGAAGATCGGGAACGCCGCGAAGTGGATCGATATCCCAGACTTTCTGGCCCATGACCTCTTCGCGCCGGTAACCGAACAGCGCCTCGAGGTACGGGTTGGCATCGGCGATTTCACCGCTCTCCGCATCCACGATCAGCATGCCGTCCTTGGCCGCCTCGAAGAGCCGACGGTAACGGGCCTCGGCGGAGCGCTTGCGCTCGGTGATGTCCTCGAACACCAGCAGGATCCGCCCAGTCTCGCCGTCGTTTTCGACCCGGCGGGCGTTCAACAGCATGGTCCGGCGCCCGATCTGCTCGAAATCGCGCTCCACCTCGACGTCTTCGATGGTGGCATCGCCGCGGGCCGCGTGATCCAGCAAATAATGGAGCCTGGGTAGATCGAGCCGCCCTCCGGCCACTTCGTAGACGGGCTTCTTGAGGATCTCCTCCGGCGACGTGCGAAACGTCTGGTAAAAAGCCCGGTTGGCCGTCTCGATGCGGAATTGCGAATCCAACACCACCAAGGGCTCGCGTACGGTGTGGAGAATGGCCGATGCGTAATCCCGCGCATACCTGGCCTGTTCCAGAGACTTCTTCAATTCGTCGATATCGACTAACTGGAGCACGGCGCCATCGATGTGGT
>CAYRWE010000360.1:0-4400 GCA_964427655.1 uncultured Solibacteraceae bacterium | reverse complement strand
ATATGTACCGCAATACCCGCGGAGAGGGATTTGGCGCCGAATGCAAGCGCCGGATTATGCTGGGGACTTACGTTCTCAGCGCCGGGTATTACGATGCCTACTATCTGAAGGCGCAGAAGGTGCGCGCGTTGGTGGCGCGCGATTTCTCGAACGCGTTCCAGGAAGTGGACGCGGTGGTGGCCCCGGTCTCGCCTTTCCCGGCCTTCAGGCTGGGCGAGAAGGTGGACGATCCGTTGGCCATGTACCTTTCCGATATCTATACGATTACCGGCAGTTTGGCGGGTATTCCGTGCATGAGCGTGCCGTGCGGAAAGACCGCCGGGGGGCTGCCGGTGGGGATGCAACTGCTGACCAGGCATTTCGACGAGACCACCATGTTCCGGCTCGCGAATGCCCTGGAAACCGCCGGCGGCGTGAACTAGGCGCCAGCCCGGCTTCACCGTAATCGAGGGAGACAAAAATGACTCAGAGAATACAAATGGGGATTTCCTATCCGTACGAACTGCCGGCGCTGCCTTACGGGTTTAACGCCTTGGAACCCTACATCGACGCCAAGACCATGGAAGTGCATCATGGCGGGCACCACAAGGCTTACGTGACCAATCTCAACAAGGCCCTGGAATCGGCGGCCAACCTGCAAGGCGTGACGCTCGAAGAATTGCTGGCCAACAGCTGCGCCATGGTTCCGGAGAACATCCGCACGGCCGTGCGCAATAACGGTGGCGGCCACGTGAACCACTCGATGTTCTGGAAGATCATGAAGGCGCCCGGATCGAACCCCGCCGGTAACCAGCCGGTCGGCAACCTGGCTCAGGCCATCCAGGCCACCTTCGGCAGCTTCGAGAGCTTCAAGGAGAAGTTCAACCAGGCCGCCACGACGCGCTTTGGTTCGGGATGGGCGTGGCTGCTGAAATCCGGCACCAAGCTGGACATCGCATCTACGGCCAACCAGGACAGCCCGCTGATGGAAGCGAAGTCCCCGATGATGGGATTGGACGTGTGGGAGCACGCGTATTATCTGAAGTATCAGAACCGCCGGCCCGAGTACATCGCGGCGTGGTGGAACGTGGTGAACTGGGAAGAAATCGAGAACCGGTTCAACTCGGCGAAGTAAGGCACACAGCGCCCCCCCCAGGGGCACCTGGGCCGGCCGGCCAGGCCCCCTGCTGGCCGGCGTCGTGGATGCTTCTTATCGTTGCGTTCTATCGGCTATCTAATTCCAGCCGCTCGCGGCGTTATACGGCAGCAGGAATCCGTTGGCTTCGACCTCGTGGATCTTACCCGCGCGGATCTTAAAGATCTCACCTGCCTGGAGGTTTATCGGGGTGTAGTTTATGGGGATGCGATCCACCCCCGGCACGTTGACGATTTTGATCGACCGCACATCGCCGCGGTGCACGAACATGGGGAAGCCGAACACGAGGCCGTACTCCTCATCCACGATCAACAGGCGGCGCGGGCGAATCCGTGCGATGTACGCGAGATTGTGCGTATTCATCTGGTCGCGGCAATTGAGCGCGTTGAGCTTCTGCGTGGCGGGGTTGGCGTTCGGATCGGGCACTTTGTTGGTAGTGGTCCGTGTGCCGTTTTCGTGGCGTTCGCAATCGTCGGCGAAGGGCGCCAGGCTGCCGTCCACGTGCTCGATAGATTCGAAATAGGAATCGGCAGCTTTGAGCATCTCCGCGCGCGAAGTGCGCTCGGAGGGCGGAACGGGCGTCACGAACCCGGCGCGCGGGCTTTCGAGGTTCTTCATGGCGGAAGGGCTGAGGTTACGGGCTACCACGTGTTCGATCTCGACAATGCTGCCGTTTTCCACCTTGAGGCGCATCGCCAGCAGGACTGGATTGTCCCACTCCTTGAGAACACCAAAGAAGCCGACCTGTCCAGCGGAGGGGTCGGCCGCGTAGATCTTGAATCCCGTGGGTGCTTCGGAAGCTCCCACCCAAAGGCCATCGCCTATCGGGATGGTTGCGGTATCTTCCGTGTACTTGTAGTGCGCAGCCAGAGGAAGGCCAGCGGGATCGTGCTTCACCATGGCGGCCAGGTAGTCGTCCATGATTTTCACCAGGCAGGTACGGTCACAGGCGGATTGAGCATACGCACCGGTGATGCTGACGGTTAGAATCACCGCCAACAGAGCGGCTTTTAGCGGCATCTTCATTTAGGACTCCTCGGTCTAATTTAGCACCGGGTGCTTGCCGCGAATGGCCCGGGCGGCGCCGAAGCTCACGCGGGCCGGCCTCCGTTTTCGATTTGCCCGGCGTCGAGAGCGAGTCCGATTCGGAACTTTCCTACACGCGGCTGAGGATTTCTTTGCCGAACGCCATGCACTCGGTTCGTTTCAGGTTGTCGTATTCTCCCATGGGTTTCATCATCTCGCGCACCTCGGGCTCCAGCAGGATCGGGGTGACTCGTCCAAGGAACACGTGGGCGGGAACGCTATCGGCGCCACACAACGGGGCTAAGTGGTCCGTGATCTGGCTTTTGATCACTTCTTGCGTAATGGGCTGCTGCATGTTGCCACACACGGTATAGAGACCCCTCACTTTATCCTTCACCCACGGCCTGTTCTTTTCGAGATACCGCTGGAGCTCGGGTGAGATCTTGCCCATTCGAATAGCCGAACCGACGACGATGTGATCGAATTGTTTCAGGTCGGCTTCCTCGCGCACGTCGAAGGCGTCCGCGATTCCCCCCATGCCTTCTGAAATCCATACCGCGGCGTCGCGGGCCGATCCGCACCAGGTCGCGTACAGTACGGCCCACTTCTTGCCGGAAGCCTTCGGGAAGTACTTAAGTGCCCATGCTCTGCCAGGCATGGCTGCGACGCCGATTCCCGCGAGTCCCACCTGGAACAGCGCTCTCCGATTCATAGCGCACCTCAACTTTCTTTACGAATTCGAAGCTGCCTCATTCCTGACTATGATCGAGATCCACGTGTTCTTCTGGCGCACCGCGGCGGCAGGCGGCAGCACTGCCTGCACCTGAGCTACCTCGCCATTCTCAAATCCGCTCGCGATGAGCTTTCCTCCCGGCCGCAAAACCCGCAGCAGGTCCGGCGCCAGGCGAATCACGGCCTCCGGGCTGATGTTCGCCAATGCCAGGTCGGCCGAGTTCGCGGCCACGGCATCCGCCGATCCCACGAAGCCCTCTCCTGCAATCGCAATCGCTACCGGATCGATATCGCAGGCATAGACGCGCTCTGCTCCCAACAGCCGTGCCGCACGCGCCAGGATGCCCGATCCGGTGCCCACGTCGAGCACCCTCATGCCGGGCTCGAGCAGATCCTCGAGCGCCTCCAGGCAAAGCTGGGTGGTCTCGTGGACTCCCGTGCCGAAGGCCATTCCGGGATTCACCGTGATGCGCAGGCGGCCGGCGGGCGTGGGGTCGTCGCGCCATTCGGGAACCAGAAAGAAGCGCTTGCCGACTTCCATGGGCCGCCAGATCTGCCTGGCCGCCTCGACCCAATCGCGCTCCTCCTCGACGCGCCAGCGCGCGCCGGGATAGCGCCGGCGGAGAATGCCGCGGTCGGCGGCCTGCTCTTCGAAGAAGGCTCGCACGCGCGCCGGGCTCAGCTCGGCGATGCCGCTCGAGCCCAACTCCCACAGCTCGGCGATCAGCAGGTCGCGGTCGTCCGCATCGCATTCGATCTCGAGAGAGAACATGTAGGGTCCTATTTGCTATCGTGGAATAAAATGAAGCTACAAGGTATTTTCCCACCGATCACGACGCCGTTCGACCATAACGGCGAGATTTATGCAGCCAAGCTGCAGCACAACATCGAGAAGTGGAACCGCACCGCGTTATCCGGCTACGTAGTCATGGGGTCCACCGGCGAGAGTGTCATGCTCATGCCGGAAGAAAAGATCGCGGTCTGGGAGATGGTGGCCAAGCACGCCGCCCCGGAAAAACTGCTGATCTGCGGCACCGGGATGGAGAGCGTGCGCGAAACTGTGTGCCTGACCAATCGCGCCGCGGAGATGGGCTATAAAGCCGCCATGGTGCGCACCCCGCACTATTACAAGAATCTCATCAATCGCGCCGACGCCCAGGTGCTCTACTACCAGGCGGTGGCCGATCAATCGCGCATTCCGCTGATCATCTACAACTGGCCGCAGACCACCGGCGTGGATATCCCGGTGGAGGCGGTGGTGGCGCTCTCCGAGCATCCCAACGTGATCGCCATCAAGGAGAGTTCCGGCAGCCTCGAAAAAGTGATGCAGATGCTCCGCGAGGTGAAACACGGTTTCCAGGTGCTGGTGGGTTCGGCCCCGACCCTCTGGCCGTCGTTTCTCATGGGAGCCTGTGGGGCCATCCTGGCGTATGCCAACGCCGCCCCCTATTCGGTGATTGCCATTTGGGAGGCCTATCGCACGCGCGAAGATGCCGCCGGACTGGAT
>CAYRWE010000359.1:0-4413 GCA_964427655.1 uncultured Solibacteraceae bacterium | reverse complement strand
CTTCCTCGTAGAGCCGCGCGTTTTCCACGCTGCTGGCCACCTGGGGCGCCAGCAGCGTGAGGGTGCGTACGTGATCGTCGGTGAAATAGCCGACGCGGTTGCTCTCCAGGTCCATCACACCGATTACGCGGTCGTGCGCGATCAGCGGGACGGCCACTTCGGCGCGTATATCAGGATGCGAGGCGATGTAGCGCGGGTCCTTCCTGGTATCGTGCACGTGCACCACCTGGCGCGATTCAGCCGCCGCGCCGGTGAGTCCCTTGCCGAGCGGCACGTTGTCGATGTTCACGCGCTCGTCGTAGCGCATGCTGAAACGGTGCCTCAGGGCCCTAGCCTGCTCATCCACCAGCAGGATGCTGAAGGCGTCGTAATTGATCAGCTCCCGCATGGTGGCGGCGATTTTGCCCAGCAGCTCGTTCAGATCCAGGATGGAGGTGAACTCGCGCGAGATGTTGGCCAGCGTTTTCAGCGTGCGATTCTGGCGATCGACGCGGCGGTAGAGGCGCGCGTTATCGATGGCAATGCTCACCCGCGAGGCGATGAGCCGCAGCAGCGCGCGGTCGTATTCCGTGTAGGCGTTCACGCGCGTGGATTGCAGGTCGATCACGCCCACCAGCTTGCCGCGGGCGGTCATGGGCGCAGCCAGCTCGGTGCGCACGGCGTCTACGGTGCTCAGGTAGCGGGAGTCGTTGCGCACGTCGCCCACCAGCACCGCCTCATGCAACGCCGCCGCCGCGCCGGTGATCCCTTCGCCAAGGGCCACGCTCAGATTGCTGACCACTTCCTCGCGATGGCCCACGGCGTACCGTATGTGCAGATCCTTGCGCTTCTCGTGATACAAGAGGATGGCGAAGAGATCGTATGGGAGGACTTTCTGGATGATCTCCGCGACGTTAGCCAACAGGCGGTCCAGATCGAGCGTGCCGGTGGTGCCGGCGGAAACCTCGAGCAGAAAATCCAGCAGCTCGGAGCGCTCCCGGAATCGCACCGCGGCTTTTCGGCTGGCCTGCATGGCACTCATTGGGCCGCGCGCCTCAGGCCACACGCGCTGCCTGGACGATCTTCACGCCCGCGCTGCAGCCGATGCGGGTGGCGCCCGCCGCGACCATGGCCTCAACATCCGCAAGCGTGCGAATGCCGCCGGCCGCCTTGATGCCCATCTCCGGCCCCACCACGGCGCGCATCAGCGCCACATCCTTCGCGGTGGCGCCGGCGGTACTGAAGCCGGTGGAGGTCTTGACGAAATCCGCGCCCGCCTGCTGGGCCAGCGTGCAGGCCTCGGCTTTCTGCGTGTCGCTCAACAGGGCCGTTTCGATGATGGCCTTCAGGATGGCGCCGGCCTCGTGCGCCACCTCGGCCACCTGCCGGATATCCACGCGCACCGCATCGCGATCGCCCGAGCGCAGCGCGCCTACGTTGATCACCATGTCGATCTCCTGCGCGCCCACGCGCAGCGCCACTTCCGCTTCCGCCACCTTGGCCGCCGTGCTGGTGGCTCCCAAAGGAAAACCTACCACCGTGCAGACCTTCACCGGCGAACCGGCCAGCTCCGCGCGCACCAGCGGCACCCAATACGAATTGACGCACACGCAGGCGAAGCCGTACTGACGGGCCTCGCGGCAGATTTGGACCACCTCTTCGCGGGTGGCATCGGCCTTCAGAATGGTGTGGTCGATCATGGCCGCGACCGGCCGGTGGAGTTGCGCTTGCGTCACGAGTTTTCCTTTTTTTTTAGATACTGGCGTTCGATGGCGGCGATCTTATCGATGCGCTCCTGCTGCGGTCCGGTGGCGAAGGGTGTCGCGATCCAGGTTCGCAGTACGTCTTCCGCCTGGGTCTCGGTCAGGAGCCGGCCACCCAGCGCCAGCACATTGCAATCGCTGTCTTCGCGGCTATGGCGGGCCGAAGAGCGGTCATAGCAGAGGCCTGCCCGTATGCCCGGTACCTTGTTGGCCGCTATGGCCGAGCCGATCCCGGCCGCGTCCACGATCACGCCGCGGCGCGCCGCGCCGGAAGCCACCAACTCGGCCACCTTGAGCGCGATGTCAGGGTAATCGGCGGGTTTGCTATCGTCGTAAACGCCCACGTCGCGGGCTTCGAGGCCCAGGCTTTCGAGCACCGGCTTGAGCGCTTCCTTCATGGCGAGACCGCAGTTATCGGCGCCCAGCGCGACGGTCTTCTCCGGCGGCGCCAAGCCCGAAATCTGGTCCTCGGGCAGCTCGAGGATGCTTACGCCGCGATCCTCCGCCACCTCTCGCGCCGAGGGGGTAACCAGAGTCCCCATGGGAATTCGCAGTTGGCCACTGGCCGGCACGTCCTGTGCGGTGATTACGCGTCGCATTAGCGGTAAAGACCATTGTAATGGGCCGCGCGGCGCGGTGCCGCTAATGGATCGTTATTTTGCTGGCGCCGGCGTGTTCATCGCAGCGTTACCGGCCGGCCGGATCGAGTATCTGTCCCCAGATTATCTGGTAGCCCACGAGCTGGTCGTAGAGGTCTTTGGCCGCGCGCACCGATACGCGCATGTTGGTCTTCAGGGCGGCCGCTCCGACCAAATCGCCGTTTTCCAAGTACTGAGTTTCCGGCCGCAATTGGATGGTCCGATCGCCGTCGCGCGTGTGCAGCACCAGGCGGTCGCCGCTCAGGTGCGCGACGACGCCGGAGTAGGTGAGGTTGCCCGCGGACAGGCCGGCTTCAAGCGGATCTGCGAGCGGATTTTGATCGAGCAGACTGCGATCGGCCGAGTCGCGAGTGCGCAGGCGGGTCTGGCCGAGCGCGCGCGGCGGTGGCGGATCTTCCACCACGTGGATAGAGCGGGCATAGCGCAAAACGAGGCCAGGGAGCGCGTCCGAGACCACCTCGACCTTCTCACCGGGACGCAGGCGGGACACGTCGATCGACTGACTATCGCGCTCGACATAGGTTTTGGTATCGAACCGGTAACGCAAGACGTGGTTACCGCCGGCGCGCACGCTGAATTCGCCGGTATCGGTCTGGGCGTCCCGTTCGAGCAGCACCCCGCGCATCAGCGGCGGACTGTCACCCGGTGTTTGCGCCGCCAGCAAGGATGTAAGGGTCAGCACCACCCCAAAGCGCATCCGGAGACCTCTGCTTACACACTAGCATGGGGAAGATCCGAGGGACTGAACTCGACGAGTCCCGTTTGCCAAGCCTTAACTTCTGGAAAGCCTCCATCCGGAGAGACTCGAGTTGCTGGCCGAAACAGCCGGACACGCCCTCATTGGCGGACGCGTCTGTAAGTACCGTAGACTCTGAGGACTTGCGGCGTTCGGCGAGCAACGCGATCGTCTGGCGGCTATACGAAAATAGGGCATGCACGACTTTGCCGAACGTTTGCGACGTACCGTCGCACATGAAGAACCGCTTCTGCGGGCCATAACCGACTCGTCTGCCGACGCTAGCCCGGGCGAGAAACGCTGGTCGAAGAAGCAGGAACTCGGCCACCTCGTCGATTCCGCCATCAACAATCGCGTACGATTCGTTAGAGCGGCCCTGGATGGCCGGTTCGAAGGGCCGTCCTACGATTCCGGCGGGTGGGTGGAACTCGGTGGCTACGGCCAGGTGCAGTGGGCCGAACTCGTGGATCTATGGAAAGCGCTGAATATCGCGCTGGCCCCGCTTGTTTCTCGCATCCCGGAAGAGCAGTGGACGGCGCAGTGCCGGATCGGCGAATCGCTGCCCGCCTCACTGGAGTTCGTAGTAGACGATTACATCCAGCACATGCAGCACCACCTCGACCGCATCCTCTCCCGGGAACAGGTGAGATCGTATCCAAGCGCGAAGAAGTGAACCGCGGGGGTTCTCGCGCGCGGCAATCCGGTGTGCCTTCTACGCGTCCGTTCCTGGCCGCGTGCCGTCACCGCGACTGGTTCTCTACTTCCCTCAGCCAGTCGGGCCGCTTCAGTACTTCGCGCGGCTTACTGCCGTCGGGCGGGCCGATGATGCCGTCGCGCTGCATCATGTCCAGGATGCGCGCGGCGCGGCCGTAGCCCAGGCGCAGGTGGCGCTGCAAGGTCGAAGTCGAGGCCTTGCCCATCTGCAGCACCAGCCGCACCGCCTCCTCGTACATCGGGTCCTGGTCGCCGGCCGGCGCTTCGCCTTCTCCAGCGGGTTCCTCGTCGTCGGCGGGAGGCGCGATCAGGTAGGATTGATCGTACTCCGGCGAGGCCTGTTCCTTCCAGAACTCCACCACGCGGTTGATCTCGTTCTCCGTCACGAAGGCCCCGTGCAGGCGCGTCAGCCGCGAGGAGCCCGGCGGCAAGAACAGCATGTCGCCCTTGCCCAGCAGGTGCTCGGCGCCCATCACGTCGAGTATAGTTCGCGAATCCACGCGCGTAGCCACGCGGAAGCTCAGGCGCGCCGGGAAGTTGGCCTTGATCAGCCCGGTGATCA
>CAYRWE010000358.1:0-4459 GCA_964427655.1 uncultured Solibacteraceae bacterium | reverse complement strand
CGCGACCCGCAGACCCGCGAGTTTCTGCTGGCCGGATCGGGGCAGCAGCACGTCGAGATCGTGGTCAGCCGCCTGAAGAAGCGCTACGGCGTGGATGTGACCCTGAAGGCCCCCAAGATCCCGTACCGGGAGACCATTCGCGGCACGGCGGATGTGCAGGGACGCCACAAGAAGCAGACCGGCGGTCATGGGCAGTTCGGCGATTGCTGGATCAAAATGGAGCCACTACCGCGGGGAGCTAAGTTCGAGTTCGCCAACGAGATCTTCGGCGGGGCGATTCCCAAGAACTTCATCCCGGCGGTGGAAAAGGGCATTATCGAAGCCGCCGAAAATGGGTTTTTGGCCGGTTTCCCCATGGTGGATTTCAAGGTGACCGTTTACGACGGCTCCTACCACGATGTGGATTCCTCGGAGTTGGCCTTCAAGCTGGCGGCGCGGAAGGCTTTCAAGGCGGCCATGCAGGAAGCCCGTCCGGCCCTGCTCGAGCCCATCATGAACGCGGAGATCCAGGCTCCCGTGGAGTACGCCGGCGACCTCATGGGCGACCTGAACGGGCGGCGCGGCCGCATCTCCGGCATGGAGACCAAGGGCAACTCCCAGTTCATCCGGGCCCAGGTGCCCATGTCCGAAATGCTGAATTATCAGAGCGATCTGACCGCCATGACGCAGGGCCGGGCCTCCTTCACCATCGAGTTCGACCACTACGACTTCGTGCCGCAGCTACAGGCCGACAAAATCATCGCCGCGGCCAAGGCGGCCAAGACCGGCGAAGAGGAAGAAGAGGAATAACGACACACCCGCGTCCGCCCCGGCCACGGGGCGGACACAAATAGCCCGTTGGTACAGTTGCGTAACAAAGATCACCTGTTGTAGTCTTGAAGAGCACGGAAACGGTTACGTGGCCGTTAAAGTGCTTTATTTTCTTCAGTCCGAGGCTTAGATGGACGCCCGAAAGCGGACTATATCATCTTTTTTGAACTTCGCCGCCGTTAGCCTCCTTCTTTCGGGTTGCGCTCCTACAGAGCACAGCAAGTTCCAGATGTCTTTTCTGCCGCCGGCTCCCGCCGGAAGCGCGGGTTACCTCGAAATCGATCCTCCTCCAAACGTTGAGCCCAATTTGTATCTGAGGGATGTCCCGCCCTTCTTAGTGGCCAGCCCGCCCGTGCCGGAGCGCCGTTCGAGTGCCGACGACCTCGTGCGGCGCGCCGGCCAGCGGTTGCAACGCGGTAAGAGATTTTACCAGGCCGACGATCTCGCCAATGCCCGCAGCGAGTTCGACGCCGCCATCGATATGGTTCTGGAGGCCTCCAGCCAGAATCCCGAGGGTCGCCAGGAATACGGGAAAGTTCTGGATGAGATGGTGGATACGATTCACCGGCTTGACTTGGCGGGCATGGGGGCTTCGGCAGGCGTCGAAGAGGGCAAGTTCGAGAAGGCACCCCTCGAAGACATCCTCGAAATGACGTTCCCGGTGGATCCGAAGCTGAAGAACAAGGTGGGGGCGCAGGTAGCGGCTACCGTGTCGCAGTTGCCGCTGGCCGTGAACGATGCGGTGCTCGGCTACATCAATTACTTTTCGAACCGGGGCCACAAGACGCTGGTGGCGGCCTATCAGCGCTCGGGCCGGTACCGGCCCATGATCCAGCGGATTCTGGACGAAGAGGGCGTACCGCAGGAGTTGATCCACCTGGCGCAGGCGGAATCCGGATTTATCCCGCGCGCGGTTTCGCGCATGGCTGCCGGCGGCATGTGGCAGTTCCTGGCGTGGCGCGGCCAGCAGTACGGCCTGATGCGCACACCCTATACCGACGACCGCATGGACCCCGAAAAGGCAACTCGCGCGGCCGCGCATCATTTGCACGATCTCTACAGCGAGTTCGGCGATTGGTTCCTGGCGATCGCCGCCTACAACTGCGGCCCGGTGTCGATCGAGAAGGCGATCGAGCGGACGGGCTACGCGGATTTCTGGGAACTGCGCAATCGCGGCGTGCTGCCGCTCGAGACCACCAACTACGTGCCCATCATCCTGGCGATGACGATCATGGAGAAGAACGCCGCCGAGTATGGGCTGGCAGGCGTGCCGCTCGAACCCGCGCTGGAGTATGACACCATTCAGACCGCTGCGCCCACGAACCTGGCGCTGGTTGCGGATATCGCGGATGCCCCCATGGCCGAGATGGCCGCGCTGAATCCATCGGTGCTTAAGAGCATCGCCCCGGCGGACTACGCGTTGCATGTACCCAAGGGCAGTGGCAACCAGCTCATGGCGGCTTTGCAACTGGTCCCGCCCGAGCACCGGGATGCGTGGCGGATGCACCGCGTGGGCAGCGGCGAGACCCTGGCGGAAATCGCCCAGCGGTATAAGACTGCTTCCAGCACTATCGCGACGGCCAACAAGCTGGCTTCAGCCGAGGTGGTGGAAGGCGACCGGCTGATGATCCCGGCGGTACGCACGGCGGCTCCCGCTACCGGGACGCCGGAGCGTGCGGCCACGCGGCATCGGGTGGCTGGGCATGGCCCGGCCGCGCGCGGCGAGACCGTGCATCAGGCGCACGCGACCTCGCCCGTTAAGAGATCCACCGCGGCGCGCGCGACCACCGTGGCAGCCAGGCGCGGCTCGAAGACCGGCAGCACGGCCCCACGCCGGGCACAAGCGCGCACCGGTTCCAAATCCTCTCGCAGGAGTGCCGCCGCGCGGACGGCCTCCGCCACGCCGGCTCGCAAGCTGCCGGTGATCGTCGCCGATAGCGCGACGCGGTAGCGGACGATTTTTCTCCCGCTTTTTTCTTTTCAGTGTTGCCTCCCGGCCAAAAAGGGGTATTCTAGGGTTGTTCGTGCCTGATACAGGAGGCTTGATTCATGTTTGAACCCAGGGAACTCGCTCTCAAAGACGAAGAGGAGTTGGAAGACTTCCACGATTACGAGGACGAGGAGCACTCGGAGCTAACCTCGAAACTCGACGAATTCGAGGAAGACGAAGAAGAGGACGAGGAAGACGAAGAGGCTGCGGTGCCTCTTGCGCCGCCCCCGGTAGCTCAACCCGCGGCGGCTGCCGAGCCACCCGCCCCGGAACCGGAAGCCCCTCCGAAGAAGCCGGTCAAAAAGGCTGCCACAGTGAAAAAAGCGCCCGCCAAGAAAGCCCCAGTGAAAAAGACTACTGCTACTGCTAAGAAAGCCCCGGCCGCCAAGGCCGCCGCCACGAAGGCTCCGGCTAAGAAAGCCGCTGTCACGAAGGCCCCGGCCAAGAAAGCCGCCGCTCAGAAGACGGCCGCTAAAAAGGCGCCAGCCAAGAAGGCCGCGAAGAAAGCTCCCGCCAAGAAGGCCCCGGCTAAGAAGGCCGTCAAGAAAGTTCCCGCCAAGAAGGGCGGAAAGAAGCGCTAGCCGGCCAACCCGAATCGCATCATGGAAGACACGCCGCGCCCTGCCGGTTCGGTGTGTCTTCTTCCGCCGGCGGGGCCTGCTCGCTAAAGTTCCTTATTCACGACGCGGCGGCAGCGCTCGAATAGCTCGATGAGCGCTTCCGCATGTTCCTCTGCCGCGCGAGTGGCGGGTTTCGCCGAGAACCCGGCGGAAGATTGCGAGGTTTTCCCGTAGCCCGTCGTCACGGCGATGAACTTGGCGAGCTCGAGAGCGATTTCATCTTTGCTGCGCCCGGGCGCGGCCGGCGGCGCGGGTTCGACTGTGTCGGGGGTCAATCCAGGTTCGGCCATCGGTGATCAGCTCCTCCGTGTGATACAACTCTAGGTTACTGCATTTTCTTTCCGATGCCCCTCACGGCGGTCCGGCACGTGCGCAGAATGCGAGGCGGCGCCCAGTCCCACCTGCTGGAGGCGGATGACGGCCACTGGTACGTGGTCAAATTCCGCAACAATCCGCAGCATCGGCGCATCCTGATCAACGAAGTGCTGGCATCGGCGCTGCTGGGCTATCTCAAGATCGCGATTCCCGAGACGGCGCCGATCCGCATTCCTCCCGAGCTGATGGCCGCCTCGCCGGAGATTTCGATCCGGCTGGGCACACGCACCATCCCGGTGGAGGCTGGCTGGCACTTTGCGTCGCGCTACCCGGGCGACCCCGCGCGCACGGCGGTGTACGATTTTCTGCCCGATGCGCTGCTCTCGAAGGTCGCCAACCTGGACGATTTCCGCGCCATCCTGGTGTTCGACAGGTGGGCAGCCAACGCCGATGGTCGCCAGAGCGTCTTCTACCGCGCGCGTGTACGCGATGGCGGCGCCGAGACCCCGGCTTTTGTGGTCCGCATGATCGATCACGGGTTCGCTTTCGATGGGCCCAATTGGGATTTCCCCGAATCGGCCGTACAGGGTCTCTATCCGCGGCGCATCGTCTACGAATCCGTGCGCTCGCTGGAGGATTTCGAGCCCTGGCTGCTGCTGGTGGAGAACTTCCCCGAAGAGGCCATCGACCAGGCCTGGAAACGCATCCCCGCCGAGTGGCTGGA
>CAYRWE010000357.1:0-4509 GCA_964427655.1 uncultured Solibacteraceae bacterium | reverse complement strand
AAGACGCTGCGCTAACGATACTCGTTACTAGTTAGGCCGCACTACACTAGCGACATGAGACCGTGCGACGGAGGCCACACGAGCGCCGAACTGCTAAGATAGCGCGTGCTCTTCGTACCGGGTTCGGCAGCGGATGGAGCTTAGGCGGAAGCCCGCGGCTCTCGCTGCAGGGGACGGATTCATTTCCGCAAGGGAGTTAGCGATGATCGACGGGCAGGCTTCGGCTCAAGGCACCATCTGCACCAGTACCGAGATAGGATCGATCATGGTCGCATCTAGCCCTGTGGACAGGTAGAATTGAACACCGGAACCCCATAGCATTTGCCCTATTACTTCTGGCTTGGCTCGTAGTGCCAAAGACAACGATCCGCCGGTTACTCTAGCCAGTGGACCACTTCGCTCCCGAAGCTGAACCCTGCCCCATGATCGCGTTACGTTACTTCTTCGTCGGCGGCGCGCGTACGAGGCCCCGCGCCGTTGGCGACCGGGGCCACCGCCGTCCGTGCCCGCACGAACCGCGGCCGGCCGGGGAACACGGTGCCGCACTGAACGTACTCTGCGTCGTGCGCACGCGACGGCCGCTTTCGCGAAACGCGGCGCGACGTGCGAGCGTTGAACCGCGGAGATTGCGCGTTCCGCGGGCCTGCCCGCGCGACGGCGACCGTCGCCGCCGCCGTTGGAGACCAGGCGTGGCCAGCCGCGCGGCGACGCGGTTCGCGGCGAGGTCCTGCACTAAATCGCGGAGGCCTTTGGGCGGCCGGCGAGGATGGCGGGCATCCGGCGTATACTGGCTTGAGCGGGCAGCCGATGCGGGCTACCCCGAAAGGAAATCGTGTTCACAAGACGTGAAGTTCTCGGCGTGTCGCTGGGATTGGCGGCGGGCCTGCGCGCGGGTTTCGGGAAGGCATCCCAGCCGCGCACGCCAATCGGTTTCGACGTGCCTGCCAGAACGTGCGACTGCCACACGCACATCTTCGCCGATCCGGCGCGCTTCCCGCTCTGGGAGGGCCGCAGCTTCACGCCGGAGACGGCGTTGCCGGAGGAGATGGCGGCGCTCCACCGCGCGCTGCACGTCGAGCGCGTGGTGATCGTGACGCCCAGTTGCTACGGCACCGATAATGCCGCCACGTTGTACGGCATCAAGGCGCGCGGGGCAAACGCCCGCGGCGTCGCGGTGATCGGCGATAAGACCACCGAGAGCGAACTGGACGCCATGCAGAAGGCCGGCATGCGCGGCATCCGGCTGAACTTCGCGACCGGCGCCCAGCCCGATCTTTCAGGCGCCCGCCAGCGCTTCCAGGCTTTCAGCGCGCGCGTGAAGCGGCTCGGCTGGCACGTGCAGATCTACACCGGGCTGGCGATGATCTCGGGATTGAAGGACCTCATTCTGGATTCCGCGGTGCCGGTGGTGATCGATCATTTTGGCAGTCTGCGCGCCGAACTGGGCCTCCAGCAGCCGGGCTTCTCAGATATGGTGGAGATGGTGCGCTCGGGCAAAGCTTATGTGAAGATTTCGGGTGCCTATCGCTGCTCGAATCGCACGCCGGATTACGCGGACGTGGCGCCTTTCGCCAAAACGCTGATCTCTGCCAACGCCGATCGCATCCTGTGGGGCACGGACTGGCCGCATCCCGACCCGGCCGTGGCGCACAAGCCGACCGATATCGCGCCGCTCATGCCCATCGACGATGGGGCGCTGATGAACCTGCTGCCGGTCTGGGTGCCCGATGCGGCTCTGCGCAAGCACATCCTGGTGGATAACCCAACCAGGCTGTACGGGTTCTAGGGAGGAGGCCGACAGCAGGACTGGAAACCCCTTCGCCAGCTACGGAGCTAACCGCTGCCTGGGATGTGCGTGCCTCCTTGGCAGCTTAGGAGAACGTGATTCCGGAGTTGGTGGAGCGCCGCTGGTACTGAGCTTCGCCGAGGTTCAGGTGAGCGCAAAGCAATTTGGCTCTGGACGCGTTGTCGACGATTGTGTGGCGCAAAGCTTCAAGCGACATCCGGAGCCACCAGCAGAAGCCGCCTGGGGTAACAACGGCGAGCCGCCCTGGCGCGCAGGCGAGCGTTCTCGTAGGCTGGTGGCGGAGCATAGCGCGGAACGACACGGTTTGCCGTTGTTCGGGCTGCGCGCACGGGGCGGCCGG
Organism: uncultured Solibacteraceae bacterium; assembly: GCA_964427655.1. Classification (GTDB taxonomy): domain Bacteria; phylum Acidobacteriota; class Terriglobia; order Bryobacterales; family Bryobacteraceae; genus CAVQNQ01. The sequence continues at coordinate 2,362 of CAYRWE010000357.1, read as the reverse complement.
CCGCGGACGCCGGCGCGCAACTCGCGCGGCCCAGCCGCCCGGGCGGTAGCGCTGCGGCCGGGCGCGAAAGTTCACGCGCAGGCTCGGCTACCTGCTTGTCCCCCTGCTTCCCCGGCGGCTTCGATGCGCTCGCGGCGCATCGTCAGAGCGACCCGACGCCGGGAGCGGAAGAAGTGGTACGGACGCTGGATGAGGCGGCCTTCTGGCTGGCGATCTGCCGCGATGTGATTTACATCGCCTTCGGAACGCTACGACAGAACCGGGCATTTCCGCCATGCTGGTTCCGCTAAAGCTGAATCTAAGCCGGTGGTTCTACACTAAGGGTAAGGCACAGATACCAAAGTCTGTGCAGGAGAACTCATGAACGATACAGTACGCCTCCTCCAGTCCCATCACAGCGATCGCAGTTATAAGTCCGATCCAATTCCCGACGAGATACTGGACAACATCGTCGAAGCGGCGCACCGCGCACCCACCTCTATCAACACCCAGGAGGTTTCCATAGTGGTTGTGAAAGATGCGGGGCGCCGCAAGCGCATTTCCGAAATTGCCGGCGGCCAACCGTGGATTGCCAAGGCTCCCGTATTTCTGGTGCTTATCGCCGACCTCTATAAGACCCGCGTGGGGGCGGAGAAAGCCGGGATCGCTCAGGAGATACACCATAGCCTAGAAGGCGTCATCGCCTCGGTTACCGACGTGGGCATCGCGCTTGGCACCATTATGACCGCCGCCCGCTCCTATGGCCTCGGCATTGTTCCCATCGGAGCCATTCGCCGCGAGCCGCAAGCCGTTATCGATCTGCTCGGCCTGCCCGAAAACACCCTTGCGATTGCGGGCGTCTGCATAGGTTACGTGGATCAGCCTGCAACCCAGAAACCGCGACTGCCCATTGAGAGCTTCCGCCACGAGGAACGGTATCACGCTGAAGACCTGCGGCCCGCGATCGACGCGTACGATGTGGCCTTGGTTGAATATTGGAAAACTATCGTTCGAACCGATGGCACGTCCTGGTCCGAGAGCACTGCGGGTGCGTATGGCAAGGTGTATTTCCCGGATGTGAAGGCCACCGCAGCCAAGCAGGGATTTACCTGCGAGGATTGAACGCCGGTCAGCGCGACAAGAAAGAAATTACCCGGCGTAATTTGACCCGTTTGCCCTGATGCTCCATTTCGGAGGCACGAGCCAAGACCCCAAGACGTTTGCGCGGGTACCCACCGTGCGACGGGCAGTGACACGTTTGGATCTCGGGATGTCGGCTGCCCGGATCCCGCCCATCGGCTGCGCCTGGCGCCCGACCGCTCGGCCTGCGGGACGCGGCGCGACGCGCGAGATCGGAAACCGCCGACGTCCTGCGTTGCAGCCGGAAAGCCGCCGCGCCGCCCGCGGCCAGCGCGGCGGTCGCCGCGCCATTAGCGACCGCCCCGCCGCTGCTCGGGCGCAACGACCACGTCCTCGGGACGCGGCCCGACGTGCGAGATCCAAATCGCCGACATGCCGCGATCGGTGCGTGCCAGGCTCGACGTCGTTCAGGCGCAAACGGGATAATGTCCGGATAGTGTTTGCGAGGTTCAAGCGGGCACACCCCAAATCTGTAATCAACGGGAAAGTCCGCTGGGGCTTCTCGCGGGGCTGGTTCAGAGCTCGCTATCGCTGAGACTGTATTTCACCTTCAAAGCCGAGAGCGCCGTTCCGACCGTGTCCTCCGGCGGCTTGTAGGCGCGGAGCAGCGAATCCAGCCCTCCAATTTCGGTCGGATAAGTGTCTCCCTTGTAGGTCTTATCGCGCTTGTATTGGAGAAACTGAGGGGCCAACTGATCTAGCAACGCGCGTACATCCTGAAGCCGGCGCTGGCGTGCCGTCAGTTGGGTGACCAGCGCGTTGCGAACATTCTGTGTATATTCTTCCTTGAGAGGTTGCTCGACAATCGCCTGACGCACTTGGCTCAATTGGGTACTGGTCGCCACGGCGGATTTAGCCAGCTCGGCGGCGACCGTCGCGTTCTGATCCAATTCCACGCCACGACCCGCTCCGGTTGCCACGATCCCGTCACACCACGCACGAGCGTTGCCCATGAAATCCTTCTCGATGGCGTCGGCGGCGGTAAAGTTAGCCTTCTTCTCGGTGAGCACCTTCGCCAGTTGAACCGCTTCGGTCCGTTCTTGTTTACCGCATCCGGCGATCAATACTGATGCAGCTACGAGCAAACACTTTCCACAGTTGAAGATAGTCATTTGCGTTTCTCATCCGCGACCCAAGTATAGGCCGTCTGTCCGGGCGTGTCCATCGCCAAACGCATCTGAAGTTCACAAACTAGTGGTCTGCGGCAAGCAGATCAACGATTATCCAACACTGCGCGTGCGCG
>CAYRWE010000356.1:0-4540 GCA_964427655.1 uncultured Solibacteraceae bacterium | reverse complement strand
GGTCGTAGCGCTTGCCGCCGCTCACCTGCGAATCGAAGACGCCCACCAGCGCGGCCGCGATATTCGAGCGCGCTCCAACCGGCAGCGCCTGCTTGTCTTCATCCGGCAGCCAGTCCAGGTCCCGCCAGACTTCGCAGCCATACACACGCTCGGGCATGTATTCCGCGCGAATAGCGCGCAGCGCCCGGATGGCGTGCAGCGCGGCGCCCACGTGCGTATCGTGCTTGTCAGCCAGGTTATGCAAATAGACGACGCGCGGGCGCGCCGTACGCAGCACTTGCTCGAGATCCTCCCGGATGCCCGTCTCGCCGGGATTCTTGGCTTGCGCGCTGGTGAAGCCGAGCTGGATCTGGCACGCATAATCGCCCACCACGGCTGCCTTGCGCTGCTCCAGCAGCCGCACGCGCTGCATTTCCGCATCGGTGTAATCGGCGTAAATGCCCGCGCGCGGGCTGCCGGCCCCGTTGGTCACCACCACGCCCGTGAACCACTTGTCCGGACGGCCGAAACACTCCGCGACGCCGTGGTAGGCCATGATTTCGATATCGTCCTGGTGGGCCGAGACGCACAGGTGCGTCGAGCGCGCGAGCGCCCCGTCGCCGGCCATGCCATCCGGAACAAACCAATCCGCGCCGGCGTTATGAAACCGCATTATTGTTCTCCTGTTTTGGAATGGCGGGAAGGCTGGCCGCCGCCACGGCCTGTCCGTGCCGTTTTTCTTTTTCGCCGGGCACGTGCAATCGGATGCGCGCGGCCAGCTCCGGAAACTCCTCGCGCAGCACCTGCTCCGCCCCGTGCACAATCGCGCCGCCGCCTTCGCCAGTCATGACGCGCCCCATCACCAGGACATGGCGCACATCGTAGAAATCCGCGTAGCCCGCCACCGCGTAGCCGAAATACGTCCCGATGGTCTGGTAGATCAGCCCCGCCCGCTCATCGCCTTTAGCGGCCAGCTCCTGCACGCGTTCGAGCTTCACCGGCAGCGGCATCTCGCGCGGCAGCTCGATGCGCGCCGGCTCCAGCAGCCGCCCCACGGCCTGCTGCGAAAAGTACTGCACGCCCACGCCGCGGTCGTGCGACCATTCGTCCTCGGGCGCATCCTCGCCGTAATCCACCGGCGCGAAAGCCAGCTCGTTCAGCCATGGGGTGACCGCGCCGCGCGGCGTCACAAACCCGGCCGCCAGGCTGCTGCCCATGGCGATGCCCAGCACGGCGTTCTCGCCCAGCGCCATGGAACCGGCCAGCGCGCTGACCTCGCCATCGTTGATCACCTCGAACGGCACGCCGCCCCACGCCGCGCGCAGATCGAAGAACATCCGCCGCACGCGCTTCTCGAACAGCTCGGGCGGCACCGCGCGGTAGAGCGACCCCACGCGCACCTCGTTGGCCACGTACACTCCCGCCGCGCTGCCGCCGATGGCGTCCACCCGCGGCAGCTTGGCGGCCGCGCGCCGCAGCGAATCGTGGATGCCATCGAAATGGTATTGCGGATCGGCTTGCGCGCTCGGGTTCCAGGGCGTCTCGTCGCTGAAGACCACCTCGCCCTCGGCCACGGCGGCGCATTTGCGATCGCTCGCGCCCAGATCGAAACCAATCCGGAAGCCATCCAGATGGCCGCCCAGCGGCGAGGCGCTCTCACGCTCGGCCGGTACGGCGTCGAACGCGCAGCCGGCGATCTCCATCTTCCGCCCGTAGATCCGCTCGCCCATCATGGCGTGGTCGAAAGCCCGCTCGCCCGCCGGCGCGTACACCTTCGCCAGGTACTCCGCGACGCGCGCATCCCCGCCGATGGTGACTCTGTGCGCGCCCTTCTGCCACAGCAGGAATTTCAGCAGCCGCTCGACATAGCGCCGGTTGAGCGCCGCGCCTTCGCCTTCATGCGGCAGGATACGCGTGCGAAACACCGAGACCGAATCCGGTCCACGTTCGAGCGCGAGGGCCAGCGGCTCGCAACCGCGCGCCTCCACATGCTCGCGGTACGCGCGGTTCCACAGCGCGGCCGGCACGAAGCGCGCGTCGAGCACCGGCCGGATTTTGGGTTGAACGAAAAACGAGGCGGGCATGGACGATCCAACTTGGATTATGCCACGATGTGTGCATGTGGCTTGGCATCGATATCGGCACCGGAAGTTCGCGCGCGCTTCTGGTGGATGAACGCGGCGCTGTCCGCGCGGGCTGTTCGGTTCCCCATGAGGACATGCGCATGGAGCGCCCCATGTGGGCCGAGCAGAATCCCGGGAACTGGTGGGACGCCGCCGTGGAGGCCATCCGCCGCGTGCTGGCGCAAGCCGGCGTCTCCGGCGCCGAAGTGAAAGGCGTGGGCCTCTCCGGCCAGATGCACGGCCTGGTAATCCTGGACGCCGCCGGCCAGGTGATCCGCCCCTCGCTCATCTGGTGCGATCAGCGCAGCCAGCCGCAGGTGGATGCCGTCAACGCCAGGCTCGGGCGCGAAACCGTCCTCAAGTTCATCGCCAATCCCGTGCTCACCGGCTTTACCCTGCCTAAGCTTCTTTGGGTGCGCGACAACGAGCCGGCCAATTTCGAGCGCGTTCGCAAAATGCTGCTGCCGAAAGATTACGTGCGCTATCGCCTCACGGGTGAGTTTGCCACCGAGGTTTCGGATGCCTCGGGCACGGCCGTCTTCGACGTGGTGAACCGCCGCTGGTCGTTCGAGATGATGGACGCGCTGGGCCTCGACCGCGCGATTCTTCCGGCGTGTTCCGAATCGACCGAGGTCAGCGGCTGCATCTCGCGCCAGGCGGCCGAGCTGACGGGCCTCGCGGCGGGCACGCCCGTGGTGGGCGGTGGCGGCGACCAGGCCTCCAGCGCGGTGGGCAACGGCATCGTCGAGGAAGGCGTCGTCTCCTGCACGATGGGCACTTCCGGCGTGGTCTTCGCGCACATGGAGAAGGTGGCTTACGATCCCGCCGGCCGCGTTCACACGTTCTGCCACGCGGTCGCCGGCAAGTGGCACGTGATGGGCGTGACGCAGGGCGCCGGCCTCAGCCTGCAATGGTTCCGCAATCACCTGGCGCCCGGCACGCACTACGACGCGCTCACCGCGGAGGCCGCTCTCTCGCCCGCCGGCGCACAGGGCCTCTTCTGGCTGCCCTACCTGATGGGTGAGCGCACGCCGCACCTCGATGCCACCGCGCGCGGCGGCTGGATCGGCCTCACCAATAGCCATCGGCGCGCCGACCTGATCCGCGCGATTATCGAAGGCGTCTCCTATAGCCAGCTCGATTGCCTGGAGATAGTCGAGTCCCTGGGCGTGAAGGTCAACTCCGTGCGCGCGTCGGGGGGCGGCGCCCAGAGTCCCTTCTGGCGCGACTTGCTGGCCTCCATCCTGAACAAACGCGTGGTCACGCTCGAGACGCAGGAAGGCTCGGCCTATGGCGCCGCGCTGCTGGCGCTGGCCGGGACCGGCGAATACGCCAGCGTCCCCGAGGTCTGCCGCGCGGCCATCCGCGAAACGGACTCGGTCAGCCCCGGCGCCGACGCCGGATATTATGCGAAGGCGCACCGCGTATACCAGGCGCTCTATCCGGCGCTGAAACCGATCTACGGGCAGATAGCCGCGCTGTAGTGGTGGGGCATGCTTTAGCTTGCCCAGCGTGCGTCCGGCGATAATGGAACCGTGCCCCTGGGCCGTTTCCTGATTACCGCGGGTCTTCTGCTGGTTGTCGTGGGCCTGCTCGTTACCTTTGCAGGGCGGCTTCCCATCCGCCTCGGCCGGCTGCCGGGCGACATCCACGTTCAGGGGAAGAATGGCAGTTTCTATTTCCCGATGACCACCTGCATTCTGCTCAGCGTTCTGCTCTCGCTGGTGCTGTGGATCTTTCGGAAGTGAGGCCGCGAAGGAGCCGCTCTCATCCCTTTGCCGGTATTCCGGAAATTCCAGCCACCCCAGCTCGCTTCGCGCGCTGCACGAAAGCTTTGTCAAAAGAGACGAACTGAGCTCCGGCCGGTCTGGCGCTCAAGTGCAGCGCGTCGGCGAATTCGATTCCCTGGGCCGTGAGTGCCAGGGCGCCGGCTACCGCCGATGTGTCTTCCGCGCGCACGTTCTTGAGACCGAGCAGTTTCGTGAAGGCTGCGCGAATCGCGATCTCCTCGAATCCATACAGGCTTCGAAGCACCCAGCTCGTCTCGAGCAATATCGTCTTGGCGATCCACACCGGTTCGGCTTCGAATAGAGACTGCGCATCGGCCGCCTGCCTCGGCTCGTCGCCGGTCAGCAGGCGAACCAGTACGTTAGTATCGACCGCGACCATGACGCCGTGTCACTTCCCGTTCAATCGCGGTACGCATCTGCGCGGGGGTTTTCGCTTTCCGCTTGGATCGCAGGCAGCCGGCCACCTCCTCGATCGCGGTCGGCGAAAAGCGCGCGGCAGGGCGCAGCAGGATACCGCCCGCGGCCTCTTCAACCGTGAATTCGGTACCCGGTCCCCAGGCGTTCGACACGCGTATCCCCTTGGGAAGAATAATCCTGAATTCCGAAGTTGAGCGATAGTTGTCCTTTCCGGCAGGCTCAAAACCGACC
>CAYRWE010000355.1:0-4591 GCA_964427655.1 uncultured Solibacteraceae bacterium | reverse complement strand
TGATCCTGGATGGCTGCCGCGTGCCGCGCGAGAACGTGATGGGCGAGGTCGGGCAGGGCTACAAGATCGCTATGGAGACGCTCAACGAGGGGCGCATCGGGATTGGGGCGCAGATGATCGGGCTGGCCCGTGGCGCGCTCGATCATGCGGTGGCTTACGCCCGCCAGCGCAAGCAGTTCGGGAAGGCCATAGGAGAGTTTCAGGGTGTACAATTCGATCTGGCCCGCATGGCCACCGAGATCGAGGCGGCCCGCCTGCTGGTGTACAATGCCGCGCGTTTGCGGGATGCCGGGCGGCCCTTCCTGACGGAAGCTGCCATGGCCAAGTATTATAGTTCCGAGGTGGCCGAGAAGTGCGCCTCCAAAGCCATTGAAGTCCATGGCGGCGTGGGGATTACCAAGGATTACCCGGTGGAGAAGCTGTACCGCGACGCCAAGATCGGCCGCATCTATGAAGGTACCAGCAACATCCAACTGCTGACTATCGCCAAGAAACTATTGAAGCCATGAGATCGTCTCATTTTTGAGGAGTACATGCGAGCAATTCTGCTCTCGACCGTAATCGCCATCCTCCGGTTGCCCGCCTGGGCGGCGGATGTCAACCCGCAGGAAGTGATTCAGAAGTTCGCCGCCAAAGAGGCCGAGTTCGCCGAGGCGCGCAACAACTATACATATCGCCAGACCGTCAAACTCCAGGAACTGGATACCGGCGGCGAGTGGAGCCTGGTCGAAGATGTGATCTTCAGCCCGGAAGGCAAACGCATGGAGAAAGTGGTGTACGCTCCCGTGCCTAGTCTCCGGCAGATCCTGCTGACGCCCGAAGACGAGCAGGACCTGCGCAATGTGCAGCCATTTGTGCTCACCACCGCCGAGATTCCGGAATACGACATCGAGTATGCCGGGCCGGAAAAGGTGGATGAGATCGGCTGCTACACCTTCAACGTGAAGCCCAAAAAGCTGACGCCCGGCAAACGCTACTTCGAAGGCAAGATCTGGGTGGACGACCGGGACATGCAGATCGTCAAGACGGACGGCAAGGGCGTGGGCGAGTTAAAGCGCGGCAGCAGCAAGGGGCAAGCGTTCCCGCGATTCGAGACCTATCGCGAGCAGATCGACGGCAAATACTGGTTCCCGACTTATACCCATGCCGACGACACGCTGCACTTCAAAGACTCCAGCGTGCGCATCCGCATGACCGTCCGATACCAGGATTACAAGCGGTACGAGGGACGGTCCACCATCAAGTACGGCGATGTGGTGAACGACAATGGCGCGCCGAACAGCTCGTCCCAGCCATCCAACGCCAAGAAGAAGTAGCTATAATTCCAGGCATGGCGACCAAGATCACCCCTCAGAACGACGGGTCGATTCGGATTGAAGGCGATTTCGAGATATTCGACCCGGCCGGGAAGCGCTTCGGACTGGGCGGCCGCACGGCCATTTCTCTGTGCCGCTGCGGGCAATCCGCGAATAAGCCATTCTGCGATGGCAGCCATAAGCGCACGGGATTTCAGGACCCGGTAGTGGCACGGGACCTCCCGGAGCCCAAGCCGGCGCTGTAAGCAAAGGTTTTCAGCGGCTACAACTTCATGCCTTGAGCGGGTCTTTCGAGACCGGCCGCCGTGGCCTTTTGCCGGAGGGCTTCGCCGGCCGGTATGGGAGACTCGAAAAACAGGACCTGCAACACGCGCGGGTAGCCGGATAAGGCGCGCAACGCCTCCGCCCACCGCTCCGGCTGCCGGTCTCTCTGTTCGGCTGCGAAATCCAGACAGATGGCCAGGTAGGCGGCACGCGCCTGGTCTTGCGCGTTCGCGCCGGTAGCCATCCCCTTCGCAATATCGCCCCGGCACTGCGACCGGAGTTCCGCGTGTTGCTTCTCCAGGTTGGGAAGCGGCTCCACGTTGGTCGGCTCTTCAGCCGGAATCCGGAAGACAGTTTTGCCACCGGAGATGGATTTCGATCCCCCGCTTCGCCGGATGTTGATCCCGGCGAGCGCGATCAGCCTGTCTTCATAGCTGGTCAAGGTTTCGTTTTCGGGTACCTGGTCGCGGCTGGTGTTGCGGTACTTGTTTTTGATGTCCCAGCCCTGCGCCTGAAGCCACTTGTGTCCCTTGATTACTCCGAGAATGGTCCCCGAGGCGGCGGCGTTATTGTCCGCATCCCAGCCGAAATTGAAGGCGGCGCGCACGGTTTCGACCCAATCGCCGTGGCCATAGAGCAACGCCGCGATGGTCGAGGCCCCGTTGAGCCACACGCCATTGCGGTCCCGCATGTCCTGCCCGCCATATTTGCAGTACTTGTCGCGGGTCAGTTTGCGGGTGGCGCGCCAGTCGGCGGGATTTTCTTTGTGCCAGCCGCGCACATCCCGCATGATCCGGCTCATCACGCTTTGGGGGTCCAGCGCCGCCGCGCCGGCATCGAGGATTTTGTCCATGTCGCTCGAGAAGAACGCCGTCGCGATCATAGCGTCTATCATCTGAGTGGATTGGATCGGCTCCCCATCCACGCTCACATGCGTGTAGTAGGTCCCGATACGCGCGGCGGTCCGCGGCATACCGGGCGAGATCAGCCCCCAACTCTCGCTGACAAACTGACCGGAGAGGTTGAAATCGGCCCAGGGATTGATCTCGATTTTTCCGGTCAGGGGAGGCTCTATGCCCAAATCCAGGATTTGGCGCAGGTAAAGGTGCGAACACCAGATCCCGCGGTTGATGTGCGTCTTCCAAACGTCGGCGATTGCTGGGTAGGGCAGCAGCAGATCGCCGGTCTTCTGGATTTCGAGGATATACGGCCACTCGATATCGGTATCGTCGTCCGTCCATCCGCCGTCCGGCAAAGCCGGTGTATACTCCTGGACATTGCCGGGATCGAGAAGATACTTCATCTCGTGCTTGAGGCCGTTCAGATCGCCCACGATCTGGCCGAGAAAGCCGCCCCGGATCTTGTCCTCCAGCACATCCGCGGGGATCTCGATCTCGCTTGCCGCACGGTTCTGAGCCAGCAGCGGCCATCCCGCCGCCAGAGTCAAGAAGTCCCGTCTGCGCATAAGTCGCTTAGTCGCTGACTTCGATCTTGGGACCCTCTTGGCGAGCGGCCTCTTCGGCGCGCGCGGCCACGTTGCGGGCCAGTTCCAGGAACGGCTCGCCTTCGCCGGGCTTTAGAACCACGGGGGCGCCGGTGTCGCCGCCTATTCGGATCTGCGGATCGAGCGGCAGTTCGGCCAGGAAATGAACCTGCATCTCGTCGGCGGTCTTGCGGCCGCCGCCATGGCTGAAGACGTCGATGCGCTCATGGCAGTGCGGGCAGGTGAGATAGCTCATGTTCTCGACGATTCCGAGGATCGGAACCTTCACCTGGTGGAACATGAAGACCGCCTTGCGGGCGTCCTCCAGGGAGACATCGGAGGGCGTGGTCACCACGACGGCGCCGCCGATGGGCGCGGACTGAATCAGCGAAAGAGCCACGTCCCCGGTGCCGGGCGGCAGATCGACGATCAGGTAATCCAGCTCGCCCCAATCCACGCCGCGCAGGAACTGCTGGATCACGCTGTGCAGCATGGGCCCGCGCCATACCAGGGGCTTGTCGCCGGGGTTCAGGAAACCCATGGACATGAGCTTGACCCCGAACTGGTCGAGCGGCTGAATGCGCTCGCCATAAGCCATGGGGGTCTTGTTGATTCCCATCATGAGGGGCACATTGGGGCCGTATACGTCGGCGTCCATGAGGCCGGTTTTGTAGCCCAGGGAAGCCAGGCCGACGGCCAGGTTTACCGATACGGTGGTCTTGCCCACGCCCCCTTTGCCGGAACCGATGGCGATCAGGTGCTTGACGCCGGCGATGGGGAGTTTGGGCGGTGCGCCCGGCTGATTGGGACTCATATGGATTATCGTACCAGCACGGACCTCACCGAGTAATTCCCGCCTTTACTTTCAGGGCCCTAGAATGGTAGCCTAAGTGTCTCATAATGCGTACAGTTGACTTGATCCAGCGAAAGCGCGACGGCGAAGAGCTCGCTCCCGAAGAGATAGAGTTTCTGATCGAAGGCTACACGAATGGCGACATCCCTGACTACCAGATGTCGGCCTTTTTGATGGCCGTTTACTTCTCGGGCATGTCGGACCGCGAAGTCAGCCGCCTCACCGAATGCATGCTGCGTTCCGGCGAAACCATGGACCTATCGACCGTTCCCGGGCTCAAGGTCGATAAACATTCGACCGGCGGTGTGGGCGACAAAACCAGCCTGATCGTGGCCCCCCTGGCGGCCGCCGCGGGCGTGGTGGTGCCCATGATGTCCGGCCGCGCGCTCGGCCACACCGGCGGCACGCTGGATAAGCTCGAATCCATTCCGGGCATGCGAACCAACCTCGGCAAGGAGGAGGTCGAAAAGCAGCTCCGCGAGATCGGCCTGTGCTTCATCGGCCAGACCGAGCAGCTCGCTCCGGCCGATGGCAAGCTCTACTCCCTGCGCGATGTCACGGCCACGGTGGAGTCCATCCCGCTGATCTCTTCGTCAATCATGTCCAAGAAGCTGGCCGAGGGCGTGGACGCGCTGGTGCTGGATGTGAAAGTGGGCAGCGGCGCCTTCATGAAGA
>CAYRWE010000354.1:0-4594 GCA_964427655.1 uncultured Solibacteraceae bacterium | reverse complement strand
CCATCGCCTCGCGCGTGGGCCGCACGGTGGTGTACATCCCGATCGGCCAGCTTTCACCGATCTCGCTCAAGAAGATTCGCGTGGTGCACGTGCTGGACGGGTACGACAAGCGCGATATCGCCAAGGATTACCTCTGGTGAACCGGGCCGTCGGCGCCGTGGCGAACCGTGCCGCGGGCGCCGCGATTGGCCGGGGCATCAATGCATTGCAAGTGAGCCGGGGCGTCCGGTGAGCCGGGGCCGTCCAGTGGGCGGGGGACATCCAGCGAGCCGCGAATTTCCGGTGAGCCGGAGCGGGCTAGAGGGTGGCGCGGAACGACACGGCGCGAGGAGCCGGGCGGGCCGAGTAGGCGGCGGCCGCGTGCAGCGAAGCGAGCCGGGCGGAAGTTCGCGCGCGGAAGGCGAGGGTCACTAGGCGCGCCCAATCGATTAGCGCGCGCATTCGCGCCAGCGTGTCGGCCGAAGCGGAGCGGTTTCGAATGGCTACTTCCGTCTGGCCGGTCCATTCGCTCCACAGCCTCCGGGCTCGCGCGAACTCGCCTGCGGAGAATGCCACCCGTATGGCGGTCTCGAAGTCGGTGTTCATCGGAATTTCGTCCATTTCGCGCATTCGCCTCTGCGATAGCCGTTAGAGGCCGGAGTACTGTGCGTCGGCCACTTGCTGGGCCTGGAACATCCCGCTCAGGTAGGTGTATTGCTGTTCCATGGTCGCTATGGCCGCGTCGGCGGCGTCCATTTGGGTGGTGAGGTTCTGTTGCAGGGTAGTGACCTGAGCCTGTCTGGTGGTGATCTGGTCGTTGAGTGAGCTGATCTGGTTCTGGATCTCGGTTTCGTCGGTCTTGACGATCCCCGTGGTGGGGTCCTCCAGCCCGGTCATCGCGTTGGTGGCCGCTTCCAGAAATCCGCCGGACGTCGCGGTGCCCAGGAAGGAGTCCACCGCGGCAGAGTTTCCGAAATCCTCCCCCATGAACGTGGTGGGATCGAAGGTCAGCGTGCCATCGTCGTTGAGGGTCACGCCGAGATCGGCCAGTCCGCTGACCGCGGATCCCGGCGAGGTGTAAGTCGCCAGGCCCTGGAGGGCGTCAGTCATTTCATAGACGATGGATTGACCGTTCAACGCTCCGCCCGACTGTCCCCGTTCGTTTTCGAGCGCACTCTCGACGGCATTGTAGGCGTCCACGAAGCTCGATAACGCCGTGCTCAGCGTCGATGTCGAGCGCGTCACCGTGATATTCACCGGATTGCCCGGATCGCTCGAGAGCAGATTCACCGTCAGCCCGGGGGCGATATCGACCGAGCGCGAGTCGCTGGTGACCGTCTCGCCCGAATCGTTGACGATATACGACGCCAGAACCCCGGTAGTTTGCGCGGTTTGCAGGCTGGTGCCGTTCAGTTGGATATCCAGAGTCTCCGGGCCGAGCGTGGTGCTCTGGAGCGAGATGCGTTCGTCGGGGCTGCCGCTCGATCCCACATTGACGACCGTGGCCTGGACCTGGCTGCCGGCGGCGTTGTTGATGGCGGCGGCCACCGAGGTGGCGCTGTTATCGGCCGGGGTGATGTTATAGGTGTTGTTCCCGACCACGAGTTGGTAGGTGGTTTGCTGGCCTGCCTTGTTGGCGCTGTCGACCCAGGTGCTCGCCGTCATGCTGGAGGCGTACGCGCCGACATTGTCCACCTCGATCGCATAATTCCCTTCCATGACGCCCGTCGAGGGGGTGGCGCTCACCACGCTCGTATCCGAGATATCGGTTTCATAGGAGGAGCCGTCCATGGCCTGATCGATGCCCGAGATGGCGGTCTGGAGCGAGGCGAATTTGGAATCGATTCCCGAAAGGTCGGAGGACTGGCTCTGCAGGGTGGTTACTTCGTTCTGCAACTGCGTGACCGGCAGCGTAGCGATGTTGACCGCCTGCGTAATAGAGGCCTGTAAAGACTGAGCAAACGCGCTGCTGCCCGTGAAGAGCGAACTGGTAGCGCTGCTGGTGGTTCCCATGAAAGCCCCCCGGGAGCGGCGCGGCTGCGGCCCGCGCTAGCGCCCCGAAGTTGGCGGGCCGGCGGAGCGCGCCGGCCCGGTTGTCAGGTTAAGGTTAGCCCCTCAGGAGAGCCAATACGGCCTGAGGCGCGGAATTGGCCTGGGCCATGGCAGCCAGCGATGCCTGCTGCAGGACCTGGGCCTTGGTGAGATTGGCGGCCTCCGCCGCCACGTCGGCGTCGCGGATCTGCGACTCGGCGGCGCTGAAATTGGTGATCTGCGAGGAAGCCAGGCTGATGGCGTACCCCAACTGGTTCTCGCCCTTGCCGACGGCCGCCTGGGCGCTGCCGAGTGTGCCGACCGCGGCGCTGACGGCCGTGATGGCGGCTTCGGCGCCCGCCTGGGAGTCGATCGCGATACCGCTGGCGCTGCCGTTCATCGTGGAGCTGAAGGTCTTCGCCACGCCGCCGTTGAGGCCGTCGCCCACCGCGGCGCCCGCCGAGCTGCTCACCGCGACGTTGAACGAAGAGAGCGAACTGATGAAATTGATGCTCTCGGTGCCATCCGGGTTGGTTTCCTGCACCGCCGTGATGGAACGCAGCGTCGGGTTATCGCTCTGCTGCAGTTGGGTGTTGATCTGGCTGATCGCCGCGTCGATGCTGGCGCCGGTCTGGGCCGTATCGTTGTTCTGCAGGGTGATGGTCAGCGGCGTCTGCGCCACGCCCGCGGCGCTGTTGGCCGAGATCGAGATGGACTGGGTGTCGCTGCCATACTGCATGTTCTGGAACGAGATGCTCGCCGTGTTGCCGGTTCCGTTGGCACTCGTCCCGATGGCCGCGGCCCCTTGCACGTCCACCATGCTGGAGGTGGACTCGGCGGGAGTGAGGGCGTTGGTGAAGGCCGTGCCGGTGTCGCCGAATCCCAGGCCGGAATCGGTGGTGGCCGTCTTGGTGCCCCAGGCATCCAGCCGGAACTGAGTGCCGTTGGAGGACTTGATCTCCAGGGTGTTGCTGCCCGAATTGACCTGGGCCGTGAGTCCCGCATCCTGAAGTGTGGTGTCGCTGTTGAAAGACTGCTGCAGGTCGCTTACGATGCTCGATAGGCTGCGCGCCTGGCCGGTCGTGGCGGCGCCCACATACGAGGAAAGTTGCAGCGCTGCCGCCAGATTGCCCGTGGTCCCCGCGCCGACCACCGAGACGCTCGAATTGGCGCCCTTGGTCTGCGAATCGATCACCACCTGGCCGCTGGAACTCAGGGAGACGATCTGGGCCGCCGTGCTCGTCCCCAGCGCCTTTTGCGCGGTCGAATTGAGGAACGACACGACGTCCGCCAGCGATTCGTCCTTGCCCGTGACGGTAGTCGAGGCGTACGGGCCGGAGGTCAGGCCCAGGACCTGCCCGGCGTTGTTGTTCGTGATGGTGACACCGGCCGCCGCCGAACCCTTGCTTAGGGCGTTGATCGTCAGAGTCCCATTGGCGTTGGCCGCGGCGGCGTTGGCATAGGCAGTGCCGTAATTGGCCGTGTCTTTCGCCAGCGCGCTGTTGATAGCCGCCGCGACGGCAGTCAGGGTCGGAGTGCTGCCGCCCGTGATGCCGGCGAAGCTGATATTCTCAGTCGCCTTCCCGTCGATGCTGACATCCAGGGTCTTGGCGGCCACACCCGTATTGGTGGCGTTGTTGGCGTTCGAAGTGAGGCCCAGCGTGTCGGACAGGGTGGAATTGCTTACCGTGAGGGTTCCGCCTTGGGCCACGCCGTTGAGCATGATCGTTCCATCGCTGTTGGCCGTGGCGACGTTGGCGTATGCCGATCCGTAGCCATCGGCGGTGTCGTTCTTCAGCGCGGTGTTGATGGCCGACGCGATGGTGCTGACACTCGCGGTTCCGAGACCGCTGAGGTCGATCTTCACCTCCTTGTTCCCGTCCATCGTCAGGTTCAGTGTCTGAGCGGCGCCCGAGACGTTAGTGTCGGAGGTGCCGGTAGCCAACCCCAGCGCCTTCGACATGAGGTTGTTGGTCACCGAAAGGCTGCCCCCCAGCGCCACGCCTGAGAGAGAGAGGTACCCGGTGTTGCCAGCGCCGGAGTTGGCCGTGGCTACACTATCGTACGTACCGTCGTAGCCACCACCCGCTTTCGCCACCGCCGCGTTGATGTAAGCCGCGATCTGCGCAACCGTCCCGTGTCCTGCGCCACCGGTGCCGTTGATCTTGCTGAGATCGACGGCCACGGTCCCCAGCCCATCTACGTTCAAATCGAGTTTGGTGGAATCCGTGCCTGTCGTGGTGCCCGAGGTTAGCCCCAGCGCCGTCGAGACCGCGTTGCCGATGACCTGTACGCTGCTGGCCGTTGACCCGGTGGCCTTGCTGGTGAGCGTGAGAGTTCCGTTGCCATTCGTATCCGTCGTCGCGGAGGCGATGTTCCCGTACGTAGCGTACGTACCGCCCGCGGCGGCCACCGCGGAGTTGATTACCGCGGCCAGACCGGTCGTGGCATTGGTCAGGTCCGTAACTCCGCTGACATCGACATCCACTTCCCCAATCCCGTCAACGTTGAGTTTCAGATCGGTGGCGTTGGTGCCTGTCTGGTCGACTTCGCCGTTCGTGGTCAGCTTCAACGCCCGGGAGAC
>CAYRWE010000353.1:0-4658 GCA_964427655.1 uncultured Solibacteraceae bacterium | reverse complement strand
GTGATCTGGCTGTTCATCCGCAAGTACCGCAAACCCAAACCGCTGGCGGAAATGGGCCCCCTGGAAATCGACGACCCCGCGTTAGAGAAGTACAAGGACCAGATCGAGAAAGATCTGGCTAACCTGGAATAGTTGGTGCTTAGTTGATCATCGTTATTGCGTGCGTGCTCGCGATCGCCGTTATCGCGTTCGTACTGGGCGTGCGTCCCCAGGACCTTCCCGCTCCGGAGGTGCCTTCGCCATTCCGCCACCTGGACGAGCGCAAGGCCGCCATCTACGAAAATCTGCGCGATTTGCAGTTCGAGTTCCGCATGGGCAAGCTCTCCGACGAGGACTATCAGAACACCAAACAGGACCTACAGAAAGAGCTGGCCGTGGTGCTGTCCGAAGTGGATAAGCTCAAGCAGTTTCTAGGGCAGCCGGACGCGCAAGCCGCTGCGCCGGCACCCAAAGCCGCGAAAGCCGTCGCGGGCGGCGCGCCATCGGCAAATGGATTGGTTTGTCCCGCTTGCGGAGCAAAGTTCGAGAAGCAGTTGAAGTTCTGCGGGGAGTGCGGCAAGCCCATGAAGGCGGTGCAGGCATGAAGAGGATTGGTCTAGTTCTTGAACCGCTCCCTTATGGTCGCGGCTCGGACAGAGCCGCGACCGTGAGGGAGCGGTGTCCCCATTGCTTAGCATACTTGCTGTTGTTCCTCTGTGCCCCAGCCTTCGCCGCCGTCACCGGCACGGTCGTCAACCGGACCACCGGGCAGCCCGCCGCCGCGGCAACCGTCGGCTTCTATAAATTCGGCCAGGGCGGCATGGAACGCGTGGACCAGGCCAAGACCGACGCGCAGGGCCGTTTCTCGATTGACCGCGAGCCCGAGGGTCAGGGTCCCTCCATGCTGCGCGTCGAGATCGATGGTGTCACCTACAATCACATGCTGCCGCCGGGCACCCCGGCCACGGGCGTCGAGATCGCGGTCTTCAGCGCGTCCGCGACGCCCGGTGAGGCCAAGGTCGGCAAACACATGATCATGCTCCAGCCTGCGGGCGCGCAGATGGCGGTCAGCGAAACCTACCTGGTGGAGAACTCCGGCAAGACCACGTGGTTCGATCCCAAGGCCGGCACGCTGCGCTTCTATCTGCCGGCGGCCGCCAAAGGGAACGTCGAGGTGCACGCCAGCGCTCCGGATGGGATGTCCGTTCCAGTGCCCTCTGAAAAGACTTCCCGCGCGGATGTCTACGCAGCCAAGTTCGAGGTCAAGCCCGGCGAGACGCGTTTCGACCTCAGCTACACGGTCCCGTATACCGAGGGCGCGCTGTACGCCGGCAAGATCGTCACCCAGGATTCGGACAGCTACCTGATCGTGCCTAAGGGCGTCACCCTCACCGGCGAGAACCTCTCCGACTTGGGCGAGGAGCCCCGCACCCAGGCTCACATCTACGGCTTCAGCGGGACGGCCTACCAGGTCACGCTGGCCGGCACGGCGGCTGCCCCGGCTCCCAATGCGGCGGCCGATGCCTCTGGCGATCAGCCCGATAGCGGCGGGCCGCACATCGAGCCGATCATGCCGCGCATCAACGCCCAGGCCGGGATTATTATGGCGCTGGCACTGGCCATCCTGGCGCTCGGCTTCGTGCTGCTCTACCGCCGGGCGCCCGGCGTTCCTAAAACGCCAGTCGGCTCCCCAAGCGAATGAGCGCCGTAGAGGTGGAAGGGGTCTGGAAGTTTTATGGAGACTTCCCGGCCCTGCGGGACGTGCGCCTGGAAGCCGGCGCGGGCTCGTGTCTGGCGCTGATCGGGCGCAATGGCGCGGGCAAGACCACCCTGCTGCGCATCATGGCGGGATTCTCGCGGCCCGGCCGCGGCCAGGTGCGCATCTTCGGCAGCCCGCCCCGCGAGACCTCGACGCGCCGGCGCATGGGCTTCATCGGCCACGGCATCGCCGTCTACGACGAACTTTCGGCGCTTGAGAACCTGACGCTCTTCGGACGGCTCTACGGCCTGCCGGACCCCCGGCGCTCGGCGCTCGAATGGCTCGAGCGCACCGGTCTGGCCCGCGTGCGCGACGGCCTGGTACGCGAGTTCTCCCGCGGTATGCGCCAGCGGCTGGCGGTGGCCCGCGCCTTCCTGCACGATCCCGGCGTGCTGCTGCTCGATGAGCCGTTCACGGCTCTCGACGACCGCGCCATCGCCGTCTTACAGCGCCTGCTGGCCGAAGCGCTGGCGGCCGGCAAGACCATCGTGATGTCAACCCATCAATTGAGGGAAGCCCTCGAGCTGGCCTCGCACGTCGCGCTGCTCAATCGCGGCCAGGTGGCCTTTCACGGCCCACGCACGCCGGAAATGGCGGCCGATCCCGGCCTGGTTTATGCGCGTTACGGCGAGGGCGGATGAACTTCGCGCGCCTGGTTTTCATCGTAGCCGCAAAAGATCTGCGTGCCGAGCTGCGCACCAAGGAAGCGGTCAACGCGGCCCTGGCCTTCGCCCTGGTGATTCTGCTGCTGTTCAGCTTCGCCTTCGATCCTTCGGCCGAAACCACGCGCGACATCGCCGGCGGCCTGCTGTGGATCGTTTTCGCCTTCGCCGGCGTTCTGGTCCTGAACCGCAGCTTCGCGCGCGAGCTGGCTAACGACTGCCTGGATGCCCTGATCGCCGCGCCAGTTCCGGCGGCGGCCCTGTTCCTGGGAAAAGTGCTGGCCAACTACTTCCTGGTGCTGGCCGTGGAGCTGGTCTCGCTGCCGGTCTTCGGCGTTTTCTATAATGTGCCGTGGACCTCGCGGTTCTGGCAGCTCATGCTGGTAGTGGCGCTGGGAACCTGGGGCCTCGCGGTGATCGGCACGGTATTCAGCGCGCTCACGGTGAACATTCGGCTGCGGGAGGTGATGCTGCCCCTGCTGATCTATCCGATCATGATCCCGGCCCTGATGGGCGCCATGCAGTTGACTTCGGACCTGGTGGTGGGCAAGCCGATTGGTCCCGAGAACGTGGCGTGGCTGAAGATGCTGGCGGGCTTCGACGTGATTTATACGGCCGTCTCGCTGCTGCTGGTGGAGACGGTGCTGGTGGGGTAGGCGAAGGCCGCTCCGAGCCGCGACCGTGAGGGAGCGGTCAAGACTGAGGGGAACATGAGTACACGCGACAAAATCATCTACGCGCTGGCCCTGGCGGCCATGGTGCTGCTCACGCGAAACATTTACCTGATTGCGCGCCTGCCCGGCGAGTTGCAGCAGGGCGCCATCTTCAAGATCATCTTCTTCCATGTCCCGGTGGCGGCGACGGCCATGTTCGCGTCGGTGTTCTCGCTCGCGGCCAGCGTGCTGTTCCTCATCACCAAGAACTTCAAGTACGATGCTCTGGCCGTGGCCTCGACCGAAGTCGGCCTGGCTTTTCTGGCCGCCAACCTGGTGACCGGCTCCATCTGGGCGCGCGTCATCTGGGGCGTCTGGTGGGCCTGGGACGTGCGGCTCACTTCGGCGCTGGTCTGCTGGCTGCTCTATGCCGGGTACCTGATCCTGCGCCAGGCCATCGAGGAACCCACGCAGCGCGCCACCTTCGCGGCCATTTTCTCCATCTTCGCCTTCATCGACGTGCCCATCGTGTACCTCTCGATCCGCCTCTTCCGCACGCAGCATCCCGGCCCGGTCTTCTTCACCAGCCAGGGATCGTTCCCGCACGATTGGTCCATGATCCTGATGTGGAATATGTTTGCCATGATGATGCTGGCCGCCGTGCTCACGCTCGTGCGCCTGCGCGAGGAAGACGCCCAGCGGGAAATCGATTCGCTGCGCCGCATGGCGCACGCTTTCTGAGGAGACATTCATGCACGCGCTCTCACTACCGCTGCTCGTCGCCCAGGTCTCGCCGCAGGATGTTGAAATCGAGATGGCGCGCTTGCAGCGCAACTACGAATTCCTGAGCTGGGGTCTCACGGCCGCATGGCTCATCCTGGTGGTCTACGTCCTGATGTTGGTGAGCCGCCAGCGCAAGCTGCGCCGCGAAATCGCGAGCCTCAGGGCCATGCTGGAGGAGCGGCAGAAGTAGGCGTAGCCGCCAAGCGACGACACGAGGGAGCCAATGCTCAAAATAACTTGCTTTGCGACGGTTCTCCTAGCCGGGGTGGGGAATGCGGCTCTTGCGCAGGACTGCGCGTGCGCGGGGGCCCAAGGGTGGTCGAAGCAGTTGCGGACGGTCTGCGATGTCGCGGAGTGCGATAACCGATTCCCCTCGCCGAACAAGCAACTGTTGCTGCGTCTTGATAGTAAGGGCAACATTCGATTGACCCGAGTGGCCTCAGGAGAGGAGCTGCAAACTCATTCGGCCACCCTGGGAGCTCCGTCGGCGATGTCATGGTCGCCCAATTCCGATGCCTTCTTTGTGAACGATGGGGAGGGATCGGGGATGTGGAGCAATTTTCGCCTATTTCGAATCAGGGACAGTCAAATCACCGAGGACGATACGATCGAGAAGAAGGCAGTGGCGCTGTTCCGGGACCGGCAGAAGTGCGGCTCCGCCGCGGTAGACCCCGCTGTTTGGGGTCTTGGATGGTCACCGGACGGGGCACTGTTTTATCTCCTAATTCAGGCCACAGTTGACAGGCCCTGCGGCGAGCAAGGATCCTTTATCCTGAATTCCGAAGTGTGTGTGCACAGGACGGCTAAGTCTTGAGACAACAG
>CAYRWE010000352.1:0-4659 GCA_964427655.1 uncultured Solibacteraceae bacterium | reverse complement strand
GCTCTTCGAACGGCTCGTCTTCCGGAGCGGCGAATCCGCCGAGCCGGAGATTCACGACCTGGAGCGTATCGAGGCCCAGGTTGCGCAGATTCTCGTGTACAGCGTTAATGATCTCTTGGCGAGAGCGTGCGTGAAGCCAGGATCCGTCGGTGCCGCGACGTGCGCCGACTTTGGTTACGATGACCAGATCGTCCGGATAAGGATGCAGCGCCTGTATGATGATTTGATTGGTTACATGCGGACCGTAGAAGTCGCTGGTATCGATGTGGTTCACACCCGACGCCACAGCCTCGCGCAGAAGCGCGATCGCACCGGGAATGTCGCGCGGCGGACCCCAGACTAGCTTGTCGCCGTCGCGTCCGGCAAGCTGCATCGCCCCGTACCCTATCCGATTCACAGTCAGCGAAGTGCCCGGGAAGGTAAAGGTGCGGCCGAGATTGTGTTGTCCTGTCATCGCGTTTATCCCCCTCGTATAACTTGCAGGCTCCGGACCTGCCGATTCCTCCAGAAAAACTCAGAAAGACTCTCCGACGAGTTCCTCGCTCTTCTTCCAGAGTGCTTCGGCGTTATGCGGATCGAGCGCATATTCACGCACTCCTTCTCCGGCGGCCGTGATGATGGCGTCGCCCGACACGATGAGGCCGACCTGGCAGTTCGCGCAATACTGGCCACCGACCTCGTCAGCCGGAGCGACAACACCCGCCCACACCGAAGTTGCCGCCCCCTGGGGAATCGTCTTCCACTCGAAGGGTCCCTTTCCTTCCTCCGCCAGTTGCTGGTTGATCCGGTCAATCATGCTCTGCAACTGGCTAGGGTCCATGTGGCGGCCCAGTTCGGTCTGTATCACTCCCGGATGGACGGCCGCCGCACGTACTCCACGGCTCCGGTGCCGCTGGTCGAAGGCGACAGCGAAGAGGATGTTCGCTGTCTTCGAGCGTCCGTAGGCGATCAGAGGGTCGTAGGGCGTCCTCTCAAAATTGGGATCCTCAAGGTCCACGTTCGAGATGCGATGACCGGCAGACGACAGGTTCACCAGCCGCCCGCCCGTGCGAATCAGAGAGGCAATCCGGTTGATCAGGACAAAATGGCCGAGGTGATTGGTGCCGAACTGCGTCTCAAAGCCGTCCACGGTGCGTCCAAATGGCGTTGCCATCACTCCCGCATTGGCTATGACCAGGTCAAGAGGCTCTCCCTTGGCCATTAGACGGTCGGCGCAGGCGCGGACACTCTTCAGGTCCGCAAGATCGAGCGCGACCAACTCGAAGCCGCCACCGTTCGCAGCAGCATCCTTTTGCACCTCGGCGGTCGCGGCTTCGGCTTTTACCAGATCCCTCGCCGCTCCCAGGACGTGCGCACCGTGTGCCGCAAGAACCCGCGCCGTCTCAACTCCGATTCCCGCGGACACGCCGGTAACGAGAATCCGTCTTCCATGCAGGTCGATCCCCGACAGGACATCGTCTGTGGTTGAACTCGCTCCCAATGTTTTCGTCATTTCTTTCCTTCTTACTGCGCATCACGTAGTGACCGCCTTCGTGGTACACCCTATCACGTTCAGGCTTCGAACCAGTGCACTTGTTCGAGATCGGCAATCAGCCCGGGACCGGTTGGGTGCCATTGCAGCCGTTCCTGGGTTTGCACGCTGGAGGCCGGAAGGTCCAGCCCAGCGAACATGGCCAGCCAGCCAAAGTGAGCGACTGCATCGTCCGGGGACATCGCGACTACAGGCACCTTCAAGCCTCGCCCTAGGACCTCCGCGATCGCTCGGACCGGCACGCCTTCTTCAGCGACCGCGTGATACCGGCTGCCTGCTTGCTGTTTCTCCAGCGCAAGCCTATAGAGGCGGGCGACATCGAGGACGTGCGCCGCCGGCCATCGGTTGGAACCGTCGCCAACATATGCTGAGACGCCCTTGTCGCGAGCCACTGCGATTGCGTAGGTGATCAGGCCCTGCTTGACCGTATTGTGGACCTGAGGAAGGCGCACCACTGATACATTGACGCCACTTGCAGATACGGCAGCACCCGCCAATTCCGATGCGGAACGGGGATTCGGGTGGTTGGCATTGAAGAAATCCTCGGTCGCGGACTGCCCTGGTGCAACACTCCCCATCCCGGTGCCGGAGGTAATGACCAGCGGACGATTTGATCCGGTAAGTGCGGCACCGAGAGCCTCGATCGCACGCCTGTCCTTCTCGCAAATCGCCGCGAAATTCGAAAAATTGTGATCAAAGGCGAGGTGGATCACGCCGTCCGCCCTGGCCGCGCCCCTGCGTAGGCTCTCCAGGTCTTCGAGATTCCCTCGATGCACCTCAGCGCCGGCAGCAATGAGAGCCCTGGCGCCCTCGTCGGAACGCGCCATGCCGAGTACCTGGTGACCCGCGTCGATGAGCTCCGGAACAATGGCGGAACCGATAAACCCGGTAGCTCCCGTAACGAAAACACGCATGCTGTCTCTTCTCCTTCCGCCCCGTTCACGCGGCGAGTCCGTAACCGGCATTGACGAGCGGTTCCGTGCCTGCTAAAACGGAGTTAGTCTCCGAATCTCTAGATTAACGGAGACCATCTCCGGTTGCAAGTTATTTTGGGTATGCCCGCAAAACGTAAACAGGCTTCCGTTCGCAAGCCGCGCAGTGACGCGCAGCGGAATCGTGAGCGCATTCTGGAAGTGGCGAGACAGGCATTCTCCCGCTCCGGCGCAAACGCGAGCCTCGATGACATTGCCAAGAAGGCAGGTGTCGGACCGGGAACTCTGTACCGCCACTTTCCCACTCGCGAAGAACTTCTGGTGGCTGTTTATCGTTCTGAGATGGAAAAGCTGGCCGCGGCGGAACAGAAGTTCGCGGAAGAATTGCCACCGATCGAGGCATTGCGAGCCTGGCTATTGTTGTTTGTCGACTACATCGCCAAGAAGCAACTCATCGCCCCTGCACTCAACGCGCTGCTGGGAGATCCAAAGAAGGTGTTCGAAGCTTCCTATGCCCGGATCTGGGAAGCGATTCGCACACTGGTGAAACGCGCGATAGAAAACGGCGACATCCGTAAGGACCTCGATCCGATCGACCTGCTGCGGGCTCTGATCGGCGTCGCCAGTGTCGCGACCAGCCCGGACTGGCAGCAAAGCGCCAGGAGACTCGTGGATATCCTGATCGCGGGTGCTCGACCCATCCGGTAGAGGCGGGGCCGTTTCCGGGGCAGAAGCTGGACAGCCTGTTTGCGAGGTCGGACCCAGGACTGCCGCTCTCTCGTGATCCCCGGAGGGTGCGCGACTCGTACAATGATCGATCCCTGAAAGCCTGGAGTGCAGCTCGGGCGGCTCAGCCGACTGGAACGCCGCGGCCGTAGCCGCCGCGCCGTGGCGACCTGGGCCGCCGCCGCTCGGGCGACGCGAGCGGCGGCCGCGGGAACTGGCGCCGCATGGTCGGCGTGCGACACCCGCGTGTTGCCGCTACCACGCTCCCCTTCATCTTCGGCACGCGCCTCCAGGCCGCAGTGAGGCTTCGCGCGAATGAGATGGTTACGCTAACGGCGGAGTGGCGCGAACTGCTGCACCGGTGACCTTGGCGGCGCCCGAACACGAGTTAACCGGCTCCTCCCTTTGACTTCCTTTTACCGCCTGCGGTTCAGGCGCAGGAGAATGTTCAGAATCGCCACGAACACATTGAAGAGGCCCGCGAAGAGGAACAGCGCGCCGGGGATCGGGCTGTCAGCTGCGGGGTTGTTGAGAACATCGCTGGTGGCATACACGAGGATACAGACGCCCAAGATGCCAATCCCGGCGGCAATCAGCATTCCCAGCAGACCAATGTTGAGAAACGCGTTGAGCACGATTGCGGCGATAATGCTGACGAAGATCCCGAGCATCAGTCCTCGCGGCGCTGAAAACGTCCGATTCGATGACATCACGAACAGCGTTACGGCACCAAAGACGATCAGGGTCATCAGCATTGCAATCTGAATCGTTCCGGGCGCGTAGAGGCTTGCAAACCGGAGAATCGGAGCGAGGACCATTCCTGAAACGAACCCATCGGCCAGGAGCGCGGTGACGCCCAAGACCGGGTTGTGACGAGCCGCGATGGCTACACGCGGGATGACGTTGAGCAACACCATCGCCAGGATCCAACCCAGCCAGCCCGTGAAGAGGTTAGTCAAGGCGTCCGACTGAGCGCCGACGTAGCCACCGCAGAGCGCGCCGGCCACACCGAGGCCCAGCAGCATGTATGTCTTCTTGATGGTCTCGGCCCGGATCGAGCTCAGTTGAGTGGTCCCGAACAGAATGTCAATTGCTGTCATGCCACGAAGGATACCACCGCGTCTATACGGCGCGTCCGATCACGGTGGCACTGCGGGTGTGACGCCAGAGGCCGCGACCCAACGCGGTCTGCCGCCACGCGGGCGGCACGCACGGCGGTCGGCCGCGGAAGTCGGTGCCGCTCTTCTGCACTGCGCCGTGCGCACGAAGGCTGCGTCCGCGGGGCGCGGCGCGAACACCAGGAGCACGCTCTCGCGTTTCGCCGGCCGGAAAAACTGCTTTCGGCGGTCTTCAGTGCAGTGCGGCGCCGCCCAAACTCACGTTACCGGAGGCTGTCGCATTCACCCACTGGATGGTCAAGGTCTGCCCGGCCGATGCCGCGCTGTAAGTGAGGGTGTAGTTCCGGTCATA
>CAYRWE010000351.1:0-4710 GCA_964427655.1 uncultured Solibacteraceae bacterium | reverse complement strand
CCGAAGGCCGCGGAGACCGCTTCGCGCGACCAGCCGAACTCGGCGCTCAGCGGTTTGAGGAAAATGGCGAAAGTATAGACAAGCAGCGACGCGAAGCTGACCAATACACACGCCGAGGACGCGAAGGCAACGCGCCATCCCGGGTAGCGAATGCTGTGCTCATTCGGCGACCAGGCCACGCCGGGCTGAATGGCGGGCGCCATGTCAGCCGTTCCCGTCGCGAACGTACCCGTGGCGGGCCAGATAGCGGCCCTGTTCGTGGTGCGCTTCCTCGGACATCTCGGCGACGCCGCTGGCGGTGATCCAGCGATTGTAGAAGTTGAAGAGCGCGCAGGTCGTGATGGCGAAGTAAATGGCTTCGTCGTCCCAGCCGGCGGCGCGCACGCACTCCACATCGGCGGCGGTGAATCCCGGCAGATCGCGGGTAATCTTCGCCACGAAGCGAAGCATCGCCTTGTCTCTCTCCGGCAGAGGAGAGGCC
The DNA here is from genome assembly GCA_964427655.1 of uncultured Solibacteraceae bacterium. Taxonomy (GTDB): domain Bacteria; phylum Acidobacteriota; class Terriglobia; order Bryobacterales; family Bryobacteraceae; genus CAVQNQ01. The sequence continues at coordinate 4,229 of CAYRWE010000351.1, read as the reverse complement.
TCGAGATCGCCAAGAACGCTGCGGACCAGTTCTTCGTTGCCGAACAGTTCTGCGGCGGCGGCAGCGTGCGCGCGAGTGCAGAAGCGGCACTCGTTCAGGCATGAGGTCCACGCGGCAATCAGTTCGCGCATCGCCGGACTGATGCTGGCCGGTGACCGCAGAACTCCCTGGGTGAAGGTGGAAAGCCCGTCGGTAAACGATGGCTGGAACGCGAACAGGTCCCAGATTTTCGAGTACTCGGCGTTGCGGGCGCGGGCGGAGTCGATCAGATCCTTGTAGAGGCCTGGCTTCGGGCTGCTCTCGACGCCGGGAAGGTAAAGGGTCGACAGGGTGCTGTCCGTCATTTGCTTGCCGCCGTTGGCAGTGGCCGCTTCCAGTCACGGGCGACATACCCGAGCGCCGCGGTTTGCCTGCCAATCTCCACGTAGAGTTCGGGATCGCGGGGCTGCCAGGTGTCCAGCCCGTCGACGTACCGATTGAACATGCAGAAGGCGGCCGCGATGAGCACCGTGTCATGGATCTCCTTGTCGGTGGCGCCATGGCTGCGAGCTCTCTCGACATCCTCGGTGGTGACGAACTTGCCGCCTTTCTGAACTTGGCCGGCAATGGCCAGCAGAGCCTTCATTTTGTCCGAGAGTGGAGCCGTCTCGCAATCGAGCTTCATCCGACCGATCAGTTCATATTCCGCGGAGCCGCCACCCAGATGTTGCGCTGCCGTGGAACCATGGCTCGTCTGGCAGTAGTAACAATCGTTCTGCGCGGAAACATAAGTCGCGATTATCTCGCGTTCGGCCAAAGTAAGCGTGCTCGGACCGCGGAGCAAGGCCTCCACCAGGTCACATAGAGGCTGAGTGGTCGCCGGACTGAAAACCAGCGGACCGCGAATACCCGGCAGTCCTTCGGGGAGTTGAATGTGTGCCATTCGGTAAGCCTCAGTTCGTCCGGATGTAGCCTTCGTGGGCCATCCGCTGTCCCATTTCGCGGTAGGCTTGTGGATCGGATGGTTGCCACGTAGCCAATCCGTCGACGTAGCGGTTGAACATGCAGAAGGCGGCCGCGATCAGCACGGTGTCATGGATTTCCTTGTCGGTTGCGCCGGCGCTTCGCGCGCGCTCTACGTCTTCCGGAGTGACGTACTTGCCGCCCTTCTGAACCTTGCCCGCGACGGCCAGCAGCGCCTTCAATTTCTCAGGAATCTCCGCCGTGGCGTAGTCACTCTTGACCCGATCGATCAGTTCGTAGTTGCCGCCCATATGTTCCGCGGCGGCGGCGCCGTGAGACAGTTGACAAAAGCAGCAATCGTTCTGCGAAGAGACGTAGGTCGCAATGGTTTCGCGTTCCGCCGCAGTCAGAGTGTTGGGTCCTCGCAACAGGACCTCCGCCAGTTCGCGAAGCGCTTTGGTGGTTTCCGGGCTGATTGCCATGGGACCGAGAATGCCCGGCAATCCCTCGGGTACGCGAATGTGAGCCATGCAACCCTCCGATGCTTTAGCCGAGAATACACGAGACGCACGGCATCTGCCAATAATGGAAATCTACTAATCGAGCGTCTGTGCGCTGCGTACGCTCCCTCCCGGCCGCAGCTCGGTAATATAGCGACGCGGGACCAGCTAATCGGTTTTCACTATTGTCAGCCCGCGGCGTCTCCAGTAAAATCACGACAACCTTATGCACTCAGGGAAACTTGTTTTGTTATTTGTCTTTTCGCTGTGGTGTGCCCACGCGCAGGATCCAGTGGGCGTACTTGAAGGCGAAATTAGAGATGCGTCGGGCGGAGTTGTGTCCGCCGCGGCACTAACGGTGACCAACCACGAGACGGGATTGGGCATCAAACAACTCTCGTCGCGCGAAGGATCTTTCCATTTCTCTCTGCCGGTCGGTGAATACGACCTGCGGGCCAGCGCGGCCGGCTTTGCCGCCTTCTCGGCTTCGGGCATTCGCATCGATATCGGCCGCACCGTCCACGTCCCCATCAAGCTCGAAGTGGAAACCGGGCACACTGAGGTGAACGTCACCGGGGAAGCCGTGACTGTGGACACCAGCCAGACCCTCGGCAATGTCGTTTCGGAGAAGGAGGCGAGTGACCTTCCCCTGAACGGACGCGACCTGACGCAACTCGGCCTCTTGCAGCCAGGAGTCGCGCCCATGACGGCCGGGCTTGCGCAGGCGGGCGGCATCGCGCGCAGCGGCCAGGCATACGCGGTCAATGGGCAGCGCCCCGAGTCCAACGACTACCTGCTCGACGGCGCCAGCAACGTGGACAGCGTGAACGGCGGATATGCGCTGCGAACGCCGGTGGACGCCGTCAGTGAGTTCCGGATTCTCAGCCTGAACGCTCCCGCCGAGTACGGCAATACCAGCGGCGCGACGACATCGGTGGTCACCAAAGCGGGAAGCAATGGTTTTCACGGCGACGTCTACGAGTTCCTCCGGAACAACGCCATGGACTCGCGCAATTTCTTCGCCGCGCAGACCGAGCCGCTGCACCGCAATCAATACGGCGCCACTCTGGGCGGACCTGTCCGCAAGGACAAGGACTTCTTCTTCGTTTACTACGAAGGGCAGCGTCTTTCCGACGGCAGCACACAGGCCGCTATTGTACCCACCGCCGCGGAGCGGACAGGCGATTTCTCCGGACTTACCGATCCCTCCACGGGACAGCCAACTCCTCTCATCAATGAGTTTACCGGGCAGCCGTTCCCGGGTAACCAGATCCCGGCGGCCATGCAGAGTCCCATCGCTCAACAGGCGGCGAAGCTGTATCCCCTGCCCAATATCGGCACCAACGTGTTTGAATCCACGCAGCTCGGATCGACTAATTACGACCAGGGCGGCTTTCGTCTGGATCACTACTTCGGTGCCGGCGACCAACTCTTCGCGCGGTTCTCCACATCGTCTCTGAACCAGTTCGACCCGCTGCCCATTGCCGGCGCTGGGATCCCCGGTTTTCCGGTCACCGACGCAATCGTCACCCACTCCGCCACCGCTTCCTGGGTCCACTTGATTTCGCCCGGCGCCGTGCAAACTGTTCGCGTCTCGTTCCTCCGCAATGTGTTCGACAACGGACAGGCGGTAAACCACACGCCGGGCAGCAGCCTCGGTTTCCAATACCAGCCTACCCTGGGATTGAACGACGGCGTTCCCTACCTCATCGTTAGCGGCTACGCATCGCTAGGCAATCCAATTACGGGGCCGCAGAACACGTATCAGAACGATTATCAGGGATCTTACTCCTTGGCCCTGACTCGCGGCCGGCACAACCTCAAGTTCGGCGCCGATCTCACTCGCGAGCAGATCAATGCCACCCTCGGAATCGCCACCAACGGCTTCTTCGTGTTCGCCCCTTTCCCGGCCAGCGATTCTTTCGCCAGCTTCCTGCTCGGGCAATCGGTGCAGTTCTTTCAGGGTGGCGGCGACTTCAACCGCGGGCTTCGAAAATGGGTCGGCGCCGGATATGCACAAGATGAGTTTCGCATCAGCCCGCGCCTGACTCTCAACTACGGCGTGCGATATGAGATCAACACGCCTTACGTCGACATTCGGAATCGCATGAACGCATGGGCGCCGGGTGAACAATCGAAGGTCTATCCGAACGCGCCGGAAGGCTTGCTGTTCCCCGGTGATCCGGGCGTACCGGGGGGTATCGCGAACATCGATTATAAGGAGTTCATGCCCCGCGTGGGCCTGGCCTGGGATCCGTTCGGCGACAACAAAACCACGGTACGGGCGGGCTACGGCATCTTCTACGATGGTTTCACCAACGGCACCGGAGGTCCCCTGCAGGCATCCATCAGCGCGCTGCCGTGGACGCAGGCGTACCAGTTGCCCGGCCCCGGATTCGACCTTGCCAATCCCTATGGCGGCTCCCCTACTCCGTTCGGCACCGGGAATTTCGTAGCACCGGCCACCGTACTTACGGTGCAATCGGGAATGCGTCCGCCATATTCGCAGAACTGGAATCTCTCCATCGAGCGGACGATCGCCAAGGACTATCTGCTCGACGTTCGCTACGTCGGCAACAAAGGCACCCATCTACCGCGCTTTATCGAAGCTAACCCCAGCATCTACGGGCCGGGCGTCAACGCGAATAACAACAATAAGATCCGGCAGTATACTACATGTAACTCGGCGGGCGTCTGCAATTACGGATCGGTGGGCTTGATCGCCGACGACTCCAGCTCCACTTACCATGCGCTGGAAGTGGCTTTCTCCCGCCAGTACGCGCACGG
>CAYRWE010000350.1:0-4713 GCA_964427655.1 uncultured Solibacteraceae bacterium | reverse complement strand
CCAAAGCGGACAGATCACGTGTGAACTCGACCGGACAACTCACATACTAGCGACATTACCTGAATTATCTCCTTGAATCCATACGTCAAATGATGTAGGATTTCGACAGAGTTGGTATTAGAAGGAGGCCTGTAAAATGCTTCGAATGGCCATTCCTCTCATTCGGCGCCTCGGTAACTTACTGAGATCGTTACTGGAACTCGATCCGGTTTACCGGATTCGATAATGCGCGAGTGCCGCTTCAGAAGATGGACGGCACCCTCAGGCGGGTAAAGCCGCTCCTTCATCCCTGACTTTCCCCTGAAAGCGGCCCCCTGTTATCCTGAAGCACCAGGAGGGCTGTGATGTCCCGCGTCCTTATCTATTTTCTGGCCGCCGTGTGCGCGCGCGCCGCCACCCCCATCTTCTCGGCGCCGTTCGACCAGCCCGCCGCCTCCTGGACAGCCGTTCGCGGCCTCGCCACGCCCGACCCGGCAGCCGCCCGTGAGGGGCGCACCGCCCTGCGCGTCGAACCCGCTCCCGGCGATCCCGATGCCTGCGTCCGCTCCGCGCCCGTCCTGCTCTCTATCGGACGCCCTTACGAACTCAGCGGCTGGGTGCGCACCGAGGCTCTGACGGTCCGCGATCTGGACCGTTCCCCCATCGCCATAGGCGCCGCCATCTCAATGGCTTCCGTGCCTTTCGACGTCCACTCCGCCTCCCTCGGCGGAACCCGCCCGTGGACCCGCGTCACCCTCCGCTTCACCGCCACGCGCGCTCAAGATCAGATCCTCCTCACCGCCGGCCTGGGCGGCGCGTTTCAGGGCCGCGCCTGGTTTGAAGGCGTCAGCCTCGATGAGGCTTCCGGCGCCGCCTGGCCCGTGCGCGACGCCATTACGAGCTTCGGTCCCGCCTACCGCTATCCTTCAGCCGGATGGATCTATCTCCATATCGAAGGCGCCCCCTATGAGCGCGGCTATCAACACGGCCATCTGATGGCTCGCGAGATCCCCGAGTACCTGGACCGCTGCGCCGCCGACCTGGGATCCCGCGACCAGTGGGGCCAGTACCGCACTACGGCCAGCGCGCTGTTCCTGCGCGGTTTCGATCGCGAGATTCTGGAAGAAATGCGCGGCATCGCCGATGGCGCCTCGGATGCCGGCGCCACATGGCAGGGCCGCCGCCTCGACCTCACCGATATCGTGGTAGCCAATGTCGAGGTGGAACTGAGCGAACTGGCCCAGGCTGTCGCGGTCACCCCGACAGGTCTAGAAGGCCTAACTTTCCAGCCGCCGTCCTATGCCGCCCCGGGGACCGCCACCGCCGAAGCGTCCGGCCGGCGCCGCACGCACCGCGACCGCTGCAGCTCCTTCGCCGCTACCGGCCCCGCCACGCGGGATGGCAAAATGGTGATCGGTCACGTCACCTGGTGGCCCCTGACCCTCGCTGAGCAGACCAACGTGCTGCTGGATATCCAGCCCGCCAGCGGCCATCGCATGCTTATCGAGAGCTATCCCGGGGGCATCGAGAGCGGCACCGATTGGTATCAGAACGATGCCGGCATGGTGCTGGCTGAGACCACCATCCAGCAGACGCCTTTTAACATCCAGGGGACCCCGGTGGCCTTCCGCGCGCGCATGGCCATCCAGTACTCGGCCAATATCGACGAAATGGTCCAGCGCCTGGGCACGCGCAACAACGGCCTCTACACCAACGAGTGGCTGATGGCCGATGCCAAGACCAACGAGGTCGCCATGTACGAGCTGGGCACCACCCACACCCGCCTGTGGCGCAGTTCCCGCGACGAATGGTTTGGCGATACCCCCGGCTTCTTCTGGAGCGACAACAACGCCAAGGACTTGGCCGTGCGCCTCGAAACCATGCCCGATCCGCATGCGTTCCCCGAGTACGTGCCCTACGTTCCCGAATCCCGCGACCTGGTCTGGCAGGACCTCTATCGCCGCTACCGCGGCCAGATCGACGAACAGTTCGGTTTCCTGGCTTTCCGCACCGCTCCCCTGGTCAGCGCGAGTACCATGGACGCCAAGGTGGTGACCGCCGATATGGCCTCGCGTTTCATGCTGTGGGCCGCTATCGGCAAGCCCAACCAGCGCGAATGGGTCGCGCCGGGCAGCGGCCGCGATAATGGCCTCTTTCCCTCGGGTTATCAGCTCTTTACCGGGGACGCCCCGGCCGCTCTGGCAGCGGGCGCCCGCGCGGCGGGGGCGGCTCCGCCCGCCCCCCGGCAGGCCGGCTTCGCGGACCGCCTGTGGAAGGGTTGGGTTCTTCCCGCCTCGGATGCGGATATCTGGCTGGCGGCCGGTTCCGCGGCCTACTGGCGCGCGCTCAATTCCGCCGATCCGGAACGCTCCATGGATGCGTGGCGCATCCGGTTCCGCGGCCTGCAACTGGAGCAGTACGACGCCTTTCGTGTGGCGGAAGCGCGCGGCGTGCTGTTCCTGGATGGTCTGCGCCGCAGCCGAGGCGACGATGCCTTCTTCAAGCTGATGACCGGTTTCTTCGCCACCCACGCCGGCCAGCCCGCTACCGGGGCTGCGTTCCTGCAGGCCGCGGGCGTGCCCTTCCAGGTTCCCGACCCCGGCCCCGGCCCGGCATACCTGGTCGAGAACATCAATGGCCGGCTGGCCTCCGCCGTCCTGGTCTATGGGACCGGCCGGGAAGCCGGTGCCAACCGCTATGCCGCCGAGCTACTCGAGAGCCGCCTTCTCGACCAGTACGAGAGCGCGGTGCCGATATTCAAGGACTTCGAAGCCACCGAGGAGCTGCTCGCCCACCGCGACGTGATCTTCATCGGCCGCCCGGAAGCCAACTCCGCTCTGGGCGCTTGGGCGGGTCGCCTGGATCTGGATTACTCCGGCGCCGCCTTCCTTCTGGATGGCGCCCTGCACGCCTCCGAACGCGACGCTCTTCTGCTCGCCGCGCGTAACCCGTTGGATGCCGCCCACATGGTGGTCGTGATTGCCGGCAACGACGCTCTGCGCACCGTCAAAGCCGCCGCCGAAAGCCTTTTTGTGGCCGCCCCGTCTAAAGCTCTCGCCTTCTCCAACCGATAGATGAACCAGGCATGAACCGCGAGCTCTCGCAGCAGGAAATCGATGCGGTATTTCAGAATCTCCAGAGCAAGCGCGAAACGCCCGCCGTCTTATTCGATTTCCGCCGGCCGGACCGCATCCCCAAGTCGCAGGTCCGCGCCATCCACCTGCTCCACGATACCTTCGTCCGCAACCTGGTCTCGAGTCTCTCGGCCTATCTGCGCTCTTATCTCACCGTCAATCTGGTGAGCGTGGAACAGCTCTCCTATGCCGAGTTTCTGGATGGCCTGCCCTCGCCCACCTGCATGGTTTCGCTGGGGTTGCGGCCGTATGACGGCAACGGCGTGCTGGAGCTGAACCCCTCGCTGGTGTTTCCCATCCTCGAGATGTTGCTGGGCGGCACGGGGAAGTCTTCGGCCAACATCCAGCGCGATATAACGGAGATCGAACAGCGCCTGCTGGACGGCCTGTTCCGCATCATCCTGCACGACCTGCGGGAGGCCTGGAAGGGCGTCACGGAGGTCGAGTTCACCATCGAATCCGTGGAGACCGAGCCGCAATTGCTCCATATTCTGGCGCCCAACGAGGCCGTGGTCTCAATCGGCGTGGAAGTCCGCATCGGCGAAACCGTGGGCATGATGAACATCGGCATGCCCTCGATTGTCATCAAGATGATGCGGCACAAGTTCGATCAACAGTGGTCGGTGCGCAAGACCCGCGCCAGCGAAAGCGAGCAACGGCGCGTGCTGAGTTTCCTGCGGGAGGCCAACCTTCAAGTGGAGGCTCGCCTGGAAGGCCCCACTCTCACGGTGGGAGACCTGCTCGACATGGAAGAAGGCCATTTGCTGACCTTCGATTACCCGGCGGAGCGCTCCATAGAGCTATTAGTCAACGACACGCGCAAATATACCGCGCAAGTGGTCTCGACCGGCCGCAAACGCGCCTGTCTGGTGGAAAAAATCCGGCCTGTCCGGCCTCAAGGCAAAATGAGCGACGAAGGCGATGCGGCTTCGCCTTCCGGGGCTGCCTCGGAGTGAAACTGTTGCAGGGTGGCGATGAAGGCGCGTCCGCGTTTGCGGCCGTTCTCGTGGTCCAGGCCCACCCGCTGGAAGAAGACCAGGATTCCCAAAACGTCGCCATCGCGGGTGCGGGACATGCCGGTGCGGCGCGGCTCCTCCCGGCGGAACTCCGCCACGGCTGCCTGCACGTCCCGGAAGACTTGCGCAGCCAGGGGATTGGCCGGAATGCTTTCATAATACACGCCCTTTTCGAGCGTACGATAGGTTTGGATCAAGCCCTCCAAGGCCTCCCGCACATCCGAATCCACGGCCCCGGAGGTCTCCAGCGCGGACCGCCCCAGCACCTGGCCCAGGAACATGCACAGATCCTGGTTGGCTATCATGAACTCATCCGAGACGCGGATGTCGCGATGGGGCACCTGTTCGGGATCGAGCGGCGGGCGCCGCTCGTGCTTATGCGCGTCCTCCAAATAAGGACAGTCCAATGGGCAATCGACGCTGACCTCGCGTTCGGTTCCACAGCAGATCGAACAGATGTCGCCGCGCACGCCCGGGCAAAAGCGGCGTGGACGCCGTGTCTCGCAAATGGCACAAGCCATTCCCCTAGTATAGAGGGTAGAGGACGCTAGCCCCATGAGCCGCACCAACCTGTTCTTCAAAGT
>CAYRWE010000349.1:0-4751 GCA_964427655.1 uncultured Solibacteraceae bacterium | reverse complement strand
CAACGGGACGAAAGTTGGAACACCCCAAGCCGCTCCAGCTTGGCGGGATCGAGGGGATCGTAGAGCAGGTGGTGCGGCTGTCTCCCATAGTTGAAGGCGCCACCGTTGCGGGTCATCTCCTCGGCCACGGTGACCCAGTCGCGCAACAGGCCCTCGATGGCGTCGCGCAGCGCTGCATGACCGCCTGCCACGAGGCCCGCCGGCGCCCGCTTCAGCAGGGTGTCACAGACAAGTTCCCAAACAGGGTCATGGTCTTGCAGTTCCTGCGCGGCCGTTTCGGGCGTCAGCGTTGGCTCGATGTACCGGGCGATCGTGACCACCACGGCAGCCAGAGCGCGGTCCAGCGCACGTGCGGCCCACGGCGTGACGCTGGTGGCCTCCACGGCGCGATAGAAGGTTCGGTGGAAATGCCCGAACTGCTCGTAGTGCATGCGGTCGCGCGGCTTGTGCAGGTTCAGCACGGTCACGACGAGGCCGGGCCGGTGGTAATCGCGGCCGACGCGGCTGGTTGCCTGGATGTACTCGGCGGCGGTCTTGGGCTGCCCCTGCACGATCATCAGGCCGAGCCGCGATATGTCCAACCCCACCGAGATCATGTTGGTGGCCAGCGCAACATCGACCACCTTGCGGGTACCATCGAAGGGGGCTTCGAGCAGTTGCTTGAGCGACACTTGCGAGACAACGTAAGCGTCCGGCCAGTTAGATACGGGCGCCGACTATGGGCTTGCAGCGTGTCGTGTCTGGGCTTCAGCGGGCGGTCCCGTCGAGTTCTGTCGTGCTGCCTGCTCCAGCCCATGGATCGGAGCACCAAGCAGCGCGGCGTTGACCGTAATGACGTGCGCCGGCACCAAAGTGAGCATGTCAGCCGGGCGATCTTTGGCGGTGAATGCGCGCTCGCAGGCGCTGTCCTGGAGTTGCGGCGCCAATCGCCTGCCTCCAGCTAGATAGATCCCCCCGGTTGCCAGCACCTTCAGCGCCAGGTTGCCGGTTCGGTACTCGCCCCGGCTTCACCAGCGCGGCCAGAGTCGCCGCTTCCATTTCCGGCCCGACCCGCTCCAACAATAGCCGCATCGGGGGCCGCGGGCGCTCTATGACGGGCGGCAGCCCTCCCTGCGACGGCTTGACCGGGTGCGACGTCGTGGCGCGGTCGACATCGACGCGTTCGCCGTCCCGGAACAGGCACAAGGTGCCGCGCGGCATGGACGTCCAGACCTCGTTACGGGTCAGCGGGCGTGTCGCCACGACCGTCACGACGTCATCGGGGGTGGTATGTCTGGCGAAATCGATAGTGAGGTCCTCGTCCAACAGTGTCGCCGGCCCGAACGGAGCCCGCCGGGTAATCCAGGCAAGCCGGGTGGTGCAGTAGCAGTACAATGTGCGGCTGTCGGTCAGGAGCATGTTGAACACACCCATCGTGGCGAGCCGGCCGCACAGTTCCCCGATCGCTGTGGCGAGGCTGTGCGCACCGGGCGGTCGCGCCCAGCGTGCCCGCAACGTATCCAGCATCCAGCAGAATGCGTGCTCGCTGTCCGTCGTCCCGACCGGACGGCTGTGCCCGAGCGCCAGCCGCTTGACGCCGCGCAATTGGCCATTGTGGCAAAAGGTCCAGGCCCGGCCCCACAATTCGCGGGTGAACGGATGCGTGTTTTCGAGCGCAATTCGGCCGCGATTGGCGCGGCGGATGTGCGAGATCACCACATTGCTGCGGATCGGATAGTCGCGCAGGAAGTGCGCGACCTCGGACTCCGCGCTTGGCCGCGGATCGTGGAATGCGCGACATCCCTTGCCTTCATAGAAGGTGATGCCCCAGCCATCGGCGTGGCGTCCGGTCTGGCCGCCGCGGCGAATCAGGCCGGCAAAGCTGAAGCAGATATCGGTTGGGACATTGGCACTCATGCCGAGCAGTTCGCACATGCGGGCAGCGTAGCGGAGCAGCGCGCGTATCTCAACTGTTCGTGGGCAGTTGCCCAAAACTCTTTTATGAAGTCGTGCAATGGGATATTGCACAGTTTTCAAATGGTTAATATGCTTCGGCCGGCAGGCTCGCAACGGGGGGAGAGATAAGGGTTCTTCTGGCCGGTCATGCCGCGCCTGCGCTTCGCCAGCGATGATGCCAACCTCGCGGTTTTCCACTGTGCCGAGCGGAGTACTGCCATGTCGCATTTCACTCTGACCCGCCGTGCGATAATCGGCGCAACCGGCGGACTGCTCGCCGCGGCCGGACGCGCCGTGGCAGCCCAGACGACGCTCCTGAATGTGTCCTACGACCCGACCCGGGAACTGTACCGCGAGGTCAATCCGGCCTTCAGCACGGCGTGGCGCGAGAAGACCGGCGAGGGGATCACGATCAACCAGTCGCATGGCGGGTCCGGCGACCAGGCGCGTGCCGTGCTGGAAGGGCTGCAGGCCGACGTCGTGACGCTCGCGCTCGCCGCCGATATCGATGCGCTGGCGCGCCGCGGTGTGGTTGCGACGGACTGGCAGAAACGGCTGCCGGACAATGCCACGCCGTGCACCAGCACGATCGTGTTCCTGGTGCGCGCCGGCAATCCAAAGGGTGTGCGCGACTGGCCGGACCTGCTCAAGCCCGATGTGGCGGTGATAACGCCGAACCCGAAGACCTCGGGCGGCGCGCGCTGGAACTTCCTGGCGGCGCTGGCCTGGGCGCAACGCCAGCCCGGCGCGACCGAGGCCTCCGCCGAGGACTTCATGCGTCGCCTGTTCCGCCAGGTGCCGGTGCTGGATACCGGCGCCCGCGGTGCCACCAACAGCTTTGTCCAACGCGGCCTTGGTGACGTGTTTCTGGCATGGGAGAACGAGGCCTGGCTGGCGCGCCGGCAATTCGGCCCGGATGCCTACGCGATCGTCTATCCATCGTTCAGCATTCTCGCCGAGCCGCCGGTATCGGTGGTCGACCGCGTCGTCGACCGCAAGGGCAGCCGCGCCGCCGCGACGGCCTATCTTGAATTTCTCTACACGCGGCAGGCTCAGGCCATCATCGCAAAGCACTACTATCGTCCGCGTGACCCCGACGTACTGGGACAGTACGCCGAACGCTATCCGACGATGCCGATGGCGACGATCCAGGATTTCGGCGGTTGGGACACCGCGCAGGCCGGGTATTTCGCCGATGGCGGGATGTTCGACCGCATATTCACGCCGGGAAGATGAGTTTCCGGGCCAGCCGTTCCGCGCTGCCGGGGTTCGCGCTGACCATGGGGATCACGCTCACCTGGCTGTCGTTGATCGTGGTGCTGCCGCTCGCCTTGCTGGTGCTGCGACCCTGGACCCTGGGCGTCGCGGGGGTGTGGCATTCGATCGCGGAACCCCGGGTGCTGGCGGCACTGCGGCTGAGCTTCGGGGCAGCGGTGCTTGCCGCCGCCGTCAATGTTCCGTTCGGCCTGCTCGTCGCCTGGGTGATGGTCCGCTATCGCTTTCCGGGCCGCAACCTGGCGGACTCGCTGATCGACATGCCGCTTGCGCTGCCGACCGCGGTGGCCGGAATCGCCCTGACCGCGCTGTTTGCGCCCAAGGGCTGGATCGGCATTCTGCTGATGCCGCTCGACATCAAGGTCGCCTATACGCCGCTTGGAATTCTGGTGGCGCTGGTCTTTGTCGGCCTGCCCTTTGTGGTTCGTACGCTCGAACCCGTGCTGATGGACTTGCCGTTGGAGGCAGAAGAGGCCGCCGCGACGCTTGGTGCCAGCCGGGCGCAGACGTTACGTCGGGTCGTGCTGCCGGCACTGGTGCCCGCGTTGCTGGCTGGATTCGCCGCCGCCCTGGCGCGTGGCATCGGCGAGTACGGCTCGGTGATCTTCATCGCCGGCAATATGCCGATGATCAGTGAGATCGCCCCGCTGCTGATCGTGATTCGCCTGGAGCAACTCGACTACGCCGGCGCTGCCGCCTTGGCGTTGGTGATGTTGCTGGCGTCGTTCGGCATTCTGTTGCTGCTCAACTGGCTGCAATGGCGGATGGCGAGGCGCCCGTCATGAGCCCTGTTCCTGTCATCGCCGGCGCGCAGCCTGTATGCACCACCGAACGGCCGGCAACCCGGGCCGGGCTGATCGCGCTCACGATCCTTCTGCTGGCAGTGCTGTTGCTGTTGCCGCTGGTGGTGGTGTTCGTCGAAGCCTTCGCCCACGGGCTGGGCGCTGTTGTCGAGGCTCTGGTCGAACCCGATGCGGTCGCGGCGATCGAACTCACCCTCATCGTTGCCGCGGTCAGCGTGCCGCTCAACACGGTCTGCGGGGTGGCCGCCGCGTGGTGCATCGGCCGTTTTCGGTTTCCCGGCCGTGGCTTGCTGATCACACTGATCGAGTTGCCCTTCTCGGTCTCGCCGGTCATCTCCGGCCTGGTGTGGGTGCTGCTGTTCGGCGCCAATGGCTGGCTCGGGCCGATGCTCGACCGTGCCGGGGTGCGGATCATCTTCGCCCTGCCCGGGCTGATCCTGGCGACCGTGTTCGTCACCTTCCCCTTCGTCGCCCGCACGCTGATACCATTGATGCAGGAACAGGGATCGACCGAGGAGGAGGCCGCACTGACGCTGGGAGCCACGGGATGGCAGATCTTCCGGCGCGTGACGCTGCCGAACATCCGATGGGGACTGCTGTACGGCGTGCTGCTGTGCAACGCCCGCGCGATGGGAGAGTTCGGCGCGGTCGCGGTGGTTTCCGGCCATGTTCGCGGTCTGACCATGACCATGCCCCTTCAGGTCGAAGCCTTGTTCAATGACTACGATTGGGTCGGCG